>CAYTOT010000012.1:0-7597 GCA_964439475.1 uncultured Alcaligenaceae bacterium
GCCAAACGTTGGCAGGTATTCGCACGTCCCTACCGTGGGTGGCTTTCACGGTAACCGATACGGATTCACCGTCGCGCCGGTGGACGACGCCAACGTGCCGTATGCACCATACGCATAGGTGTCGGTCACGGCACCCGCAGCACTCGACAGCGCCCGCACGCTGCCGGCGGCATCGGCGAATGGGAAGCTCGCCACGCCGCCGCGGCTCATCGCCAACTGCGACGTACCGTAGCTGTAGCGTGCGACGACGTTGCCCATACCATCGCGCTCCTCGAGCACTTGCGGCAGTCCCGTGGGGTTCGCCTCCGCGACGAGGAAGCGCGTGAGCTGCGACCCGGCGCTCGCCTGCACGCGCCGGCCGTAGGCATCGTATTCGTACTGCGTGGTGCCGGTGGCAGAGGCGACGGAACGCAGGCGATTCTGCGCGTCCCATCCATAGGTCACCGCGCCGCCCGCGCCGGTCCTGCCGACGAGGTTGCCGTTGGCGTCGTAGGTGTAATTGTTGGCGCCGTCCGAGACCAGGCGATCGTCGGCATCGTAGGCGTAGGTGACGGTCGTGCCATCGACGATAGCCTGCGTGCGATTGCCCACGGCGTCGTAGGTGAACGACTCGGCGAGGGGGCTGGTACCCGTGCGGACATGGCTCCTCAGGCGCCCCTGCGCGTCGTAGCCGAACGTCTCGCTCGCCCCTCCCGCCTCGGTCGTCTGCGTGCGCCGGCCGGCCGGCGACCAGGTGTTGGCAAACGACGCGAGCACGGCGCCGCCGGGTGCCTTGTAGGCGATGCTCACCGGGCGGTCGCGTAGGTCGAACGCTTGCTCGAGTGTGGTGCCGTTGGGCGCGCTGCCGCGCACGCGGTTGCCGGCGAGATCGTAGCCCAGCGTTGACGTGCCTTCCGGCGCGTTCACCACGGTCAGTCGCTTGAGCGCATCGTAGGCGTAGGTCGTGCTCGCAGCCGACGTCCCGACCGACGTGAGGAGGTCGTCGTCCCCATGCGCATACAGCACGGCGTCGCCGCCGGGCTGCGTCACGCTCGCAAGGCGGCCACGGGCGTCGTAGGTGTACGTCGTCGTGCCGCGGGCATCGTTGACGGTCGCCACCTTGTCGTCGTCGTTGTACGTGAACGTGATGGCGCCGCTACCGGGGATGTCCTTGCGGACCACCCGATTCATGGCATCGTAGGCGAGTGCGGTGGTGCGGCCCATGCCATCGGTCTCGGCGACGCGATTGCCGGCGGCGTCGTAGGCGAACTTCAGCGACACGCCGCTCGGAAGCGTCCGCTCGATGAGTCGGCCCATGCGGTCGTACTTCATGCGGGTCACCCGCCCCAGCGCATCGGTCTGCGCCACGACGTTGTCGCCTTCGTCGTAGGCATAGGATGCCGTGCCGTCGAGGCCGGTGACCGAGGTCACCCGGCCGAGCGCGTCGTAGATGTAGGCGGTGGACTGGTTCTCCTCGTTGATCCGGCTCGTGCGCCGGCCGAGGGTGTCGTACGTCGTCTTCCTGACACTTCCGTCGGCAAAGGCCACCTGCACGGGCCTGCCGGCGGCATCGAGCGTGCTCGTGGTGGTGCGCCCCTTGGCATCGGTGGACGAGAGCACGAGGCCGCTGCCGTCGAGCGTGCGGCTTTGTACCGGCCGCGACGTCATGCCCGTGACGGCATCGGTCACCGCAGGCAGCGTGGTCGACACGAGGCGTCCTGCTCCGTCGTACGCTTGATCCGTGCGATTGCCGCGCTCATCGATGGACGCGATCTGCGCGCCGCCCGCCGAATACACCCAGCGCACGGTGCCGCCACCCGGCCGTGTTGTCGCGATGCGCCGGTCGAGCTCGTCATAGGCGTGCGTGGTCACGCGGCCGGCGCGGTCGCGCTCGGTCACGACGTTGCCGTTGGGATCGTAGCTGCGCGCGGCGTAGCTGCCGTCGGGATAAGTGATGCGCGCAAGCTGCCCCAGGATGTCGTACTCGTAGGTCACGCGCCTGCCGAGCGCATCGATGCGTGCGGTCTCGCGGCCCGCAGCGTCGTATTCCACGCGCGAGACGCCGCCGGCGGCATCCTTGACGGCCACGATGCGATTGGCAGCATCGTAGGTGAATGCTGTCGTCAACGGCGTGAGCACGGCGTCGATCGTGCGATAGAGTGTCTCGGTGGCGATGTTGCCGTTGGCGTCGTAGGTCCACTCCTTGCGACGCAGCAGCGTGGAGGCGCCTTCGAATACCTCCTCGCGGAGGACGCGGCCGGCGCCGTCGTAGGCGAATGTGGTGCGATTGCCGAGCGCATCCGTCCGCTCGAGGGCGAGGCCGCGGCCGTCGACCACCGACGTGGCGGCGCCGACCGACGGAATGCTCGCGCCGACGATGTTGCCGCGCCCGTCGTAGGTAAAGGTGTAATCGCGCCCCGCGCCGTCGGTGAACAAGGTGGGATCACGGGAGGCGTTGTATTCGAACGACGTTGTGATGGCGAGCCCGCCGGGATCCTTGACGCTCGTGAGCGGCAGCATGCCGTTGAACGTGGCGCTCGTCCTGCGGCCGTCCGGATCGGTCACCGCGGTCTCGTTGCCGTAGGCGTCGTATGTCTTCGTCGTCACCGCATTGACGAGCGTGCCGTCGATGGTCACCGGCACCTGTTTCCTCGTCACATTGCCGTCGGCGTCGTAGTCCACCCGCGTGACGTTGCCGCGACGGTCGGTGATGACATCCATACCCGGGCTCACGTTCGGGTCGATCGCCACGCGGTTGCCGGCGGCGTCGATGATGGCGATGAGCCGGCCCTGCGTGTCGTATTCGCTGCGCAGGCTGCCGCGTCCGCTGGGATCGTCGGCGGCGATCAAGTTATGGTCGGGATCGTACTTGTACGTTGCGACGGCGCCGAGGGCATCGGTCACGCGGACGAGGTCGCCGTTGTCGTCGTAGGCGTAGCTGAGCGTCTGCCCCTTGGGGTCGACCACCTGCACGACGCGGCCTTTGGCATCGCGGCTGAAGAGCACGCTCTGCCCGCTGCTGTGGATGATCCCCGCAGGGCCATAGCTCACCGTGTTGCCGTTGCGGTCCTCGACCTTCGTCACACCGTCGACGCGGTCGATGTCGATCTTCATCCCGTCGAGCGCGGTGTAGCGGAATCTGCGCGGATCGAAGATCTCGAAGGTGCGGTCGTCGACGAGCACGTCGCGCGCGCCGTCGTTCACGATCGCGAGGTCGGGATTGCCGAGATACGCGAGCTTGCCCAGCGTGCCGGCGCGCGGCGTGAAGCCGGTCACGTGGGTGAAGTCGAGCGAGCCCAGGTTGGACGTGGGCGAGATCACCATGTCGAACGTCTCAACCGTGCCGTCGGACAGCGTGACGCTCACGCGATGCTCGCCTTGCGCTGCGAGCGACACCGTCGGTCCGGACACCGTGCGCTCCCAGCCCGTGCCCAGCACGCGGTTGGTGCGCAGCGTGAGCGTGCGGATACCAAGCCGCCAGCCTACCCCGAAGTCGCCCGGCGATTTCACGCGGCTGTCGTACAGGCGCTGCACCGTGACGGGAACGCCCGGCGAGGGCAGGTTGAGGTCGGTGTACGCAAGGGCGAAGAAGCCGGGCTTGCGGCGTCCCGTCGCCTGCACGCTCACTTGCGCCACGCTCGTGTTCTCGCCGCGGTCATACACGGTGAGCCGGAGCGTGTACATGTCGTTGGCGAGCATCGTGGGATCGAAGGTGCCGAGCGCGCCATTGGTCACGGGGGAGGTGCCCTCGGCGAGCGTGATCCAGATGTCGCTGCCAGCCGTGGACAAGGCAAGCTCGTAGCGCACGAAGTTGGCGTCGGTGGCCGTGCCGGTGACCGTCACCGCGGCGGCATGGTTGCTCCCCTCCGGGGGCCGTGATCTGCGCGACCGGCGGTGTGGTGTCGACGGTGGTGCGGGGCACGACGGTGAGCGTCGCGTCGCCGTGCGCGCTGCCCACAGTGGCGCGGATGCCGGTCGTGCCGGCTGCGATCGCTTTGGCGATGCCGGCGGGGCTGATCGACGCGACCGCGCTCGCCGAGGATGTCCACGTCGCCTTGAGCGTGACGTCGGCACCGGTGCCGTCGGTCAGCGTGGCGAGGGCGCGATAGGCGATCTCCTCGGTGGCGATGCGCGTGACGTTGCCCGGCACGAGCTTGATGCTCGCGATGGGTGCCGGCAGCGGCGTACCCGACGAGACGGTGAGCGCGGCCGGATGCTCGGGCGTGGGAACCACCTCGGTGCCGGCGGGCGGTGATTGGGCCATGACGGTGCCGGCCGGCACCGTGGCCGAGGCCGCCGACGTGACGTCCACCGTGAAGCCGAGTGCCGCAAGCTGGGCGTTGGCGGTGGTGAGCGTCTTGCCCACGACGTCGGGCATCGTCACCGGCTGCGGTCCCTTCGACACGCTCAGGAGCACGGTGCCGTTGCGCACCAGCATCGTCCCGCCGGCGGGATCCTGCGCGATCACCTGGCCGATGGGTCGAGCGTCGACCACCTCGACCACCCGCGGCGTCAACTGCGCCGCGGTGATCGCCGCCTTGGCCGGCTCGACGTCCTGTCCCACCACGCTGGGCACGCTGCGCGTGTACGGGTTGACGTCGAGCATGAACGCCTGCGTGGCGCGCGCGCCGGCGCTGTCCACCGCGGCGACGATGAAGACGTTGTTGCCGATGTCGCGGCTGTCGCCGTGCAGGGCCATGTACATCCGGCCGGTGACCGGATCGATCTGCGCCTGGTCGAAGGAGGAGGTGTCGATCGACGAGTAGACGAGCTCGTAGCGCACCGTGTCGCCCTGATCGGGATCGTAGGCGGTGATGGTGTAGACCAGCAGCGGATAGGGACCGGTGGCATTGGACACCGCGGCCGGCGGGATCGAGGTGATCACGGGCGGCTGGTTCGGCGGCACCATCCGGATCGACACCGTGGCGGGGGCCGAGGTGCCGCCGGCGTCGCTCGCGGCGTAGGTGAAGGTCGCGGTGTCGCGCGTGCGCGGATCCGTCACCGTGCCCAACTGGCGCTGCGTGCGGAAGCTGCGGTGCACGGTGCCGTCGTAGCGGATTGCGCCGCTGTCGTCGATCGCCCAGGGGTTGTAGCTCGCCTGGTTGAACACGAGCGGGGCCGGTGCCCAGTCGCGGTGCTCGCCGGCGAACGGAAAGATGTTGACCGAAGGACAGCCTGCGCATATCTGGGGGTTGCCGGCGGCGAGGAGAATCTCGGCACGGCCGTCGCCATCGGCATCCACCACGAGCGGTACGGCGCGGTTGCTGGAGCCGGCATTGCTGTGCACGCTGGATTTGATGGCGCCGGTGCGGCCATCGATGATCGCGAGGCGGTGGATACCGTTGACGATCACCTCCGGCGCGCCATCGAGATCGAGATCGTAGACCTGCACCGAGGAGCCCGGGTCCGAGCGCTCGCTCACCGGCTTGGGCCAATACGCGAGGCCGGAGGGATTCCCCGGCGACCAGGCCGGCGGGTCGCCCGGCAGCGTGCCGTCGTCGTCGGGAATCGCATTGGCCCACAGCAGCGTGCCGTCGGCGTGATAGGCGTAGACGATGCCGCGCGCTGCGAACACGATCTCGGGCACGCCGTCGCCGTCGACGTCGGCGATCGTCGGCATGCCCGCGTCCCGGCTCGGGTAGGTGAATGCGTGCTGCAACGTGCCGTCGTGGGCATAGATCGCGAAACCGCGGTTGCGCTGCCCGTCCTTGTCGAATTCGACTTGCAAGATCACCTCGGCCTTGCCGTCGCCATCGAGGTCGGCGACGGAGACCGACACGGGCTCGTAGAAGCGCGTTGCCGCGGAATATGCGGCCTGCCATGCGAGGTTCCACTGACTGCCGTCGTAGCGATAGACGTCGCCGCCGCTGACGATCTCGACCTGGCCGTCGCCGTCGAGATCGGCGACGACCGGCGCAGTCTCCCGCATCGGCGCGCGCGTGGCGGAGTCCATTTCATCGAGCGGATTCGGGGCGGTCAGGACCGCCTCCTTGATGCCGGTGGCGGCGTCGACGATGAAGGTGGCCTTGCAGCCGCGGCCTTCGTCCTCGGGCTTGCCGGTCGCCGCACGGCAGGCGGCGTATTTGTCGTACGCGCCGTCGCCGTCGCTGTCGTACGCGTAGACGCCGCCTGGAATCAACTTGCGGGTCAGCACCTTGACCGCGCCGCTGGCGGTCAGGCGCGCCAGTGTCGGCGTGGCCCAGCTCGCCAGACCTCACCATGAGTTGATATAGGTCGGCACCGGCGCCGCGCCGACGCTCGGCGACATCGGAACCTTCTCGTCGAGACGCGCGGACACCCATTTCACCCGGGCGGCGCCGCCCACCGCGTGCGCCGGATTGGTATCGACCGCAATGAGCCGCCCCGAGCTGGCTCCCAGAGTGCTGCCATCGCAGTTGCTCCCCGCGATCAGCGTGATGTCGCCCGAGCCGTCCACGTCGCCCATCGCGTAGTCGGTGGCGAACAGATACATCTTGCAGTCCTTGCCGAGCGAAGTCGGCGACGTGTCCCAGCCGTGCCACAGCTTGGCACCGGTCTTGCCGTCGAACGCGATCGGCGTGCCGAAGGATTCGACGATCACGTCGGCGGCGCCGTCGTGATTGATGTCGGCGGCGAAGGCGAAGCCGGTATCGTCCGGCACGAGCGCGCCCCACAGCGCTTTCGGCAGCATCGACGTTTCGGGCGGCAGCGAGCCGGGCGCGACGTAGGTGAAGGAGCCGTCGGCGTTGAAGGCCGAAAGCGTCCCCTTGCCGGGATCGGTGAGCTTCGAGGCCGACAGCGCGGCGCCGCTTTCGGACGTGTCGTTGGCGAGCACGCCGGGGGCGGCGACCGCGAGCGTGGCGCCGGGCTTGACCGTGTAGCTGTCGTTCACCGCAAGGGGTGCGATCGGGTTCTGCGCGGCCTGCAGCGTGATGGTGAACGACTTCTGGTCGAAGGCGCCGGCGCCGTCGGTCACGCGCACGGTCACCGCGTAGTCGCCCGGCGCCTTGCCCGTGGTCGCCCACGAAAGCGTGGCGCCCGACAGCACCATGCCGGACGGGCCCGTGACCAGCGCGTAGGTGAGGACATCGCCTGCATCGGGATCGGTGGCGGTCAGCGTGCGGGTGAACGTCGTGCCGATCGCCACGATCTCGTTTGCCTGCGCGCCGAGCACGGGTGGCGTGTTGGCGGGCGTGCTGACGGGGTTGACGGTGATCGTGACGTCGGAGGTCGATGCGAGCGCGCCGTCGCTTGCGGTCAGGCGCAGGACGTAGCTACCGGCCGTCGAGAAGGTGGCGGTGGTCGTGAGCGCATTCGCGTTGCCGAACGTGACTGTCCCGGGACCGGTGAGCTTGCTCCAGGTGGTGGTGAGCGCACCGGGCGGATTCGGCAGGCCGTCGTCGCTCGCGGTGCCGGCGAGCGAGGCCGTGGCCGGCAGCGTGATCGTCTGCGCCGCGCCGGCATTCACCGTGGGGGCGACGTTGACCGGCGGCGGTGGCGGCGGCGTGGTGTTCGCGTTGACGGTGATGGTGACGTCGGAGGTCGATGCGAGCGCGCCGTCGCTTGCGGTCAGGCGCAGGACGTAGCTACCGGCCGTCGAGAAGGTGGCGGTGGTCGTGAGCGCATTCGCGTTGCCGAA
>CAYTOT010000012.1:7697-113226 GCA_964439475.1 uncultured Alcaligenaceae bacterium
AGCTACCGGCCGTCGAGAAGGTGGCGGTGGTCGTGAGCGCATTCGCGTTGCCGAAGGTGACCGTCCCGGGGCCGGTGAGCTTGCTCCAGGCGGTGGTGAGCGCCGCGGGCGGATTCGGCAGGCCGTCGTCGGTCGCGGTGCCGGCGAGCGAGGCGGTGGCCGGCAACGTGATCGTCTGCGCCGCACCGGCATTCACCGTGGGGGCGACGTTGACCGGCGGCGGTGGCGGTGGCGGCGCGGCATTCACCACGATCGTCACATCGGCACTCGATGTGAGCGCACCATCGTTCGCGGTGAGCCGCAGCACGTAAGTGCCGGCCTCCGCGAACGACGCGGTCGTGGCGAGCGCGCTCGCATCGGCAAACGCGACCGTGCCTGGACCCGACAACGTCGTCCACGTCGCGGTGAGCGCGCCGGGCGGATTCGGCAGGCCGTCGTCGCTCGCGGTGCCGGCGAGCGAGGCCGTGGCCGGCAAGGTGATCGATTGTGCGGGGCCGGCGTTCACCACCGGCGCCACGTTGGCGGGCGAAGGCGGCGTCTGCCGGCGCAGGTCCGCGTCGAACCGCAGGTACAGGTTCACCGTGTCCTGCTGCCAGAACACGGCGACGAGGTCGGCATCGGCGGGCGCATCGCCGAGCGGATCGGTCACCGCGGGCGCGACCCCGGCCCAGTCCCCGACGTTGCCGTCGCGCGCGACGGTCGCCGCCCACACGAGCCCCGAGACCGCGAACACGACGGCGAGCACGAAAAGCCCCGTCTGCTGCGGATAGCGCCGGCGCAGCCATGCGGCGAGAAGCAGTACGCCGAGCGCGAGCGGCGGCACGAGCCACGGCGACAGCGGCACCGGTGTAACCGGCGTTCCTGGCCCTGCCGTCACCGACGCGAGCGCGATCGGAAACGTCGCGGTCGCATCCTGCTCGCCGCCGCCCGTCGCCAGCGCGGTCGCGCGCATCGACGCGCCCGGTGGCAGGAGCGAAAGGGGCACCGAGCTCTCGATGACGGCCGTCCCGCCGGTGCCGTTGCCGAAACCCACGCTCCACGTTCCCGCGTCGTAGGCCACCGGCGCACCGAGCGCACCATCCGCGCAGACCTGCCGTTCCAGGCGGGCGACCGTGCCGCCCGTCGTGCTCACCTCGACAACGGCCGTGACGATCTGTTCGATGCCTGCCACGGCGCCGCCCGGCGCAGAGACGACGCAGCCGGTCACCACGTTGGCGTCGGTGTCGAGCGCCACGCTGTAGGTCGCGGTCGCGGCTTCCAGCGATCCCGCCGTCAGCGCGCCCAGTAGCGCGACAACGCGCAGTGCGCGAGGCAACACATGGGAGAAGACGGGCGCGCGCATCGGGACGCCCTCGGGCAAGGACACAAATGGCGAGTCCGACGGTAACCAAGCAGTCGCCCCGAGTGACGTAACAACAAGTAACATCGTCTGTATCCGACGGCTTTTGTCGTCTACATTCGTCTTCATGATCGAGCCGCCCGCTATTTCGAGCGATCTCGTCCATGTCGAGCTCGAGCGGCTGATGGAGAGTCCGGCGCTGCGCCGCGCGCCCAGCCACATGCGCCTGTTGCGCTATCTCGTGAGTCGGCGCCTGGCGGCCGACGACGCCGCGCTGCGGGAGACTGCGATCGCCATCGAGGTGTTCCGCCGCGACCCATCGACATACGATCCGCAGACCGATCCCATCGTGCGTGTCACCGCGCGACGGCTGCGCGAGCGCCTGGAGGCGCACTACGCGGCGGGCGACACGGTCCCCGACGTGCGCATCGCGCTGCCCAAGGGACGCTACGCTCCCCAGTTCGTCGCGCGCGCGGCTGCGGCACCCGCGCAGGTCGGCATCCTGGTGCTTCCTACACGTAACCAGATCGGCGAAACCGATCTCGACGCGCGCTGCGAAGCCTTCGCCGATCGCCTGCGTGACCATCTCGCCCACGCCGGCATCGCGCACGTGCACGGCCGCGACGCGCTGCCACCCGAAGCGGCGCCAGGGCGCGTGTCGGCCACGCTCGCCGCCGGACTCGGCGTGGCGTGGTGCCTCGAGTCGACGCTCGCGCGCGAGGAGGAGCGCGAGCTGCGACTCTCCGTGCGGCTCGTGCACGCCGCGGACGGCGCGCTGCGCTGGGTCGAAACGGCAGTCGCGCACGCCCACAACATGGCCTCGCTCTTCGAGCGCATGCTGGACTTCGTGCTCATGCGCACGTTGGATACCATGCCGCTGCCGGCAGGCGTGGCGGGGGGTGCCGCGGCGAGGACGCCGGGGGCCGTGCCGCGCGCGCAGCGCGTGGCGCTCGACCAGGCGCAGCTCATGCTCGTGCAGCGCAGCCTGCGCGGGACCGACGACGCCCTGGCGATCGCGGAAACGGCGGTGGAGGAGCATCCGCAGGATCCCGACGCCTGGGCCACGCTCGCAGCCGCCCGGCTCTCCCGCTATTCGTTTCTCGATCGCGAGGAGGACGTGATGCTCGCCGCCGTGCGCGGTGCCGTCGATCGTGCGCTGGCGCTGGCGCCCGAGCATCCCGTGGCCCTGCGCACCAAGGCGATCCTCACCGGCAAGCGCGACTGGAACGCCGCCGCGGCCGAAGCGCTCTTCCGCCGTGCCCTGCGCTCGATGCCGCACTACACCTCCGCCCGCATCAACCTCGCGGAGCTCCTGGCGCTGCAAGGCAAGGCGGCGGAGGCGCAGGCGGAGCTCAACCTCGCCCGGGTGTACGACCCGCTCTCGTCTTCGGTACTGCTCGCGCGCGCGACGTGCCTCGACGCGCTACGTGCATGGGACCCGGCAGGGGAGGCTTGGGGGCTGTGCGTGGCCACCGGCGAATCGAGCCTCTGGGTGCTGACCGGCCTCGGCGCGCACCGCCTGCTGGTCGGTGACCTGGCGCTCGCCGCCACCGCGTTCAACGAAGCGGTGCGCCGCTACCCAGAATCGCCCATACCGTCGCTGGGCCAGGCGTGTGTCCTGGCGCTGCGGGGTGAGGTCGTGGCGGCGCGTGCGGCGGAACAGGCGTGCGCTGCGCGCTTTCCTCATGTGAGCGCGGCCAACCGCGCCGTGCTCGCCGCGTGGCTCGGCGAGCGCGAGCGGATGCTGGCGCTGCTCGCGCAGGCACGCGCCGCGCGCGAAATGGAACTCGTGCAGGCGGCAATCCACCCGGCGCTCGATCCGTATGCGCGCGACGCGGAGGTCGCGCGACTGCTGCCGCTCGGATGCTATGTGGGACTGCGTGAGGGCGCCGTCGGCCGTTAACGCGCACCACGTTTGCGAGGGATCATCACGGGGTAACTGCCGGTCGCCTGCGGGTTCGCCGCCACCGCCAGGCCCGCCACAGCAGGAACGGAATCCCCGCCACCGTCACGATGCTCCACACAATCATCGCAATATCCGACGGATGCCGCGGCGGTGTCAGCAGATCGGCATCGCGCAGCTCCGCCGGGAACGGCCGCGACGGCACCGGCACGATCTGCACGAGGGCAGGATCGGAAGGCACGCGCGCCCGGTACTCGGCGGTGGTGACCGCCGGTGCGTCACCGAACTTGCGGCTCGACGGGAACTGCGGGATGCGCACGTAGGCCAGCGCCTCGAGGTCGTCGGCCAGCATGCGGGCGAGCGGGCCCGCACCGTCGGGCAGGCTGCCCTGACCGAGGGTGAGGAGTCCCGTGAAGGCTTCCTCGAGGGCCGCGGCCGGCAGGAGCCGTGTCTGGTCGGCGTGCAGGTAATCGAAGGCGACCTTTGCCTTCCCCACCGAGCGTTCGGTCGCGAGCACCCAGGGAAACGACGCCCACGCAAGGAAGCGGCCCGAAGGCCCGCGCACGCGGAGCGGCCATCCCAGCGCACGGAGCGCATCCACGCTGATGGAGGCGCAGTTCTCGGTGGGGTGGTAGTAGACGAGCTGGTGTCGATAGAACTGGTTGAAGACGCGGTTGATCGCCGATTGCACGAGCGCCGCCGCGCGCTCGTCGCGCAGCACCGCCACCACCATGTACGTGGGCCGGTACCAGTTCTGTCCGGCGTTGAGGTCGCCCAGGTAGTTGTCGAGGGGCACCGGCGCGGCGATGATGCCCTTCTCGCTCTCGATGTCGAGCGAATAGAAATTGTTCACGAGCCAGTCGCCGATGGTGCCATCCTCGTTCACGCGGCCGGTCACCAGCGCGAAATGCCCGCCGTGCGCCTCGTCGTCGTCGCCCTGGGCGCCGTTGACCATGAACGCCAGCACCGGCTTGCCGCGCCAGTCGCCGAGGACGCCCGCGCGTTGCCAGAGCGTGCTCGCCGCATAGGGCGCGCGCGCACCGCCTTGCGGAAGCTCGCGCATCAGCGCCCGCAGCGCGAGCGCAGGTGACGGTGCGGCGGGCAGCTCCCGCAACGCGGGTGCTGCAGGCCCCACGCCGAAATCCTCGGGCCAGACCGTGCGCATCACGAAGTGATCGCCTTCCAGCGTGCCGCGCACGGTGAGGGGATGCGCCGCGAGCCAGGCGATCGACGATGCGTCGTAGTACGAGCGATTGAGGGGAATCTTCGCGACCGGCCGCACCGGCAGCGTGGCTCCGTTCACCGCGAGCGTCGCTCCGTCGACGGCGAGTCGCCCGCCGCGCGCCACGAACGGTGCGGCGACCCATACGAGCGGGGGAAAGTCGATGCGGGCATCCGGCGCGCGCGCAGCGGCCCATTGCCGCACGTCCTCGGAGGCAGATACGCCCGGGGTGAAGCCGGCGACCGGGAGGCCGTCGCGCGGCACCGCGATCCACTCGTCACGGAAGTACCAGCGCGCCTGGCGGATCGCCGCGCAGGTGCCGCAGGTGGCGCCGGTGGCGAGACGGAAGCCGGACGCGGGATAGAGCCCGAACGCGCCCTTCGCGTTGGCTTCGGGCAGCGGCGCGGCGACGGCGGGAGAGGCGAGGACCACGGCGGCGGCAAGTGCGCAGGTGCGCTGGCGGATTCTACCGTCGGGCCGTCGCCGCCGAGTTTCCGGTGCGGCGCATCGGAAGCGGCGGTCGGCCGCGATGCCGTTTCGCCTCACCTGCGCTGGCATGCGACGCACTCGTAGACCCCGCGGCCGCCACGATCGGTCCGCGTGATGCGTGTGCCGCAAACCCAGCACGGAAGCTTCTCGCGCCCGTAGACCTGGAATCGATAGTCTTCGCGCGCCACGCCTTCGCGCCTGGCCGCCCGCACGCGCGGCGCATCGTTGGTGATGCCGCCGGTGCGATAGCTGCGCCGGGGCAGGGAGAGAATCGCGCGGGCGAGAACGCCGAGTTGCTTCGCGGACAGGTCGCGCGGGCGCAGGTCGGCATGCACGCCCGCGACGAACAGGATATCGCTGCGCAAATAGTTGCCGAGTCCCGCAACGAAGCCCTGGTCGAGCAGCAGGCTGCCGAGTGAGCGGCCGGCGAATCGAGCGTGCGTGAGCCGCGCACGCACCATGGCCTGCGTGGTCGCCACGTCGAGCGCGTCGGGGCCGAGGCCGGCGAGGTAGGGATGTCGTTCGATGCCAGTGGTGGGCAGGAGCGCGATCTGCGTGGCGGCGTAGAGCGTGGCGGTATGGCGTGCCGTGGCCAGCACCACGCGAACCGTGCGGCTCTCGTCCTGCGTGCCGCACCCGGCGGTGACTTGCCACCTGCCGTAGAG
This sequence comes from uncultured Alcaligenaceae bacterium, assembly GCA_964439475.1. GTDB lineage: Bacteria > Pseudomonadota > Gammaproteobacteria > Burkholderiales > Casimicrobiaceae > VBCG01. Next base: position 13,316 of record CAYTOT010000012.1, read on the forward strand.
CTGGTTGTGGCTGTAATGGGTGAGTTCGCCGTCGAAGTCGACGAGCAGCGCCTTGCCGCGCGCGTAGGCCCGGCGCACGTGCCTGCCGGCGAGGCGCGCGCCGCGGCGCGCGAGCCCGGACACGCGATACTCGACGTGCACGAGCTCGTGGCCGGAGAGTGCGCTCGCGAGCATGTCCGCCGCGCGGCGGATCTCGGGGCCTTCAGGCACGTTGTTCCTGGCGGGCGCGCCTGCCTACGTCACGCGCACCCTCGCCGGACCTGCGTTGATCGCACCGATCTGCGCCGCCTGCGCGAAGCCCTCGCGCTGGAAGATCGCCAGCACATCGGATACGGCCTCCGGGGCACAGGCCACGAGGAGCCCGCCCGACGTCTGCGGATCGGTGAGCAGTGCGCGCGCGGCATCGTCGAACCGCGGATCCGGGTCGACCTCGTTGTCGTATGCCGCCCAGTTGCGCACCGATGCCCCCGTGTAGATGCCGGCACGCGCGAAGTCGAGTGTTCCCGGATGCAGCGGCACGCGCGCGAAATCGAGGGTGGCGCCTGCATTCGATCCGCGGCAGATCTCGAGGAGGTGGCCGAGGAGGCCGAACCCCGTGACGTCGGTCAGCGCGTGCACGCCGTCGAGCTGGCCGAGCGCGATGCCGGGCGTATTGAGTTGCGTCGTGCTCGCGATCATCGCCGCGTACTGCGCGGGGTCGAGCTTCTCCTTCTTGAGCGCCGCGCTGTAGATGCCCACGCCGAGTGGCTTGCCGAGCACGAGGCAGTCCCCCGGCCGGGCCCCGGCGTTGCGCTTGAGATTGCGCGGATCCACGAGCCCTATCGCCACGAGGCCGTAGATCGGCTCCACGCAATCGATGGTGTGGCCGCCAGCCACGGGGATGCCCGCCTTCGCACAGACGCTCTGGCCGCCGTCGAGGATCCGGCGGATCACGTCGACGGAAAGCCGGTTGACCGGCATGCCGACGAGCGCCAGCGCGAAGAGCGGCGTGCCGCCCATCGCGTAGACGTCCGAGATCGCATTGGTCGCGGCGATCGCACCGAAGTCGAACGGGTCGTCGACGATCGGCATGAAGAAATCGGTGGTCGCCACGATCGCCTGGGTGTCGTTGATGCGATACACGGCGGCGTCGTCGGCGGTCTCGATGCCCACGAGGAGCTGCGGCGGCACGATCCCGGCACCGGCGCGTCCCAGGATGTCGCGCAGCACGCCGGGAGCGATCTTGCAGCCGCAGCCGCCGCCGTGCGAGAAGGCGGTGAGGCGCAGCGGGACGGGGTCGGGAGCGTTCATGGCGAGACCTGATGCCGGCAAGAAGTGAGCACTGGAATTCTACGCTTGGGCCGGTGGACATCCGTCCGATGCTGCATGGCAGCATCGTGTGCCGGAAACACGCACTGACGACGCGGGTTTCGCCGGGGCGGGGAAGGGGGTAGCATGCCGGCAGCCGCAGCAAAGCCGGGCGACGGGCTCGTCGCCGGTACATGGCGGCGGCGTCATGGAGGCGTGTTTGAACCCGACGGATATTTCGCAACCCGATTACTTTCACAAGGTCGTCGATTGCCAGTGGGCGTGTCCCGCCCACACCCCTGTTCCCGAGTACATCCGCCTGATCGCCGCCGGGCGCTACGGCGATGCCTATCTCGTCAACTGGCACTCCAACGTGTTCCCGGGAATCCTGGGGCGCACCTGCGACCGCCCCTGCGAGCCGGCGTGCCGGCGTTCCCGCGTGGAGGAGGGCGGCGACAAGAAGGGCAAGCCCGAACCGGTAGCCATCTGCCGCCTGAAGCGCGTGGCGGCCGACTACAAGGACGACATCACCGCGCTGCTGCCCAAGGGGGCGGCGCAGAAGAACGGCAAGCGGATAGCACTCGTGGGCGCGGGTCCGGCATCGCTCACCGTGGCGCGCGACCTGGCCCCGCTGGGTTACGAACTCGTGGTCCTCGATGGTGATGCCAAGGCCGGCGGGATGATGCGCACGCAGATCCCCAAGTTCCGCCTGCCGGAGAGCGTGATCGACGAGGAAATGGGCTACGTGCTCGACATGGGCATCGACTTCCGGTCCGGCGTGCGTGTCGACAGCCTGCGTGGCCTGCTCGACCAGGGTTTCGACGCCGTCTTCGTGGGCAGCGGCGCGCCGCGCGGTCGCGACCTCGACGTTCCCGGGCGCCGCGAGGCCGCGGCGCACATCCACATCGGGATCGACTGGCTCGCGAGCGTGTCCTTCGGCCACACCGCGCGCATCGGCAAGCGGGTGGTGGTGCTGGGTGGCGGCAACACCGCGATGGACTGCTGCCGCAGCGCGCGGCGCCTGGGCGGCGAGCAGGTCGACGTCGTGGTGCGCTCCGGCTACGACGAGATGAAGGCCTCGCCGTGGGAGAAGGAGGACGCGCGCCACGAGGGCATCCCCATCCACAACTATCTCGTGCCCAAGGCCTTCACGCACGACGGCGGCAAGCTCACCGGCGTCACGTTCGAGAAGGTCGCACCACAGCGCGACGCGAAGGGTCGCCGCCAGCTCGTCCCCACCGGCGAGCCCGACGTGCACTTTCCCTGCGACGACGTGCTCGTGGCCATCGGCCAGGAGAACGCGTTCCCGTGGATCGAGCGCGACCTGGGCCTCGCCTTCGACGAATGGGGCATGCCGGTGGTCGATTCGATCACCATGGGCGGGACGCTGCCCGGCGTCTTCTTCGGCGGCGACGCCGCCTTCGGCCCCAAGAACATCATCTGGGCGGTGGCGCACGGCCACGAGGCGGCGATCTCGATCGACCTCTTCTGCCGTGGCCTCGACCTGCGCAAGCGGCCGCCGCCGCACGCGAACCTCACCTCGCAGAAGATGGGCATTCACGAGTGGAGCTACGACAACGCGATCACCGGCGACCGTCGCTACCGCGTGCCGCTCAAGGACACCAAGATTGCGCTCGCCAGCATCAAGGTCGAGGTGGAGCTGGGATTTGATCCCAGGCTCGCCTTCGCCGAGGCGCAGCGCTGCCTCAATTGCGACGTGCAGACGGTCTTCACCGACAAGCTGTGCATCGAGTGCGACGCCTGCGTGGACATCTGCCCGATGGACTGCATCACCTTCACGGGCAACGGTGACGAGGCGGACCTGCGCGGGCGGCTGAACGCGCCGGCGGTGAACCTCGCGCAGGACCTGTACGTGTCGGGCACGCTCAAGACCGGCCGCGTCATGGCCAAGGACGAGGACGTGTGCCTGCATTGCGGCCTGTGCGCCGAGCGCTGTCCCACCGGCGCGTGGGACATGCAGAAGTTCTTCCTGGAGTCCGCGCACGCCGCCGACCGCTGCCGGCGGCAGCACGCGCCGGAGCGCGAAGTCGCGAGGATGGTGTAGGACATGCGTACCGACGTATCTTCCGACGTGCGGGTCAACGACTTCGTCGTCAAGTTCGCCAACGTCAACGGTTCCGGCTCGGCGTCCGCCAACGGCCTCTTCGCGCGCTCGATCCTGCGCATGGGAGTGCCGGTGGCGGCCCGCAACATCTTCCCGTCGAACATCCAGGGCCTGCCCACGTGGTACGAGGTGCGCGTGGCAGGCGACGGCTGGCGCGGCCGGCGTGGGGGCGTCGACCTGATGGTCGCGATGAATCCGCAGACCTGGGACAAGGACGTTGCCGAGATCGATCCCGGCGGGTGGCTCTTCTACGATTCGACGAGGCCGATGCCGCCGTCGCGCTTCCGCGACGACGTGACCACGCTCGGCATGCCGCTGACCGCGATCTGCAATGCCGCGTACACCGACGCTCGCCAGCGGCAGCTCTTCAAGAACATCATCTATCTCGGGGCGCTGTCGGCGCTGCTCGACATCGCACCCGAGGAGATCGACCGGCTCTTCGGCGAGCAGTACAAGGGCAAGGAGGCGCTCCTCGACTCCAATCGCAAGGCCTTCGCCATGGGCCGCGAGCACGCGCTGGAGGCATTCGCCTGTCCGCTGCCGATCCGCGTCGCGCGCAGTGATGCCGTGGGCGATCGGGTGTTCATCGACGGCAACAGCGCGGCCGCCCTCGGCGCCGTGTACGGCGGCGCAACCGTGTGCGCGTGGTATCCCATCACGCCGTCGTCGTCGTTGGCCGAATCCTTCCAGAAGTACTGCCGCAAGTTCCGCACCGACCCGATCACGAAGAAGAAGCGCTACGCGGTCATCCAGGCCGAGGACGAGCTCGCGTCGATCGGCATGGTGATCGGCGCCGCATGGAACGGCGCACGGGCGTTCACGAGCACCTCGGGTCCGGGCGTATCGCTGATGCAGGAGTTCCTCGGGCTCGCGTACTTCGCCGAGATTCCCGTGGTGCTCTTCGACGTGCAGCGCGGCAGCCCGTCGACGGGCATGCCCACGCGCACGCAGCAGGCGGACCTCATCTCCTGCGCCTACGCTTCGCATGGCGATACCAAGCACGTGCTGCTGCTGCCCGAGGACCCCACCGAAGCGTTCTCCCTGGGCGCGCAGGCCTTCGACCTCGCCGACCGGCTGCAGACGCCCGTGTTCGTGATGCTCGACCTCGACATCGGCATGCAGGACTGGCTCACCGAGCCCTTCGAGTGGGACGACGCAAAGCGTCTCGACCGCGGCAAGGTGATGAGCAAAGCCGACCTCGAGTCCGGGCGCGATTTCGGCCGCTACCTCGACGTCGACGGCGATGGCATCGCCTATCGCACGCACCCCGGCACGCACCCGAGTCGCGGCAGCTACTTCACGCGGGGTACCACCAAGGACCGCTACGCCCGTTACACCGAGGAGGGCCCCGCCTACGTCGACAACATGCAGCGCCTGCTGCGCAAGTTCGAGACGGCCAAGGCGCTGGTGCCGGCGCCCGTGATCACGAAGGCGACCAAGCCCACGCGCAGCGGCGTGATCTGGTTCGGCTCCACGGGAGCGGCCATCGACGAGTCGCTCGCGGCGCTCGAGCTCGACGGCATCCATCTCGACCGCATGCGGTTGCGCGCCTTTCCGTTCTCCGATGCGGTGGCCGACTTCATCGCCGCGCACGACCGCGTGTTCGTGGTCGAGCAGAACCGCGATGCGCAGATGAAGTCGCTCATCGTGAACGAGTGCGGCATCGATCCGTCGCGGCTCGTCTCGGTGCTGCACTACGACGGCACGCCGATCACCGCGCGCTTCATCATCAAGGAGATCGCCGAGAAGGCGCGCCTGTTCAACGTGACTCCGCTGCGCCGCTCCGGCGTCGCCTGACGCGCGAATTCACGATCCCACCCCACCGACGTGCCGCCGCCCCGCATCCCGGCCGCTCCCCGGCGCTCGATGCGCCGCCCCCGACACACCGCCGCCCCTGTCCTCAGTCTTCTGTCCTCTGTCCTCTGAAAAATGACCTACCTCGCCAAGCCGAAGATCCATCACCCCGGATTGCCGCGAAACACCCTCGGGTACACGCGCCGGGACTACGAGGGCGCGATCTCGACGCTGTGCGCGGGCTGCGGACACGACTCGATCAGCGCGGCGATCATCCAGGCGTTCTACGATCTCGACGTCGAGCCGCATAGGGTCGCCAAGCTCTCCGGCATCGGCTGCTCGTCGAAGACGCCGACGTACTTCCTCGGCAACTCGCACGGCTTCAACAGCGTGCACGGGCGCATGCCGTCGGTGCTCACGGGCGCCGCGCTCGCCAACCGCGACCTCATCTACCTCGGCGTGTCGGGAGACGGGGACTCCGCGTCGATCGGCCTCGGCCAGTTCGCGCACGTGATGCGCCGCGGCGTGAACATGGTCTACATCGTCGAGAACAACGGCGTGTACGGGCTCACCAAGGGCCAGTTCTCGGCCACCGCGGACAAGGGCAGCAAGAGCAAGCGGGGTGCCGTCAACAGCGACGTCCCGATCGACCTTGCCACCCTCGCGATCAATCTGGGCGCCACCTTCGTCGCGCGCGGATTCTCCGGCGACAAGGAGCAGCTCGTGCCGCTCATCAAGTCGGCGGTCGCCCACCATGGCGCGGCCTTCATCGACGTGGTGAGCCCCTGCGTGGCCTTCAACAACCATCCCGGATCCACCAAGAGCTACGACTACATCCGCGAGCACAACGAGGCCGTGAACTTCCTCGACTTCATCTCGCCGCGCGAGGAGATCACCACCGAGTACGCGCCGGGCGAGGTGCGTTCCGTGGTGCTGCACGACGGCGGCGCGATCCGCTTGCGCAAGGTCGGCCAGTACTACGACCCCTCGGACCGCGCGGCTGCACTCGGCTACCTCGAGGCGCGGCGGGAGGCGGGCGAGGTGGTGACGGGGCTTCTGTACCTGCACGCCGACGCGGCCGACATGCACGACGCCTTCGAGACCGTCGAGGCCCCGCTCAACTCGCTGGGGGATGGGGATCTCGTGCCCGGGAGCAAGGCGCTGGACGCAGTGAACGCGAGCCTGCGCTAGGCCAGGACCTGCCCCGTACTGCTTCGTTCCGCCGTACGGCGGCGACGCTACATCTGCTTGAACAGGTGAGTGTAGGACTCGCTCACCTGCAGCGTCTCCTCGCGTTCCTTGAGCCGCACCGCAAGGTGGCCGCGGATGTCGCGGTTGACACCCGCGATGGCGTTGACGTTCACGAGCGTCGCGCGATGGATCTGCCAGAACATGCCCGGGTCGAGCTGCTCCGCGAGCTCCTTGATCGGCATCCGCATCAGCGACTCGCCGTCCGCGGTGATCACCAGCGTGTACTTGTGATCGGCCTTGAAGTAGCACACCTCGTCGACCGTGATGATCGACATGCCCGCCCCCTGCGACGTCGTGATCCAGCGCAGGTAGTCGCTGCGCCGCCTCCCGCGCGTGCGGAGGCGCTCGACGATGCCGTCGAGGTCGGCGGGGTTTCGCGACAGCCGCTCCCGGAGGCGGTCGATGGAGTCGGCGATGCGGGCGGGGGAGAACGGCTTCAGGATGTAGTCGACGGCGCCCTGTTCGAAGGCGGAGACGGCGTAACGGTCGTAGGCCGTGACGAAGACGACATGGCACCGCCGGCTCGCGCTGCGCGCAACCTCGAGGCCGTTCATGCCCGGCATCTCCACGTCGAGAAAGAGCACGTCCGGGTGCAGGTCGTTCAGCGCACGGTGCGCGGCGATGCCATCGGCGACCTCGCCCACGATCCGCAGTTCCGGCCACAGCGAGGCCAGCGCCGACCGCAGCTCGCTGCGCAGCAGCGGCTCGTCCTCGGCGATCAGGGCGCGCGGGCCGTTCACGGGGCACCCGGCGTTGCGCTCCCCGGCGTGCGTCCCGATACCGGCACCGCCGGCTCGTGGGGGAGCGATAGCGTCACCGTGCAGCCATTCGCCGTGGGCGAACGGACGAGCGATGCAGCGGGGCCGAAGATTTCCTCGAGGCGGCGCAGGACGTCGGAGAAAGCATCCCTGGCAGGAGCGACACGTCCGGTCGCTTCGACCACGATGCGCAACTGCGAGCCCTCGGTATCGCAGGCGACGCCGATCCGTCGCGGAGGAGGCACGCTCGCGCACATGCGCTGCGCCAACGGCAGCAGCAGCATCGGCGGCACTCGTGCCGCCAGCGCGGATTCCGTCGCATCGACGACGACTTCGACGGTACTTACCCTGCGTGCGTTCAACAGCGCGATGTGGGCGCGGACGACGGCGAGTTCGCTGCCTACGGTCGAGGCCCCATCGAGCACCTTGGGAAGGACGGCCCGCAAGTAGTCCACGAGCCGATCGAGGATCGCATCCGCCTTGGCGGGTTCGCCGTCGCATGCACGCTCGATGTCATCGAGTGCCTCGAAGAGGAAGGTGGGTTCGATGTGGCTTTGCATCGCCCGGAGCTCCGATTCGACCTTCCGGCGCGACTGGATGGCGCGCTCCAGTCGCGTCGAGTCGAGGACGGCGGCATCGGTGACGAGGCGCAGCCGGAACGCATAGGCCGCGGTGGCCAACGCCGCTCGCCACAAGCCCATGAACCCCATCTGCCACCAGACCATGAGCGCCGGTGACGGCGCGCGGTTCCAGGCGGGTTCGAACAGCGCCGTCTGCGTCAGCCTGTGCAGGAAGAGCCCGCCCGCCGCCGCGAGGACCGCGGCGATCGCGTAACGCGTGCGTGCGCTCGTCCACGGGAGCCAGGACTCCGCCAGCGCGATGCAGGACCACCACGTCGCGGCGTCGATGAATCCGGAGTACAGCGAGCGCCAGATGGCGTGGCCCCAGAGTTCGACGGGGCGGGCAGCCAGAAAGGCCGTGAGCAGGTCGATGACGACGAGCACGAAGTATCCTGCGGCGAAGGAGAGTCGTGCACGGGCGCGACGTTCGGCGAGTGCGCGGGGCAGCGGCGCGCGGAACGGCGCGGCGTCGCGAATGAGCGCCGGCTCGGTCGCAAGGGGAGTCAGGTGGGCGATGGTTGCCAAGGCAGTTCGATCTCGGCGGTGACACCGCCCGCGGGATTGGACCGGATCCGCAATCGTCCCTCGGGTCCATACAACGCGGCGAGGCGGGCGCGGGCGTTGGCAATGCCAATGCCCATGCCGGCGTCGGGCGCTGCGCCTATGCCCACGCCGGTGTCGGCGACCTGCACGATGAGTCGGTCTCCCTCGCGGCGGGCGTCGATGGAGACCTTCCCTCCCTCCGGGAGCGGCGCGAGGCCGTGCTTGAGGGCGTTCTCGACGAGCGTGACGATCATCATGGGCGGGAACGGAACGAGCGCGAGCGCGGCAGGCACGGCGATGGCCACCCGGAGGCGATCGCCCATTCGCATCTCGTGGACCCGCAGGTAAGCGGTCGCCACGGCAACCTCGCGGCCGAGCGTGGAGGCGGTATCGCGCAGGCGCGGGAGCGTGGCTTCGAGATAGTGCGAGAACTGCCGGACCATCGCCTTCCCGGCCGACCGGTCCACGGCGAGCAGGCGGCGCAGATTGGCGAGCGTATTGAAGAGGAAATGAGGCTCGATCTGCGCCTGCAGCATGAGCATCCTCGCCTCGGCCGCCTCGCGCCCGAGGGTGAGATCGTCGAGGCGCTCGCGGATCAGCGCGGCGCTGGCGCGGTCACGGCCCGCGAGGACGAGAAGCAGCGCGAAGATCACGCCGGCCTCTGCGAATCCTTCCGCGATGCGCGCGGCCAGGGAGTTCACCCGCCACGGCGAGCCATGGCCTTCGCTGACGACCAGAGCGTCATTGAGCAGGGCGCCGAGCAGGGTATAGAAGGCGGCCCCGGCCAGCATGGCGGCGAGGATCGCGGCGTGGATGCGGACCGACCCGGCGGGCAGGCGGTTCGCGACGTACGCCACGCCGAGGACGGGAAGGCCGTAGGCCAGCGAGAGTTGCGCGGTAAGGCCGAGCCAGGTGACCAACGCCCCCGGGTAGTCGCCGAGATGCACGCGGTTGGCCACGGGCCACGACGCGAACGCGAGCGAGGCGGATGCGAGCAGGAAGACGAGGCAGCGCAGGCGCGTCACCCCCTGCAGCATGCTTCCCGGGGAGGGAGCGGGGGGCATCGGGATACCGGGACGCGCAGCGGTGGTCACGGGGTATCGACTCCAGGGGGTCGAAGAGCCGGCACACTGGCATCTTTGCCAATCCGGCAAGAGTACGTCGGTTGCCCGCGGGCTGGAGAAGGATTTTCGACGAATCGGCCAAAACGATTGATCGGCCCGGTCCGGCGCCGACGGATCGGAGCCGCTTCGACGGATCGGGGTGCGGCGTCGACGGATCGGTGGGGTGCCGACGGATCGGGGCAACCTCGACGGATCGGGGCGGGGCGTCGATGGATCCGGCCCCGTGCCGACGGCCGGCGCGGCGGGGACGGCGCCCCGATGCGGCACGTCGCGCGGGACACCCCCCGCGGCGCAGGAAGCTGCTACATCTGCCGGAACAGGTGCACGTAGCTCTCCCCCACCGGGAGTGTCTCGTTGCGCTGTTTCAGCCGCACGGTGAGGTGCCCCCGGAAGTCGCGATTGACCCCCGCGATCTCCTTCACGCTGACCATCGCCGAGCGATGGATCTGCCAGAAGGCATTGGGATCGACTTCCTCGGCCAGCGCCTTCAGCGGCCGGCGGATGAGGGCTTCGGAGTCGGGCGTCACCACCAGCGTGTACTTGTGGTCGGCGCGGAAGTAGCAGATCTCGTCGACCGTGATGAGACGCAGCGAGTCTCCCTGCGCCGCGGTGATCCAGCGCAGGTAGTCCTTGCGCTGGGAAAGACTCGCAGCGAGGCTCTTCAGGAGTCCGTCGAGGTCGGCCGGCGGTGCCGCGAGCTGCGCTTTCAGGCGGCGGATGGTCGAGGTGAGACGCGCCTCCGAGAACGGCTTCATCACGTAGTCGACCGCGCCCTGCTCGAAGGCCGCCACCGCGTACTTGTCGTAGGCGGTCACGAACACGACGTGGCAGCGGCCGCTCGCGCGGCGCGCGACGTCGAGGCCGGTGAGGCCGGGCATCTCGATGTCGAGGAACAGGACCGTGGGTGCGTGCTCGTCGATGGCGCGCAGGGCAGCGGCGCCGTCGCCCACGTCGGCGCGCACGTCGAGCTCGGGCCAGTGCGTGGCGAGCAGCTCGCGCAACTCGGCCCGCAGCACCGGTTCGTCTTCAGCGATGATCGCCGTGGGCCGCTTCATTGGGAACGTCGAGGGTTATCGTCACGGCGCCGTCGGGGGTGGTGCCTTCGGCGAGCTGCGCGCCGTCGCCGTAGAGCAGCGCCAGTCGCTCCCGCACGCCGGATAGTGTATCGGCTCCCTGGTCGGGTGCGGGTTCGGCGTCGCGCAGGACGAGCGCGATGCGCAGCCGGGGACCGTCGACGCGCGCCATGATGTCGAGCGTGGCATGCGGCGAGGTCACCGGGTCGGCGAGAACGTGCGCGACGAGCGGGAGCAGGATCATGGGAGGCAGGCGCGCCCTTCCGGCGTCGGCATCGAGGTCCACGGTCAGCGCCGGACCGCCGCTCGTGCGCAGCCGCCGGATATTGAGCCACGCGTGCGCGAGATCGGCCTCCCTGGCCACAGTGGAGTTCGACTCGCGCAGGTGCGGAAGCGTCGCGCGCAGGTAGACGATGAGCTCGTCGAGCAGGCGAACCGCCGTGTGCGGCACCGTGCGATGCAGCCGGTCGACGTCGCCCAGCGTGTCGAAGAGGAACTGTGGCTCGATGCAGGCCTGCATCGCTTGCAGGCGCGACTCCACCATGCGCCGCGTGATCTGCGCGCGCTCGAGCTCGCGGGTGCGAAGGCGAGCGAGACGCTGCGACGTGCGCTGGCGGTAGCGGAAGCCTGCCGTCACGAAGCCGCAGATGAGAAGGGCGTCCGGCAGCATGTTGGCGCTGCGCACCGCAGGCGCCATCCGGTCCGCCGTGCACGCGCATTGCGCGACGCCCAGGAGCGGCGCGGTCACCACGAACAGCATCTCGCTCACCAGCGCGGCGCTGATCGCCGCGATGGCATACGGCGCGATGGCGCCGGGATCCCCCCTGGCGGCAGCCTGTGCGATGGCGACCGTGACCACGAGCAGGAGCATGGTGAGCGCAGCCTCGTAGACGAAATGGGCGACCGTCGACGGCAGGTGCCGGGCGCCGTCGCCGAGCCACCACCCGAACGCGTTGGCGAGTCCCCAGGCGAGTGCCAGCGCGAGCGCGATCGCGACGTGCTGCGGCCGGATCGATCGCAGGCCGTCGCCGATCACCGCCAGGACACCCTCCGGCGCCGCCGCGGCAGACGCCGCGGTCACGAGGCGGCTCCTTGGCCGCGATCCTTGCCGCTCATGCTGCCTGTGCCGCCTGCGACGGCGGTCCAGCGGGAATCTCGATGGTGGCGGTCACGCCGCCACCGGGGTTCTGCGCCAGGAGGAGACGCGCCTTGCCGCCGTAGAGCGTGGACAGGCGCGCACGGATGTTGGCGAGCCCGACACCGGAACCCGAGCTCTCGGACAGGCCCACGCCCGTGTCGGTGACGGACACCCGCAGCTTGTCGTCGGCGGCACGGGCGGCGATGCGTACCTCGCCGCCCTCCGGCAGCGGCGTCAATCCGTGCCGGATCGCGTTCTCCACCAGCGTGACGAGCATCATCGGCGGGAAGGGCAGGGCCGTGAGCGCCTCGGGGAGGTCGGTGCGGACGGCGAGGCGGTGTCCCATGCGTATCTCCTGCACCGAGAGGTAGGCCATCGCGAGGGTCGCCTCGTGTCCGAGCGTGGAATCGCTGCGTCGCATGCGCGGCAGCATCGCGCCGAGATAGCGGGACAGGTGCTGCAGCATCGACCTCGCGGCGTCGGGGTCGGTGACGAAGAGGCGGCGCACGTTGGCGAGCGTGTTGAAGAGGAAGTGCGGCTCGACCTGCGCCTGCATCACCGACAGCCGCGCTTCGGCCAGCTCGCGCTCGAGCGACTCGCGCCGCATGTCCTCCTCGTGCAGGTGGGCGACGGTTTCCTCCTCGCGCGTGAGGAAGAAGTACCCCAGCACGCCGGCCGCGATCACGTGGCTCCACAGCACGACGGCCGAGAGCTCCTTCTGCAACGACACCGGATCCTTGTCCGTCGCGTGCATCCACCCCGTGGCGTGAGGGGCGATCAGGTAGCCCAGCGCGAGGCCCGCGAGGACCGCAAGGGCCAGCACGAGAAGTCGTGGCCCGGTGCGCCGCGGCGCCCGATTCCCGAAGGCGACCACGCATACCCAGACGGAACCGAAGAACACGAAGAGGTTGACGTACTGCATCGCGAAGTTGCGACCCGCCATGGCCCAGGTTCCACCGGGCCGCAACAGTCCCATCAGCGCGCTGCCGGTGGCGGCGATCGCCACGAGGCCGCAGAAGAGCGCGAAGCGCCGCCAGGTGAAGCCGCGCAGGGCATGCGACCAGGGATGGGCCGGGGCGCGATGTGCTTGGGTGGTCATCGTCTCTCCTTCGACGGGAATCCGCTCGTGACGGCGTCCCATGGCTCGGGTCCGTGTTGCACGGTCCCGGCGCGTGCCGGAGGGGTTTTCCTGTCCGGCGGTCGCCATCCTAATCCCGATCCACGAGCGGCGGGCAGATCCGCGGACGAACCGCTCCCGGAGGCGACGAACCCCGATGGGCGTCGACCCGAGCCCGTTGCCGGGATCCCCCTGCGATGGCCGCATGCAGGGTTCGCGGCGCGTAGAATTTGCCGTCATGCGATTGCTGGGACGAATCCTCGCCGGCCTCGCGATCCTCGTCGTCCTGCTCCTGATCGGCGTGGTGGTCGCCGCGACGGCCCTGGGGCGCGAGACGCTCGTGCCTCCCGTGGCTGCGCGCATCAAGGCGCTCACCGGTCGCGAGTTCACCGTGAACGGCACTGCGCGCGTCGCGCTGGCGCTCCCGCCGCGCGTGGAACTGACCGACATCGCGCTCGGCAATGCGCCCTGGGCGAGTTCGCCGAAGATGATCGAGGCGAAGGAGCTCGGCCTCACCGTCGAAATCCTGCCGCTCCTGTCGGGCCGCTTCGAGCTCTCGCGCATCGCGCTCCTCGCGCCGCGGATCGCCCTGGAGACCGACGCCGCGGGACGGGGCAACTGGCAGTTCGACGGCGTCGCGTCCCTGCCTGCGCCGGGTGCGGCCGCCGGTGCGCCGGGGTTGCCCGCCGCCCTCGTGATCGGCAACGTGGAGGTGCGCGATGCCGTGGTGACGTGGCGTGCCCGTCCCGGGGCACCCGTCACCACCGTCAGCGCACGCGAGCTCGCGTTGCGCACGCGGGCCCTGTCGGGAGACGTCGACCTGCGCTTCGCCGGGACCGTCGGCGACGTGACGCTCGACATCGAGGGTCGCATGGGGCCGCTGCGCGACCTCATCGCGCGCCAGTGGCCCTACCCGGTCGACATCGGTGGAACGGTCGCGGGGCAGAAGCTCCGGCTTGCCACCAAGGTCCGGGCCGAGGGGGCGCGCTACGCCTTCGAGGATCTCGTGCTGACGGTAGGCGCGAACGCCATGCGGGGGTCGCTCGCGGTCGACACGGGCGGCGCGCGCCCGCACCTGCAGTTCGATCTGGCGGCGCCGGCCCTCGCGCTCGCCGCGCTACCCGTCGTGGCCGTGGCCCCGGCCCCGAAGCCGGCGCCCGCGGCCCCGGGCCCGAAGCCGGCACCCGCGGCAACCGCGGCAGCCGCGGCACCCGCGGCACCCGCCGATCGGCCGGCGCGTGCCTGGCTCATCCCCGACACGCCGGTGAGCCTTGCGCCGCTGCGCCTCGCCGATGCCGACGGCAAGCTCGCGATCGAACGGCTCACGCTGCCCGACGGCCGTGAGACGGGCGCCTTGCGTGCGAGCATCCAGCTCGTCGACGGCAAGCTCGACGTCACCGATCTCTCCGCCGGTCTCTTCGGCGGCACGCTCGTCGGCAGCATCACCGTCGACGCGCACGATCCCGCGGCGGCCAGCATCGCCACCCGCCTCGACGGGCGAGCGATGTCGCTGGCGGCGATCCTTGCTGCCGCGGGGCATCCGCGCGAGGTTCGCGGCGGGCGTATCGACCTCGTGGCTAACCTCGCCATGCGCGGCAGTTCGCCGCGGGCCTGGGCAAGCAGCGCCAACGGGACGCTGCGGGCGGTGGCGAGCTCCGCCACGATCACCAACCCCAAGGTCGGCTCGCTGCTCGTGTGGGACAAGCTCGGCGATGCCATCAATCCTTTCCGTTCGCGCGATGCCTCGACCGAGCTCGTGTGCGCGGTGGCCAACCTGCCGCTGGTCAACGGCGTGGCGCGCGTGGATCGCTCGCTCGCCATGGAGACGAGCAAGGTCGGCGTGTCGGCGAGCGGCGTGCTCGACTTTCGCAACGAGACCCTGGACCTCGTCTTCGCACCCAAGGTACGCAAGGGGATCTCCATCGACTTCGCTGGGCTCTCCGACGTCGTGCGTCTCACCGGGCCCTTCGCCTCGCCGCGCGTGGCAGTCGACGCCGCGGCTTCGGCCAAGGTGATCGCGAGCCTCGGTGCCGCGATCGGCACCGGAGGCTGGTCGGCGGCCGGCCAGGCCCTGCTGTCGTGGTCGGACGGCAAGGGTCCCGGGCCCTGCCAGATCGCCCTCGACGGACCGCGCGCGGCCGCTGGCAGTGCCTCCGCTGCCGCCGGCACCGCGGGACACGCCAATCCCGCAGCGCCCGTGATCGAGAGCGTCGGCAAGGCCATCGGGAAGCTCTTCGGCCGCTGAGGCGTGCAGGACCCGCGGCGCCCGCGGCACGGGCCGCGCGGGGCCTTCAGGCCGCCGTCACGATCGAATCGAGGCGAAAGCGCGCGATGCGCGCGATCTGCGCGATGCTCTCCGCGAGCTCGCGATCGCGATCGTTGTCCACCCGGCGCGCGAACTCGTCGATGATGCCGGCGCGGTCGTAGCCCTTGACGGCGAGGACGAACGGAAAGCGGAACCGGGCGAGATAGCGCGCATTGAGATCGGTCAGGTGCGCGAACTCCTCGGGCGAGCACTCCGAAAGTCCTGCCCCCGCCTGCTCGCGCGCCGACGCCGCCGTGAGCTCGCCGCGCACCGCGGCTCGCCCGGCGAGCTCGGGATGCGCGCGGATGAGGGCGAGGCGCTCGGCCTCGCTTGCGCGCTCGACCACGGCGGTCATCGCCCGATGCAGCGCGTCCACGCTTGCGAACGGGCGCGCGGCGAAGGCGCGCTGCGCGATCCACGGCGAGTGTTCGAAGACGCCCCCCAGCGCGGCGACGAACGCAGCCTCGTCGAGGGCGTCGAGTTCGGCGAGCGTCATGCCGGGGGCGGGTGCTGCGCAAGCCAGTGGCGCGCGATGTCGATGCGGCGGGCCACCCACACGTCCTCGTGGCTGCGCACGTAGTCGAGGAAGCGGGCGAGCGACGCGGCACGCGCGGGATGTCCGATCACGCGGCAGTGCATGCCCACCGACATCATCCGCGGCGCGTCGAGGCCGCGCGGATCGCCCTCGGCGTAGAGCAGGTCGAAGGCGTCCTTGAGGTAGGTGAAGTACTGCTCGCCGCTGTTGAATCCCTGCGGCGTGACGAAGCGCATGTCGTTGGCGTCGAGCGTGTACGGCACCATCAGCATCGGCATCGTGCCGTTCGCGGTGGCGACCTGCGCGTAGTACGGCAGGTCGTCGGCGTAGGAGTCCGCGCTGTAGGCGAAGCCGCCATGCTCGGCGACGAGGCGCAGCGTGTTCGGGCTGTCGCGCCCGGTGTACCAGCCGTCGGGCGTGCGGCCGGTGAGCCGGCGGATGGTGTCCACCGCGAGGCGCATGTGCGCGCGCTCGGTGGCCTCGTCCATATCCTGGTAGCTGATCCAGCGCCAGCCGTGGCTCGCGATCTCGTGACCGTCGGCGAGGAAGGCTTCGACGACGCCCGGATGGCGGGCCATCGCCATCGCCACGCCGAAGACCGTGAGCGCCATCTGCCGCTCGCGGAACAGGCGCAGGATTCGCCACACCCCGGCGCGCGAACCGTACTCGTAGAGCGACTCCATGCTGAGGTGCCGCGCCGGAAACGCCGTCGCCGGGACGATCTCGGACAGGAAGGTCTCCGACGCCGGGTCACCGTGCAGCACGCTGTTCTCGCCCCCCTCCTCGTAGTTCAGCACGAACTGCACCGCGATGCGGGCGCCGCCCGGCCAGCGCGGGTGAGGGGGCGTGGGCCCGTAGCCCACGAGGTCGCGGGGATACGCCGGATCGGGGAGAGCGGAGCGGTGGCTCATCGGGCGGGCGGCGGACGTCGCTGGATCGCGGGACGAAGCCCGCGAAGCGGGAGCATACCAAGCCCTCACGCGAGGGCGCCCGGGCGTCTCCGCGCATCCTGCGAACCGCAGGCGGGTTCGATCTGCCTACAATGGAACTGCCGATCATTCCACGCATGCCGGACGTTCGCGACGCGCGCCCCGGCCGGAGCAACGCCATGGGACGACTCACGACGCACGTGCTCGACACCGCGCAGGGCAAGCCGGGTGCCGGCATCCGCATCACGCTGCATCGCAACCTCGGCGAGCGATACGCGCTCGTCGCCGACGCCGTCACCAATGCCGACGGCCGCTGCGACGCACCACTGCTCGAGGGCGCCGCCTTCTCCGTCGGCCGCTACCGTCTCGTGTTCGCGTGCGGGGAGTACTTCGCCGCGCAGGGCTTGCCGGTTGGGGATCCGCCGTTCGTCGACGAGGTCGTGCTCGCCTTCGGCGTTGCCGACGCTGCGCAGCATTACCACGTTCCGCTGCTCGTCACGCCGTGGGGCTACTCCACGTATCGCGGAAGCTGAACGGGTCCGCGTGCTTGCGGGGTGCGCTTGCCCCCGCAGTCGCGCAGTCCGTGCACTCGCCGGACCCCACCGTTGCGGGCGGCAGCCGCGTGTTCCGGTTCCACGGCAAGGCGCCACCACGTACCATCCCGGGTTCGCACCCGACACCTCCGAGGACTCCGATGAATCTCGTGATGCACCCGTACGCGCGGCGTCTCGCGCTTCCCGTCCTGGCGGCCATCGCACTGGCCGGTGCCGCCCCGGCGCAGGCGCAGGCCTGGCCCACCAAGCCCATCAGGCTTCTCGTCCCGCTGGCGGCCGGCAGCACGGCAGACATCGTGTCGCGCTTCGCGGCGCAGGAGCTCGGCAAGGCGCTCGGCCAGTCGGTGGTGGTGGAGAACAAGCCCGGCGCCGGCGGCACCATCGCGATGGCCGAGCTCGCCCGCGCACCCGCCGACGGCTACACGATCGCTTTCGCTTCGCAGGGCACGCTCGTATTCAACCAGGCGATCTTCGCGACGCCCGGCTACGATTCCGTCAAGGACTTCCAGCCGCTCGCCTTCGTGGGCGGCGTGTCGAACGTGATGATCGTGCCGCCGGATAGTCCCGCCA
Organism: uncultured Alcaligenaceae bacterium; assembly: GCA_964439475.1. Classification (GTDB taxonomy): domain Bacteria; phylum Pseudomonadota; class Gammaproteobacteria; order Burkholderiales; family Casimicrobiaceae; genus VBCG01. Next base: position 31,039 of record CAYTOT010000012.1, read on the forward strand.
GGACGCCGCACGACATCGTGGCCGAGGCCAAGGCCAACCCCGGCAAGCTCACCTACTCCTCCGGCGGCGCCGGCACCAGCCATCACCTGTCCGGCGTGCTCTTTGCCAACATCACCGGGGCGCAGCTCGTGCACGTGCCCTACAAGGGATCGCCGCAAGGCGTCCTCGCGGTGATGACCGGAGAGGTGAACATGGGCTTCTTCAACACGCCCACCGTGATCAGCCAGATCAAGGGCGGCAAGGTGCGTCCTCTCGGCGTGACGAGCCTCGAGCGCTCGCCGCTCCTGCCCGACGTGCCGACGCTGTCCGAGCAGGGGATCAAGGACTACGAGATGAACACCTGGTTCGGTTTCGTCGCCCCGGCCGGGACACCCCCGGCAGTCGTCGCGCGACTCAACGCCGAGCTCAACAAGATCCTGGCATCGCCCGAAGCGAAGGAGAAACTCGGCCCCCAAGGGTTCGACCTGTCGCCGGGGAAGACGCCGGAGCAGTTCGGCAAGCTCATCGCCGCCGACCTCGTGAAGTGGGTACCGCTCGTGAAGTCGGCGGGCGCGAAGTCGAACTGACCGGGGACGGGCCGGCACCTCCGATTCCGGGCTACAGCCTCGGCCGCGGGTTACAGCCCCAGCGCGTCCGCCACGAGCCCGCGCAACTCCCGCCGCAGCTTCTCGCGCACCGGTGCGTGGGTGCGGCTGCGGTTCAGGTTGTGCAGCTCGTAAGGATCGTTGTCGAGGTCGTAGAGCTCGTCGAGTTCGCCGTCGCGTCCGCGATTGACCCAGTGGATGTACTTGTAGCGGTCCGTGCGCACCGCCTTGTACGACATGCCCACGAGCCATGACATCGCCTGCTCGGCCCAGTACTCGCAGAGGATCGACTTGCGCCAGCCGGTGCGCAGCTTCGCCTTGCCCTGCGCGAAGAGCGGCAGGAGCGAATGTCCCTGGATCTGCGTCCCGGGCTTGCCGCCGGCGAGCGTGATGAACGTGGGGGCGATGTCCTGGCAGATTACGAGCTCGCTGCGGCGCGAGCCCGCCTTCACCTTCGCGGGGTAGCGCACCACGAAGGGCGACCGGATGCCTTCCTCGTAGGCGAAGCGGCGCTCGGGTCCCAAGCCATGCTCGCCGAAGAAGAAGCCGTTGTCGCCGAGGAAGACGATGCAGGTGTTGTCGAGCTCGCCCTTCTTCTCGAGCGCGGCGAGGAGGGCACCCACGCCTTCGTCCACCGAGGCCATCATGCGGGCGCGCAGGCGGATCTCCTCCTGGCCGAAGGTGTGCAGCGCGGCGAGCACCGCCTTCGCGTTCTCGTCGCTGTCGCGCAGGGAGAAGCACTCGGCCCAGGCCGGCTTGTGCCTCGCGACCTCGGCCGGCGTCATCATGTTGGGCGTCTTCGGGAAGATCGCGTCCCGATACAGGTCCTTGTGCCGGTCGGGGACCACGTAGCCGCCCTGCGCCGAGATGCGCAGGCGCCCGTCTGCGGCCTGCTCGGCGTCGGGGTGGACCGCCTTGTGCGCGAAGAAGAGCGACCATGGCTTGTCGTGGTCGCGCTCGACGAACTCCACGGCGAGCCGGTTCATCACGTCGGTGATGTACCCATCGTGCTGCTCGTACTTGCCGTCGTGGTTGAGGACGGGGTTCATGAGCCGGCCGTGCCCGTCGTAGCTCACCCAGTGGTCGTAGCCCGGGCGCGGCATGCCGTCGTTGCCCATGTGCCACTTGCCGATGTGCGCCGTCTCGTAGCCGAGCTTCTGCAGGTCGAGGTGATAGTTCGGGAGGCGATGGCTCATCGCGTCGCGCGCCACGTTGTCGATGATGCCGTGGCGGCTCGCGTACTGCCCGGTCACGATCGACGCCCGGTTCGGCGAGCAGATCGGCGTGGTGTGGAAGGCGCGCTCGAACAGCGCGCCCTCCTGCGCGAGCCGATCGATGTTCGGCGTCTTCATGTACGGGTGACCGCCTGCGCCGAACTCGTCGTAGCGCAGATCGTCGATGAGGATGACCAGGAAGTTGGGCTTGCGGCGGGCCACGGTTAGCCTTTCGGTGAGGGTGACCTGAAAGTGTAGCCCTTCGCCGCGCACCTCCTCCGCGGGCGTGCCATACTCGGCTCGCCGCGCCGCACGTCCCTGCGCGAACCCGGCGTTGCCCGAACCCACCCGTCTCCCGTCGCATGGAAGCCTACGCCCTCGACTGGGTCGAGCTCGTGATCCGCTGGGTGCATCTCATCACCGGGATCGCCTGGATCGGCGCCTCGTTCTATTTCGTTTTCCTCGACTCGAGCCTGCTGCCGCCGAAGCGCAAGGAGGATGCCGATGCCGGCGTGGGCGGCGAGCTCTGGGCCGTGCACGGCGGCGGCTTCTACCACGCGCAGAAGTACCGCGTGGCGCCGGCCACGCTGCCCGCGCCGCTGCACTGGTTCAAGTGGGAGGCGTACTGGACATGGATGTCCGGCTTCGCGCTCCTCGTGGTCATGTACTACGTCCACGCCGGGCGCTACATGATCGACCGCTCGGTGGCCGACCTCGCGCCCTGGCAGGCGATCTCGATCTCGATCGCGCTCCTGGTGGCGGGTTGGATCTTCTACGATCAGCTCTGCAAGCGCGTCGGGCTCGCGCATGAGCGCGTGATCGCGGTGGTGATGACCGCCTTCCTCGCGCTGGTGGCGTACGGCGTGTCGCAGGTCTTCTCGGGCCGCGCCACCTACCTGCAGCTTGGCGCCATGATGGGCACGATCATGGCGTGGAACGTGTTCTTCGTGATCATGCCGTCGCAGCGCAGGCTCGTGGAGGCCAAGGAGCGCGGCGTGGCGCCCGATCCGGTGTACGGCATGCGCGGCAAGCAGCGCTCCGTGCACAACAACTACTTCACGCTGCCGGTGCTGTTCACCATGATCAGCAATCACTACCCGCTGACCTGGGGCTACCGCCATCCGTGGCTGGTGCTGATCGCGGTCGGGATCATCGCCGCCTTCGTGCGGCATTTCTTCAACCTGCGCCACAAGGGCAGGACGGTGTGGGCGATCCCGGTGATCGCCGCGCTCGCAACCTTGGTGCTGGCGGTGGCCATCGCCCCCGACAGGCCGAAGGCCGCTGCCTTCACCTTCGCGCAGGTCCAGTCGATCGTGACGCAGCGCTGCGCCGCGTGCCATGCGGCGAACCCCACCTATCCGGGGTTCAGCGAGGCGCCCAAGGGCGTGCTGCTCGATTCGCCGGCGCAGATCCTCGCGCATGCGCAGGCGATCGCCCAGCAGGCCGTGCAGAGCAAGGCGATGCCGATCGGCAACCTCACGAACATGACGGAGGCGGAGCGCGTCGTGCTCGGCGGGTGGATCGCGGCCGGGGCGCCCGGACCGTAGCCTCCCGCGACTCGTCGCCCGGAGTCAGAACAGGGACGCCTGCGACGGCTCCTCCGCAGCTTCCCCGCCGCGCTCGGGCGCGGGCTCGCCGTCGTCGCCTGCCTGATCGGGTGCGACGGGCTCGATCAGTCCCGCATCGTCGTTGCGCACCGCATTGACGCGCGTCGACACCGGGAAGAAGTGCATCGCCTCGGCCGGATACGGCGACAGGATGTCGATGACGTCCTCGCTCCCGCTGTCGAGCCAGCGCTCGTAGTCCGCCGGCGCCACGATCGCCGGCATGCGGTCGTGCAGCGGCGCGACGAGCGCATTGGCCTGCGTGGTGATGATCGTGCAGGTGTCGAGCGCGTCGCCGGCCGGGGTGAGCCAGCGCTCGGTCAGTCCGGCGAACGCGAACGGCGCGCCGTCCGCCATGCCGATGTGCATCGGACGCTTGCCGACGTCCGGCACCACGGTCCACTCGTAGAATCCGTCCGCCGGCACGAGGCAGCGATGCCAGCGCAGCGCCGTCCGGTACGCCGGCTTGGTGGTGACCGTCTCCGCGCGCGCGTTGATCATGCGCGATCCGATCGACGGATCCTTCGCCCATCGCGGCACCAGCCCCCAGCGCACATGCACGAGCTCGCGGGCGCCGCTGCGCGAGGCGCGGACGACGGGAACGTCCTGCGTCGGCGCGATGTTGTAGCGCGGGCGGATCTGGGGTGGGAAGGGCAGCCCGAAGGCCAGTGCGAGCACGGCCGGGTGCGCATGCAGCTCGTAGCGCCCGCACACGATCAGGCCCCGCTCGCGCGCATGTCCATGACGCAGGCAGCCCCTAGTCGACGGCCGCGGGGATCGCGACGTCCATCAGTCGCCGCGCCGTCTTCGCCACCTGGAGCGTGTCCCAGTAGGCGTAGGCGCCCACCGCCGCCGCGCCCGCGAGCGGCACCCAGCGGCTCGCGGTGTTGCCGGCCACCCGCTTGCTCACCGAGACACCCACCTTGGAGGCGATGCTCTTGATGGCGCCCGTCGAGAGCTGTTCGACGACGATGCGCTGCCCGGTGCGGACGACGAAGTCGCGCATCACCTGGCTCGCCGCATGACGGAAGAGGCAATAGAGCATGTGCGTGCGCGTGAGCTCCGCGGAGCGGCCGTAGAGGGCGAAGATGTCCGCCACCATCTGCCGCTGCGTCTTCCAGATGAGATAGAGATCGGGTAACACCGTGACCATGCCGAACGGCCCCGGCGGGAGCGCGAGCGATCCGGACAGCACCGCGGCCTGGCGCGCGGCCGTCCTGGCGATGAACTCTGCCTGGCGGTCGGGATCGCTCACCTCGTGGGTGCGCGGCGCAGGCACGTGCGAGATCACGCGCTCGATGACGCCCGTGACCTCACGCTGCGGATCGTCGCGCGGCACGGGGAGGAACTGGCTGGAGTTGGGCATGCTGTCGTAGATGGGGGCGGTGCGTTGCTGGTTCCACTATAGGCTGCCGGGCGGCCGATCGCCACGCGGATCGTCCCGTCCCGCCGGATCGTCCCGCCCCGCCGGATCGTCCCGCCCCGCCGGATCGTCCCGCCGATCGTCGCGCGGACGGCACCGGTCGCTCGCCTTGCAGCCCGCGGTCGCCGGCGTTCCCGGGCGCTGCACTAGAATCGGGCTTTCCGCACCAAGCGACGTCCCCATGGAGATCGCCCGCTGGCTGCACATCTCAGGCGTGGTGGTCTGGGTGGGCGGCATGTTCTTCGCGCACATGGCGCTGCGCCCCGCGGCGCTGGCGCTGCCGCCTCCGCAGCGCCTGCCTCTGCTCGCAGCGGCCCTCACCCGTTTCATCGCCTGGGTGGCACCGGCGATCGTGGCGATCCTGGCCAGCGGCTTCGCGCTCGTCGCATGGCGTGGGGGTTTCGCTGCCCAGGCTCCGGGCGTGCATGCGATGGTTCTGCTCGGCATCGTCATGACGCTCGTGTACGTCTACATCGTCGCCGCGCCGTTGCGTGGGCTGCGCGCCGGTGTCGCGGCCGGCGACTGGCCGCGGGCGGGCGCCGCGATGGCGCGCATTCGCGGGCTCGTGCTGGTGAACCTCGTCCTCGGCTTCGTCACCCTCACGCTCGCGATGCTGTGGCGATGAGGATCGGCGTCCCGCGCGAGACGAAGGACGGCGAGCGCCGTGTGGGTGTCACCCCGCAAGGCGCGGCCGTGCTCGCCGCCGACGGGCACGAGGTCGTGGTGGGCGCCGGCGCGGGCGCCGCGGTCGGCTGTCCCGACGCTGCATATCGTGCGGCCGGTGCCCGCATCGAAGACGACGCCATGCAGGTCTTCGCGTGCGACCTGGTGGTCAAGGTCAAGGAGCTCCAGCCCGACGAGTACGCACTCCTGCGCGCCGGCGGCACCGTGTTCGGTTTTGCGCAGATCAACCGCGATCCCGCGCTGCTTGCCGCGGTCCTGCGCGCCCGCGTGGCGGTGATCGGCTACGAGACCGTGCGCGACGAGACGGGCGGGGTGCCGCTGCTGGCGCCGATGTCGCGCATCGCCGGGCGCCTCGCCCCGCTCGCGGGCGCCGACGCGCTCACCACGGCTCGTGGCGGCAGCGGCGTGCTCCTCACCGGCGTCGACGACGTGCCGGGCGCCAACGTCGTGGTGATCGGCGCCGGTAACGTGGGGGGCGAGGCCGTGCGCGTGGCGGCGCGGATGGGTGCGCGGGTCACGGTCTTCTCGCGCGGCGAGCCGCGACGGCATGCGCTCGCGCATGAACTGGCCCGTGAGGGCCGTCCGATTCGCGCGCTCGCGGTATCCGGGACCGCCGTGCTCGAAGACTGCGTGCGCGATGCCGACCTCGTGATCAGTGCGGTGCTGGAGCCCGGCCGGCTGTCGCCCAAGCTCCTGTCGCGCCGGCTCGTCGGCGCCATGCGTCCCGGCTCGGCGATCGTCGACGTGGGCATCGATCAGGGCGGGATCGCCGAGACCTCGCGGATGACGAAACTCTCGGCACCCACCTACGTGGAGTGCGGCGTGGTGCACTACGCCGTACCGAACATGCCGTCGCTCGTGGCGCGGACCGCCACGCTCGCGCTCACCGCCGTCACGCTGCCTCGCGTGCGGCGTCTGGCTGCCGGCATCGGATCCGCGCTCGCCGCCGACCCGGGACTCGCCGCGGGCCTCATGGTGCGTGATGGAGACATCGTGCATGCCGGGCTCGCGGCGGACGTCGGGCGCGCACGCTTCGCGGCTGCGCAGGATGCCGTCGCCGGGGTCGCCCGGTGAGGGTTTTCGGCATCGCCGGCTGGTCGGGCAGCGGCAAGACCACCCTTCTCGAGAAGCTCATCCCGGTTCTCACGAGCCACGGCCTCCGGGTATCGCTCGTCAAGCACGCCCACCACGAATTCGACATCGACCGGCCCGGCAAGGATTCGTATCGCCATCGGGCCGCCGGATGCACCGAGGTGCTGGTGGCCTCGAGCCACCGCTACGCCCTGATGCACGAGCTGCGCGGCGCACCCGAGCCCACGCTGCCCGAACTGGTGGGGCGGCTGTCGGCCTGCGACCTCGTGCTCGTCGAGGGGTTCAAGCGTGAGCCCGGGCTGCCCAAGCTCGAGGTCTACCGTGCAGCCAACGGCAAGCCCTACCTGCACCCCGGAGATGCCTCGATCGAGGCGGTGGCGACCGACGCACCGGCCGTCACGGCGTTGCCCATCTTCGCGCTCGACGCCATCACCGCGATCGCCGATTTCGTGCTGGCGCAGGCGCGCGACCTGCCGTCCCTCGGTCGCTGACCGGCCTCGGCGGAGGGTGCCGCCCGTGCGCCGTCGGGCAGCGCCCGTCCACCGCGACAGCGCCGACGATGGCGATGGTCATGGCGCCGACGCAACGCACGAGAGGGCGTCCACCCTGATTTTCCCCTGTCGCCAATTGACGTCACCCGACGGCCGGAGTACGTTGAACTCGGTTGGCTGGCCTGTGGACAAAGGCTTGGAGAATCCCCGTTCCGGCCTCCTGTCGACCGCGTTGTGAGATGATATAATCGTTATGCGTCATATAGTTGCATCCGTAATCGCATGTGGTTTATTGGTATCGGTGGCGACGTCGGCGACCGGTGCGACGGATGCCGCTGCGCAGGCGGGCTTCTATGGCGGCGTGTCGTTGCGCAACGTGGGCCAGAAGGGGCAGGGCCTGTCGCTCGGCACCGTCGATTCCGCCTGGAGCCGTTACACGCTGCCGGTGTCCGACGACACGGGCACGCGTGCGCTGGCGTACGGCGGGTATCGCTTCGCCAACGATCTGGCGCTCGAAGCGGCCGCGTCCACGCTCGATCGCTATTCGCTCACCCCCACCATTCCCGGTGCGCGCCGCGGCGTCGGCCTCGGGCTCGCGCAGGAGGCGGATTCGACCGGCAAGGCGTGGAACGTGGACGTCTACACCACGTGGGAATTCCGCCGGAACCTCGCCCTCTACGGCCGGCTGGGCTATGCGCAGAGCGACACGCAGCCGGCGGCGATTTCGAACTTCACGAGCGACGTCCGCCGCGGTCGCGATGGGGTGAACTACGGCCTGGGCCTGCGCTACGACCTCAATCCGGCACTCGGCCTGCGCCTCGAGTACGGCCGCTTCGCGCGATTCCCGGGCGAACTCGCTCCCGGCACGTTGCCGGAAGGCGACCAGGTCCAGTTGGGCGTCCAGTTCCGGTTCTAGCGTTTCGCCGCGCCCCGCACAACCGGCGCGAGGCATGCCGCTGCGCACGGCCTATAATTTCGCTCAGGCCCTTCCGCGGTGCATCGCCATGTCCTCGCCTTCGCCTGCCCTCGTGGCGGGTGTCACCTTCGACGTCGTCTACCTCGCGCGCCTGCGTGAGGCGTTCGGACGCGGCAGCGAGTCGTTGACCATCGCCGGCGGCGCGACGGTCACCGTCGCCGACGTGCTCGGCACGCTCGTCGCCCGCGGCGGAGCCTTCGCGCACGAACTGGCACCAGGGCGTGTCGTGCGGGTGGCAGTGAACCACGAGATCGTTGGGCCGGCGCATCGCGTGCGCGATGGGGACGAAGTCGCGCTGCTGCCCCCGGTCACCGGCGGCTGACCATGGCCGTCCGCATCATCACCGACGATTTCGACGCCGGCCGGGAAATCGCCGCCCTGCGCGGCGGCGACCCGCGCGTGGGCGCGGTCGTGGCCTTCGTCGGCACCGTGCGCGACATGAACGACGGTCGCGACGTGACGGCGCTCACCCTCGAGCACTATCCGGGCATGACGGAGAAGGCGCTCGAGGCGATCGTCGGTGAGGCGCGCTCGCGCTTCGACATCCACGATGCGCTCGTCATCCATCGCGTGGGCCCGCTGCGGCCCACGGACCAGATCGTGCTCGTGGCGGTCACGAGCTCGCATCGCGGCGAGGCCTTCGATGCCTGCCGCTTCGTCATGGATTACCTCAAGACGCGTGCTCCCTTCTGGAAGAAGGAGGCGACGCCGACGGGCGCGCAGTGGGTCGACGCCCGCGAGAGCGACGACGCGGCCGCGGCCCGCTGGACCCGATAGGCCGGGACAGCCCCGTCAGGCATCCGGTCCGTCGCCATCCGATGCCCTCGCGCGCCTCGCTCATCGCTGTCGACTGGGGCACCACGTCCGCACGCGCCTATCACCTCGACGCGAACGGCGACGTGCTCGAATCGCGCGCCGCGCCGCTCGGTGTCACGCAGGTTGCCGGCGGACGCTTTGCCGAGGCGCTCGCCCGCCTGCTGGGTGATTGGGACGCCGAGCCGGTGCCACGGATTGCCAGCGGCATGATCGGCAGCCGCCAGGGGTGGGTCGAGGCCCCGTATCTCGAATGCCCGGCCACGCTGTCCGCGCTGGCCGACGGCCTCGCTCGGGTACCGGGCGAGCGGTTGCTCGTGGTGCCGGGATTGCGCACGCGAGACGCGAACGGCATACCCGACGTGATGCGGGGCGAGGAGACCCAGGTCCTGGGCGCGGCGGAGGGGGGTGACGCGCGCGCGCTCATGGTGCTCCCCGGCACGCACAGCAAGTGGGTCTGCGTGGAGAACGGCCGCATCATCGACTTCGTCACGTACCTGACGGGGGAGCTCTGGCACGTGCTGCTCCAGCACAGCATCCTGGGCCGTCTCGCGGTCGCCGGTAGCGGGGGCGCGGGCACGCCTGCGTTCCTGCGCGGCATGGAGCGCGGCGCCGGCGACGGCAGCCTCATGCACGACGTCTTCGGCGCACGCACGCACGTGCTGATGGGCGAACTCGCCGGCGAGGAGGTCGGCGACTGGCTCTCGGGCCTGCTGATCGCGCGCGAGGTCCGCACGGCGCGTGAGTGGGCGCAGCGGCACGGACTCGATACCGCCCGCGTGCGCGTGGTGGGTGACGACGCGCTCGCCGCCCGCTACGTCACCGTCCTCGGCGGCGCCGGTGTCGCCGTCGAGCGCGCCGACCCCCGGGCCGCCGCTTTCGGCCTGTGGCAGATTGCCGTCAGCGCCGGCCTCGTCCATCCTTACCGCGAACGCACATGAACCCACTTTCGCCGTATCTCGATCCGCTTCCCCTCGTCGCAGTGCTCCGCGGCATCACGCCCGAGGAGATCCCGTCCGTCGGCGACGCGCTCGTGGACGCGGGCTTCCGCGTGCTCGAGGTGCCGCTCAACTCGCCCCGGCCGTTCGAATCCATCGCCTTGCTGGCGAAGCGCTACGGCGAGCGTTGCCTGGTCGGCGCCGGAACGGTGGTCGATCCTGCCGACGTGCCGCGCGTGCGCGACGCGGGGGGCCGCGTCGTCGTGATGCCGCACGCCGATGTCGAAGTGATCCGCGCCGCCAAGGGGGCCGGCACGGTGTGCGTACCGGGGGTCGCGACCCCGACGGAGGCATTCGCGGCGCTGCGTGCCGGCGCCGACGGCCTCAAGATGTTTCCGGCCGAGGGCATGCCGCCCGGCGTGCTTCGCGCGTGGCGCGCAGTGCTTCCGCAGGACACTCTGGTGTTCGCGGTGGGGGGCATGCGGCCGGACAATCTCGAGCCGTACTGGGTTGCCGGCGCGTCGGGCTTCGGAACCGGGTCGTCGCTGTACCGGCCGGGCACGCCCCCGGCTGTCGTGCGCGAGGTGGCGCTCGCCTACGCGGCGGCGATCAGGGCGTTGCCGGTGCATTGAGGCCGGCACGGGGAAGGGCCGGCCACGACGCGTGCCGGTATTGCAATCGAACGGGAGACGATTCGAACATGCGTGTGCTGCCAATGTTGTGCGTACTGGTGCTTGTCGCGGTGCAGGTACCGCAAGCGCAAGCCCAGCAGGGCTTCCTGCACTGCGCGAGCACTGGCTATCGCTACAATTTCTGCCCGGCGAATACGCAGGGGCGCGTGGTGATGGTGCGCGAGGTGTCGAGTGGCGATCTGTGCCGGCAGGGACGTGGCTGGGGCTTCGACAACAGCGGTATCTGGGTCGACCGCGGGTGCCGCGCCGATTTCAGTTTCGGCCGCGACCGCGGCAACTGGAGTGGTGGCGATTGGACCGGTCCCAACACGCTCGTCTGCCAGAGCATCAGCTACCGGCGCAATTTCTGCCCTGCGGATACGCAGAATCGCGTGAACCTCATGCGCGAGATGTCGACCGGCAACCTCTGCCGGCAGGGATGGGGCTGGGGCTTCGACAGCAATGGGATCTGGGTCGATCGCGGTTGCCGCGGCGAGTTCAGCTTCGGTCGCAGCAGCAGCCGCGACCGGAACAACGATGCCGCGATCGCCGCCGGCGTGATCGGTGCGCTGGCGCTCGGCGCTGCGATCTCCTCCTCTCAGAATGCTCCGCAGGCGGCGCCACCACCCCCGCCACCGCCGCCCGCGCCAGCGGCGCCCGCCCCGGACCGGCCTCCCGCATGGGCGATCGGCGGCTTTCAGGGCTACGATCCCGACACCGGCGACATCGTCACGCTCGTCGTCGACGGCGTGGGACGGACCTACCTGCGCAACGAGAACGGCCAGATCGTCAACCAGGGCGACCTGCGAGACGGCATGGTCGTGTGGACCAATGGCCGACGCTCGTGGATCGCGCGCGAAGGTCCCGGCGTGCTCCTGGGCGACGTCGAATCCGGCAAGCACTTCTACTTCCGCCGCAATGCCTGACATCGTCGCCCTGGGCGAGCCTCTCGTCGAATTCAACCAGGCGCGTGCCGCCGATGCCTCCACGTACCTGCAGGGCTTCGGCGGGGATACGTCGAACATGGCCATCGCGGCGGCGCGCTTGGGCGCCCGCGTCGCCTACGTCACCCGCCTCGGCGACGATCGCTTCGGCCGGATGTTCCTCGACCTGTGGCGGGAGGAAGGCGTCGATGGCGGCGGCGTGACGATCGATGCGGAGGCGCCTACCGGCATCTACTTCGTCTCGCACGGGCCGCAGGGACACGAGTTCTCGTACCTGCGCGCCGGCAGCGCCGCCTCCCGGATGCGCCCCGATGCGCTGCCGCTGGGCCTTTTGCGCAGCGCGCGGCTGGTGCACGCGTCCGGCATCAGCCAGGCGATCTCGGCGACGGCCTGCGACGCGGTGCTTGCCGCCTTCGCGGCAGCGCGCGAGGCCGGCGCGATCGTCACCTACGATCCCAACCTGCGCCTCAAGCTCTGGCCGCTCGCGAGGGCGCGCGCCGTGATCGTGGCCACGGCCGCGCTCGCGACCTGGTGCCTGCCCAGCCAGGAGGATGCGCAGATGCTCTTCGGCGGTACCTCCGCCGATGCCGTGATCGATGCGCTCCACGCAGCGGGCGCGAGCGGCGTGGTGCTGAAGCAGGGCGCGGAGGGCTGCATCGTGTCTCACGCTGGCCGCCGCGAGCGCATCCGCGGGCATCGCGTGGCGAGCGTCGATGCCACCGGCGCGGGCGACTGCTTCGACGGCGCCTTCGCCGCCCGGCTCCTGGCGGGCGACGGTCCGTTCGCGGCCGCGCGCTACGCCAATGCGGCCGCGGCCATCGCCACCACGGGGTACGGCGCCGTCGCGCCCCTGCCGCGGCCGGCGGACGTCGCGCGGTTGCTGGGCGCGGCATGAACGACGCCATCGCCGCCGCCTTCGCGCCGTCGCTCTTCGCCGGCAAGACGGTGCTCGTCGTCGGCGGTACTTCGGGGATCGGCGCCGGCATCGCGGAGGCGTTTGCGCAGCTCGGCGGCATCGTGAGCGTCACCGGCGCGACCGCGGCCGAATGCACGTCCGCCGCGGCCCGGGGCGCCCACGCGCTGACGCTCGACGTACGCGACGAGACGGCGATGGCGGGCCTGCTCGATGGCCTGCCGCGCCTCGACGTGCTGGTCAACTGTGCCGGCGTGATCCGTCGCCATGCCGAGCACGATCCTGCCGTGTTCGCCGACGTGCTCGCGATCAACCTCACGGGGACGATGCGCGCCTGCGCGCTCGCCCGCGGCAAGCTCGCCGCGAGCGGAGGCGCGATCGTCAATACGGCGTCGATGCTCTCGTTCTTCGGCGGGGGCCTCGTGCCCGCCTACAGCGCGAGCAAGGGTGGCGTCGCACAGCTCACGAAATCCCTCGCACTCGCCTATGCCGCCGACGGCATCCGCGTGAATGCCATCGCGCCGGGCTGGGTCGAGACGGCCCTTACGCAGCCCCTGCGCGACGACGCGGAGCGCAGCGCGGCCATCCTCGCCCGCACGCCGCTTCGCCGCTGGGCGCATCCCGGCGACGTGGCCGGCGCGGCGGTGTTCCTCGCCTCGCCGGCGGCGGCCTTCGTCACCGGCATCGTGCTGCCGGTCGATGGCGGCTACCTCGCCGCCTGATCCGATGCCGTCGATGGCTCCCGTGACGATCGGCGCCGCGTTGCGTCACCTCCGCAAGGGCGACTGGCAAAAGGCGCACCCGATCGTGCAGGACGACGACAGCGAGCTCGGGTGCTGGGCGCACGGCATCGTGCATCTGCTAGAAGGAGACCTCGGCAACGCGCGCTACTGGTTCCGGCGCGCGCATCGCACGTTCCCGGACGCTCCCGATGCGGCCACCGAGGTCGCCGCACTCGCTGCGGCCCTCGCCGAAGCGCATCGTTGATGGCCATCGATCTTCTCGCGATCGCGATCGGTGCCACGCTCGGCGCGTGGCTGCGCTGGGGACTCACGATGTGGCTCAATCCGCGCGTGCCGTACTTTCCGCTCGGGACGCTCGCCGTCAACCTGGTGGGAGGCTATCTCATCGGGATCGCCGTCGCGTTCTTCCTCGCGCGCACCGACCTGCCGGCGGCGTGGCGGCTCTTCGCGATCACCGGCTTCCTGGGTGGACTCACCACCTTCTCGACCTTTTCCGCCGAGGTCACCGATCTTCTCGCGCACGGCGACTACGGCATCGGGCTCGCGCTCGCCGCCACCCATCTCGTTGGCTCGGTCGCGCTCACCGTGGCGGGCTTTGCCACGTATCGCCTTCTCGTCGCCTGACGGCGCGAACGGTGCTCATCGAAAGGATTCCCCATGGCCCAAGCCATCCGCATCCACGCCACCGGCGGCCCGGAAGTGATGACGTTCGAAGACGTGGAGGTCGGCGCGCCCGGCCCCAACGAGGTGCGCCTGCGCCAGACCGCCATCGGCGTGAACTACATCGACACCTACCATCGGAGCGGCCTCTATCCGTTGCCGACGCCCGCGGGTATCGGGCAGGAGGCGGCTGGTGTCGTCGAGGCCGTCGGTGCCGGCGTGAACGATCTTGCTGCCGGCGATCGCGTGGCGTACTGCGGCGGGGCGCCGGGTGCCTATGCCACTGAGCGCGTGATGCCGGCCGACCGGCTCGTCAGGATCCCCGACGGCATCGACGACGTCACTGCCGCCACCCTCATGCTCAAGGGTCTCACGGTGCAGTATCTCTTCCGCCAGACCCATGTGCTCGAGGCCGGCGAGACGATCCTCTTCCACGCCGCCGCCGGCGGCGTCGGCCTCATCGCCTGCCAGTGGGCGCGCGCGCTCGGCGTGACGATGATCGGCACCGTGGGCTCCGATGCCAAGGCCGAGCTCGCGACGGCGAACGGTTGTCGCCACACCGTCGTCTACACGCGCGAGGATTTCGTGGCGCGAACCCTGGAGCTCACCGGTGGCAAAGGGGTGCCCGTGGTCTACGACTCCATCGGCAGGGACACCTTCCTGAAATCGCTCGACTGCCTGCAGCCGCGCGGGCTCTTCGTGAGCTTCGGAGCGTCGTCGGGACCGATCGACGCCTTCAACATCGGCGTGCTCGCGCAGAAGGGATCGCTGTACGCCACTCGTCCCACGCTCTTCACCTACGCCGCGACGCGGGCGAGCCTCGCCGCCATGGCGGAAGACCTCTTCGCCATGGTGAAGGCGGGCAAGATCAGGTCCGAGGCGCGGCAGCACTTTCCACTGCGCGACGCGGCGGCGGCGCATCGCGCGCTCGAATCGCGCGCGACCACGGGCGCGACGGTGCTCCTGCCGTAGCGCGCGGCACGACGTGGCCGCGGGGCCGGATCGTGCCGCGGCCTACGGCGCAGGCTTCGCGGCGCGGTTGAGGAGCGCGCGCGCCGCGTCCGGAAGCTCGGACGCCGTGAGGCCGAGCGGACCCACGCCGTCGGCCACCAGCGCGTCGGCCGCGGCGCCGTGGAGGCACACCGCGTAGCGAAGCGCGGTCCGGGCATCGAGCTGCTGGGCGAGGAGTGCGCCGAGCAGGCCGGACAACACGTCGCCACTGCCGGCGGTGGCGAGGCCCGGTCCGCCGCTCGCGTTGATGTCGAAGCTGCCGTCGGGATGCGCAAGCACGCTGCCGGCGCCCTTCAGCACCACGTTCGCGGCGAGGCGCCGTGACAACGCGTGCGCGGCCTCGAGCCGGTCGTCCTGCACCGCCTCGATGCCGGTACCGAGCACGCGCGCAGCCTCGCCCGGATGGGGGGTGGCGAGGGTCGGTGCGTCACGGGCCTGGGCGGCGGCCAGAAGTCCCGGATCGCGGGCCAGCAGGTTGAGTGCGTCGGCATCGAGTGCCAGCGGAACCCTGGCGTCGAGGGCGCGCGCGAGCAGCGCGCGCGCCGCGTCGCTCACGCCAAGCCCCGGCCCCACGACGAGGGCGTCGGGCTGTGCGTCGAGCACCAACCCCGCGTGCCGCAGCATGAGCTCGGGCATGCCGGTGTCGAGCTTGGGCGGATCGGCCATGAGAAAGCCGAGCCACACCTTGCCGGCCCCGGTCCGCATCGCGGCGCGGCCGGCCAGGATGAGGGCGCCTGCCATCCCCTCGCTGCCGCCGAGGATGCCGAGCGTGCCGAACGTCCCCTTGTTCACGTTCCGAACGCGGCGCGCGAGCACGGCGGGCAGACGGGCGGCGAGGGCGCTCCAGGTGAGGCGGGACCCGCTGCCGCCGATGTCGCGCAAGCCGAGGTCGTGCACCGAGACCTCGCCGCAGTGGTCGGGACCGTCGAGGGTCAGCAGGCCGGGCTTCAGCGCGATGAACGTGGCGGTGTGGGTGGCGCGCACGGTGGGCGCGTGGGCCCGCCCGGTGGCGGCGTCGAGTCCACTCGGCACGTCGAGGGCGAGGATCGGGGCGGTCGTGGCGTTGGCCCATTGCACGAGCTGCGCGATACGGCCCTCTGGTGGCCGCGAGATCCCGATGCCGAGGAGGCCGTCCACGACGAGCGCGGGAGAGGCGGGGAGGTCGACGGTCGTCCGTCCGCCGGCGCCGGTGAAGGCACGGTAGGCCTGTGCCGCATCCGCCGGCAGGCGGTCGGCCTCGCCCGCGAACACGACGCGGACGTCGTTCCACTCGGCCCGCAGCCTGCGCGCGACGACGAACGCGTCGCCGCCGTTGTTCCCGGGCCCGGCCAGCACGACGAGCGCCCGTCCACGATCGCCGGCCAGCCGCGCAGCGACCGCCGCCGCCGCGTCGCCAGCCCGTTCCATGAGGCCCGCGCCCGCATGCCGGGCTTCGATGTCCCGCACGGCGGCGAGCCCGAGGATGGGAGTCGATGCCGGCGTCATGGGCGGATTATAGGAGCCGCACACACGCCGCCCGGGGCGCGGACGCGAATGGACAAGGCGGCACCCCCCCGCTACACTTCGCTCGCGCCGACGGGCTTCCCCGGCGGCTTTTTCTTGTCCGCCTCCCGCGCGTCGCCCAAGCCGCGATGCCGCGTGCGGCGTCCCTACTGGAGAATTCCATGAAGTTCCTCCCCAAGACCGGATTCGTGCTGATTGCCGCGATGTTTGCGATCTCCGCGCACGCGCAGCAGCTCACGGGTACCCTCAAGAAGATCAAGGACAGTGGCACGATCGTCCTCGGCACCCGCGAGTCCTCCGGCGCGCTTGCCTATACCCTGGGCGACGGGAAGTACGTCGGCTTCCACACCGAGATGGCGGAGAAGATCGCCCACGACATCCAGAAGCAGCTCGGCATGAGCCAGCTCGCGATCAAGTACCAGCCGGTCACGTCGCAGAATCGCATTCCGCTCGTGCAGAACGGCACGGTCGATCTCGAGTGCGGCTCGACGACCAACAACCTGGCGCGTCAGAAGGACGTCGCTTTCGCGATGACCACCTATGTCGAGGAAGGTCGCATCCTCACCAAGGCCAACTCCGGCATCAACGGCATCAAGGACCTGAACGGCAAGACGGTCGCCACGACCACGGGCACCACCTCCGTGCAGACGCTGCGCAAGAACCGCAGGGCGCAGGGCATGGACTTCAAGGAGGTCTTCGGCAAGGACCACGCCGACAGCTTCCTGCTGCTCGAATCGGGCCGGGCCGACGCGTTCGTGATGGACGGTCAAATCCTCGCCGGCCTCGCCTCCAAGGCCAAGAACCCGAGCGACTTCAAGATCGTAGGCGAAGTGCTGTCGGTGGAGCCCCTCGCGTGCATGCTGCGCAAGGACGACCCCGCCTTCCTGAAGGCCGTCGACGACAGCATCAAGGGCATGGTCGCGAGCGGCCAGCTCGCCAAGATGTACGACAAGTGGTTCATGCAGCCGATTCCGCCGTTGAACACCAAGGTCGGCCTGCCGCTGTCGGAAGCGACCAAGCAGGCGTGGGCGCATCCCAACAACAAGCCGATGGAAGAGTACTCGTTGCCCTGATGCGCCTGTAACGCATCCCAGGCAGCAGTCACAGGTATCGACAGGGCGCACCGCGGTTGTCCCACCGCGGTGCGCTCTTTCGTTTGGTTCCACGGGAAGGCGACGGAGGCCGGTAGCGCATGAGCTGGGATTGGCAGGTTTTCCTCCAGGACACCGGGGGCGGCGAGACATACTTCCACTGGATGATGTCGGCCTGGGGCTGGACGCTGCTGGTGTCCGGCTTTGCGCTCGTTCTGGCCCTGGCGGTCGGCTCGCTGATGGGCGTGCTGCGCACGACGCCGGTGAAGGCGTTCGTGTGGATCGGCAACGCCTGGACGGAGCTCTTCCGCAACATTCCGCTCCTCGTGCAGCTCTTCCTCTGGTACCACGTGGTGCCACAGCTCTACAAGCCGTTGCAGGAGGTGCCCGACTTCATGGCGGCCGTGGTCGCGCTCGGCTTCTTCACCTCCGCGCGCATTTCCGAGCAGGTCAAGGCAGGCATTCAGGCGCTGCCGCGCGGCCAGCGCTACGCCGGGCTCGCCGTGGGCCTGACGCTGCCGCAGACCTATCGCTACGTGCTGCTGCCGATGGCGTTCCGCATCGTGATCCCGCCGCTCACCAGCGAGTCGATGAACATCATCAAGAACTCGTCGGTGGCCTTCGCGGTATCCATCACCGAGCTCACGTTCTTCGCGATGCAGGCGCAGGAGGAGACGTCCCGCGGCGTGGAGATCTACCTCGCCGTCACGTTCCTGTACTTCATCTCGGCCTTCGCGGTAAACCGCGTCGCCGCCTTCATCGAGAAGCGCGTGCGTGTGCCGGGCATGATCGGGAGCACGAAATGAACCTCTCCTTCGCGTTCATCGACTGGAACGTCGTTTCGAGCTTCATTCTCAAGGGCTTCCTCTTCTCGATCCAGCTCACCCTCGTGGCGATGGTCGGCGGCATCGCGATCGGCACCATCCTCGCGCTCATGCGGCTGTCCGGCAGGAAATGGCTCGAGATCCCGGCGGCGGCGTACGTGAACACGCTGCGCTCGATCCCGCTCGTGATGGTCATCCTGTGGTTCTTCCTGCTGATTCCGCTGCTCATCGGGCGGCCGCTCGGCGCGGAACTCTCGGCGATCGTCACCTTCACCGTGTTCGAGGCGGCGTACTATTCGGAGATCATGCGTGCGGGCATCCAGTCCGTCCCGCGCGGGCAGGTCTCCGCGGGCTACGCGGTCGGCATGACGTACCGGCAGTGCATGCAGCTCATCGTGCTGCCGCAGGCCTTCCGCAACATGCTGCCGGTGCTACTCACGCAGACGATCATCCTGTTCCAGGACACGTCGCTCGTGTATGCCATCGGCGCCTACGACCTCCTCAAGGGCTTCGAGGTGGCCGGCAAGAACTTCAACCGGCCGGTGGAGATGTACCTGCTCGCCGCCGTGACCTACTTCGTGATCTGCTTCAGCCTGTCGATGCTCGTGCGCAGGCTGCAGCGGAAGATCGCCATCATCCGTTGAAGTGGAATCCGTCATGATCGACATCAAGAACGTCAGCAAGTGGTACGGCAGCTTCCAGGTGCTCACCGACTGCACGACCAGCATCAGGAAGGGCGAGGTGGTCGTGGTGTGCGGTCCGTCCGGATCGGGCAAGTCGACCCTCATCAAGACGGTCAACGCGCTGGAGCCGTTCCAGAAAGGCGATATCGTCGTCGACGGCACGTCGATCGCCGACCCCAAGACGAACCTGCCCAAGCTGCGTTCCCGCGTCGGCATGGTGTTCCAGCACTTCGAGCTCTTTCCGCACCTGTCGGTGACGCAGAACCTCACCCTCGCGCAGGTCAAGGTGCTCGGCCGCAGCAAGGACGAGGCCACGAAGCGGGGATTGAAGATGCTCGACCGCGTCGGCCTGTCCGCGCACAAGGACAAGTTTCCCGGCCAGCTCTCCGGCGGCCAGCAGCAGCGGGTGGCGATCGCCCGAGCGCTCTCGATGGACCCCATCGTGATGCTCTTCGACGAGCCCACGTCCGCACTCGATCCCGAGATGGTGGGCGAGGTGCTCGACGTGATGGTGCAGCTCGCGCAGGAAGGCATGACGATGATGTGCGTCACGCACGAGATGGGCTTCGCCCGCAAGGTGAGCCATCGCGTGATCTTCATGGACGCCGGGCAGATCGTCGAGGACGCCACCAAGGACGAGTTCTTCGGCACGCCACGGTCGGAACGGGCGCAGCAGTTCCTCGCCAAGATCCTGCAGCACTGACGGCCCACCGCGGCGTCGCGCGGCCGGAGTAAAATCCGCTTTTGCGCGCATCCCGCACGATGGCCGACATCCTCTCCCTGGCCGGCCGACCGGCGCTCTCGCCATTTCGACTCGCCAAGCTGCTCGAGGCGTTGCAGGAAGCCCGTCCCGGCCATCGCGTCGCACGCATCGGCGCCACCTTCCTGCATTTCGTCGAGACAGACCACCCGCTGACCCCGGCGGAACGGGGCGTGCTCGATGCGCTCCTCACCTACGGTCCCGAGGCGGCGCCGGAGGCGATCACCGGCGGCACGCGGATGCTCGTCGTGCCGCGGCCCGGCACGATCTCGCCGTGGTCGTCCAAGGCCACCGACATCGCGCGCAACTGCGGGCTCGACGCCGTGAAGCGGGTCGAGCGCGGCATCGCCTATGCGATCGCTGCCCATGAGGGAGCTCTCGCGCCGGAGGACCGCGCCGCGCTGCTGCCCCTCGTCCACGATCGCATGACCGAGACGGTCCTCGACGATGCGCGTGATGCGGCGCTCCTCTTCGAGCACGTAGCGCCCCGGCCGCTCACCACGATCCCGCTGCTCGCGCGGGGGCGCGACGCGCTGGTGCGTGCCAACGGCGAGCTCGGCCTCGCCCTCGCACCCG
The DNA here is from genome assembly GCA_964439475.1 of uncultured Alcaligenaceae bacterium. GTDB lineage: Bacteria > Pseudomonadota > Gammaproteobacteria > Burkholderiales > Casimicrobiaceae > VBCG01. The sequence continues at coordinate 51,237 of CAYTOT010000012.1, forward strand.
ACGAGATCGACTATCTCGAATCGAGCTTCCGCCGCCTCGGGCGCGATCCCACCGACGTCGAGCTCATGATGTTCGCGCAGGCGAACTCGGAGCACTGCCGGCACAAGATCTTCAACGCCGACTGGATCATCGACGGCGTGCCGCAGGCACAGAGCCTGTTCGGCATGATTCGGGCAACCCATCGTGCGCATCCGCAGGGCACCATCGTCGCCTACGAGGACAACGCGTCGGTGATGGAAGGGGCCACCGTCGCGCGCTTCCACCCGCGCGAGGGCGATCGCTACCGCGCGCAGCGCGAGCTCACGCACACGCTCATGAAGGTGGAGACGCACAACCATCCCACCGCGATCGCGCCATTTCCCGGAGCCGCCACCGGCGCCGGCGGTGAGATCCGCGACGAGGGCGCCACGGGACGCGGGGCCAGGCCCAAGGCCGGGCTCGTGGGCTACACGGTGTCGAACCTGCGCATCCCCGGACTCACCCATGCATGGGAAGAGGACGCCGGAAAGCCTTCGCGAATCGCCTCGGCGCTGTCGATCATGCTCGAAGCGCCGATCGGGGCCGCCTCGTTCAACAACGAGTTCGGCCGCCCGAACCTCACCGGATACTTCCGCACCTTCGAGCAGCGCGTCGCGGGCGAAGTGCGCGGCTATCACAAGCCGATCATGATCGCCGGCGGCGTGGGCAACATCCGCGCCGACCTCACGCACAAGAAGCCGCTGGCCGCCGGCACGCTGCTCGTCCAGTTGGGCGGACCCGGCATGCTGATCGGCATGGGCGGTGGTGCCGCATCGTCGATGGCCACCGGAACCAACACAGCCGATCTCGACTTCGATTCGGTGCAGCGCGGGAACGCCGAGATCGAGCGTCGTGCGCAGGAGGTGATCGATCGTTGCTGGCAGCAGGGCGAGCGCAATCCGATCCTGTCGATCCACGACGTGGGGGCGGGCGGGCTGTCGAACGCGCTGCCCGAACTCGTGCACGGCGGCGGCGTGGGCGGCAGCTTCGAGCTGCGCGACGTTCCGTCGGAGGAACCCGGCATGTCGCCGCGCGAGATCTGGTGCAACGAGGCGCAGGAACGCTACGTGCTCGCCATCGCACCCGCCGCCCTGCCGTCGTTCACGGCGATCTGCGCGCGTGAGCGCTGTCCCTTCGCGGTGCTCGGCGCCGCCAATGCGGACGGGCGCCTCGTGGTGAGTGATGCGCATTTTCGCAACACTCCCGTCGACGTGCCGCTGGACGTGATCCTCGGCAAGCCGCCGAAGATGACGCGCGACGTCCGGCATGCGACGCGCCCGTTGCCGCCCATCGCGCTCGACGGCGTCGAGCTTCGCGACGCGCTCTATCGCGTACTGCACCTGCCTGCAGTGGCCGACAAGACCTTCCTCGTCGCCATCGGCGACCGTACGGTCGGCGGCCTCTGCGCCCGCGACCCGATGGTGGGGCCATGGCAGGTGCCGGTGGCCGACGTCGCCGTCACCCTGATGGACTTCGAGGACCACGCCGGCGAAGCGATGGCGATCGGCGAACGGACCCCGCTCGCGCTCATCGATGCGCCCGCCTCGGGACGCATGGCGGTGGGCGAGGCGGTGACCAACATCGCGGCCGCCGATGTTCGGTCGATCGGCGCCATCAAGCTCTCCGCCAACTGGATGGCCCCCGCGGGACACCCCGGCGAGGACGCCGCGCTTTACGACACCGTGCGCGCCGTGGCCCTCGACACCTGCATGTCCCTCGGGATCTCGATTCCGGTGGGCAAGGACTCGATGTCGATGCGCACGACCTGGAGCGATGCGAAGGGCGATCACGCCGTGACCGCCCCCATATCGCTCATCGTCTCGGCATTCGCGCCGGTGCGCGATGCTCGGCGCACCGCGACGCCGCTGCTGCCGCGCGACGCCGGCAACCTCGCGCTCGTGCACCTCGACGTCGCCGCGGGACGCCGTCGCCTGGGCGGCTCGGCCCTCGCGCAGGTGCACGGCCAACTCGGCAACGAGGCACCCGACCTCGACGATCCGCAGCGCCTGGCTGCTTTCTTCGCTCTCGTGCGCACCCTGCGCGACGATGACGTACTCGTCTCCTACCACGACATCGGCGACGGCGGGCTCTTGGTCACGCTGCTCGAGATGGCCTTCGCGTCGCGGTGCGGCCTCGACATCAGCCTTGCTGCGGATGTGCCCGTGCTGCAAACCCTCTTTGCGGAGGAACTCGGCGCGGTGATCGCGCTGCCGGCCCCGCGCGCCGAGGCGGTGCTGCACGCCGCCCGCGCGAAAGGCGTGATGGCGACCCACCTCGGCGCGCCGATTCCGGGCGAGCGCGTCCGCATCGTGCAGGGCGGCGCGACGATCCTCGATGAATCCCGGGTCGACCTCCACCGCGCCTGGTCGGCGACCACGCACGCGCTGCAGCGCCTGCGCGACAACCCCGCCGCGGCCGACGACGAGCATGCGCGGATCGCGGATACTGCCGACCCGGGAATGTCGCCGCGCCTGACCTTCGATCCCGCGGACGACATCGCCGCGGCGTACATCGGGCGTGGCGCGCGGCCGAAAGTCGCGATACTGCGCGAGCAGGGCGTCAACGGCCAACTCGAGATGGCCGCCGCGTTCGACCGCGCCGGCTTCGATGCCTACGACGTGCACATGACCGACCTCGCGCAGCGGCGCCACCGGCTCGCGGATTTCGCGGGCATCGTCGGCTGCGGCGGCTTCTCGTATGGCGACGTGCTCGGCGCGGGAGAGGGCTGGGCGAAGTCCATCCGCTTCGATCCCGCCCTGCACGACGAGTTCGCCGCCTTCTTCGCGCGCGGCGACGTCTTCGGCCTCGGCGTGTGCAACGGTTGCCAGATGATGTCGAGCCTGCGCGACCTGATCCCCGGCGCCGCGCACTGGCCGCGTTTCGTGCGCAACCGCTCCGAGCAGTTCGAGGGGCGCTTCGTGCAGGTGGAGGTCGCCGCGTCGCCGTCGCTCTTCTTCGCGGGCATGGTGGGCAGCATCATCCCGGTGGCGACGGCGCACGGCGAAGGCTACGCAGAGTTCCGCGACCGGTCGGCGCTCGCGGCGGCGCGCCCGCTGGTCGCACTGCGCTACGTCGACTCGCGCGGCGCCCCGACCGAGGCCTATCCCCATAACGTCAATGGTTCGCCCGAAGGTATCACCGGCCTCACGACCGCCGACGGCCGCTACACGATCCTCATGCCGCATCCCGAGCGCGTACATCGCACGGTACAGATGTCGTGGCACCCGGCAGGCTGGCCCGAGGCATCGCCGTGGATGCGCATGTTCCGGAATGCACGCGCGTGGATCGGCTGATTCGCGCCCGAGGAGACAGCCCCATGCAACTCACCGTCTACGAGATCGACGGCATCGTGCCGGTGGTCGACCCGGATGCCTTCGTGCATCCTTCCGCCGTGCTCATCGGTGACGTGCTCGTCGGCCCCGGCGTCTACATCGGGCCCTGTGCCGCGCTCCGCGGCGACTTCGGACGCCTCGAGGTCCGCGCCGGCGCCAACCTGCAGGACTGCTGCGTGATGCATGGCTTCCCGGGCACCGACACGATCGTCGAGGAGGACGGCCACATCGGTCACGGTGCGGTGCTGCACGGCTGCATCGTCCAGCGCAATGCGCTCGTGGGAATGAATGCCGTGATCAATGACAATGCCGTGATCGGCGAGTCGGCGATCGTGGCCGCGATGGCGTTCGTCAAGGCGGGATTCGTGGTGCCGCCGCGCACGCTGGTGGCGGGCGTGCCGGGCAAGATCGTGCGCACGCTGACCGGGCAGGAGCTCGCCTGGAAGGTGGAGGGCACGCAGAGCTACCAGGAGCTCACGCGCCGCAGCCGCGCCACGATGCGGGCGGTGGCCCCGCTGCCGTCGGCGCCGGCGGACCGCAAGCGAATCGAGGTGCCGGAACTGCTGCCGTTGTCCACCCTGAAGGCCGCGCCGAAGTGATCGCGGCGACCGCACTGCAGCGATGGCGCATCGCGACCGCGGCCGGTGTGGTGGCGATCGCCCTCGGCACTCCCGGGGCCCATGCACAGCCGTTGCCTCCGGCGCCCGCGCAGACCGTGAGGTTCACGCCGCCGTCGCCGGATGCAATACCCGACACCCCCCTCGGCGACATCGTTCGCCTGGGGCGCGACGTCTTCATGGACACGCAGCGCTATGCGAAGCCGTTCGTCGGCAACGGGCTCAACTGCGTGAACTGCCACCTCGATGCCGGCCGGGCCGCGGGATCCGCGCCACTGTGGGCGGCGTATGTCGCATACCCGGCGTTCCGCACCAAGAACGAGCAGGTCAACACGTTCCAGCAGCGGCTCGAGGGCTGCTTTCGCTTCTCGATGAACGGGACGCCACCACCGCCCGACCACCTCGTGACGACGGCGCTCGTCGCCTACTCGTTCTGGCTCGCCACCGGTGCCCCGGTGGGCGCACACCTCGAGGGCCGCGGATTCCCCGCGATCACACCGGCGCCGGAGCCGGCGAGCGCGGCGCGCGGCGCCACGGTGTATGCCGCGCATTGCGCCATGTGCCACGGTCCCGAAGGTGCGGGCATGCGAGCCGGCGCGACCTACACGTTTCCGCCGCTGTGGGGCTCGATGTCCTACAACAAGGGTGCAGGCATGCACGTGGTGGAGACCGCGGCCGCCTTCATCAAGGCCAACATGCCGCTGGGACAGCCCGACACGCTGACGGACCAGGAGGCGTGGGACGTCGCCGCATTCATCAACAGCAAGCCACGGCCGCCCGATCCGCGCCAGGTCGCCAGGCCCCCACGCCGGAGCTAGAAGCCCGCGGCCTGCCCATCGCGCCGCGCATCGGATCCCGCCACGTAGCCCTCGCCGTTGCGGACGATGTATTGCCCCGCGCCGAAGTCCATGTAGGAGTCTTCCTGCGCCTGGATCGTGTGCCCCATCGTCGCGAGTCCCTGCGCCAGCGCCGGGGATGCCGAAGATTCGAGGTCGACCGCGCCGTCGGGCGCAACCTTCCACCGCGGCGCGTCGAGCGCGGCCTGCGGATTCATTCCGTAGTCGAGCAGGCGGACGAGCGTCTGCACGTGGCCCGGCGGCTGGATGGGCCCTCCCATCACGCCGAAGGCGGCCAGCGGTGCCCCGTCGCGCGTGAGAAAGCCCGGAATGATCGTGTGATACGGACGCTTCCCGGCGCCGACCTCGTTGGGGTGCCCTGCCGTGAGGTTGAATGCCGCGCCGCGATTCTGCAGGCTGATGCCGGTGCCCGGTACGACCACCCCGGAGCCGAAGCCCATGTAGTTCGACTGGATGAGCGACACCAACATGCCCTTCTCGTCGCCGGCGGCGAGGTAGACCGTGCCGCCTCGCGGCGGCTCGCCGGGACCGAAGTCGCGCGCCCGCCTGAGATCGATCAGCTTCGCGCGTTGCGCGAGGTAGGCGCGATCGAGCAGCGCGTCGGTCGTGACCTCCATGCTGCGCGGATCGCCGACGTACCGATAAGCGTCGGCGAAACCGAGCTTCATCGCCTCGATCAGCAGGTGCTGCGTGGTGGCGCTGTCCGCGGCCTCCGCGGCAATGTCGAAGCTTTCGAGGATCCCGAGCGCCATGAGCGCCGAGATGCCCTGGCCGTTGGGCGGAATCTCGTGGACCGTGACGCCGCGATAGGTGAGCGCGACCGGCGTGACCCAATCCACCGTGTGCGTCGCGAAGTCCTCGACGGTATGCGCGCCGCCGGATGCCTTGGCGTGCTGCGCCATGAGTGCGGCGAGATCGTCACGGTAGAACGCTTCGCCCGCGCTGTGCGCGATCCTTTCTAGCGTGCGTGCGAGGTCGGCGCTGGCGAACCGTTCTCCGGGCCGCGGTGGGCGACCGTGCGGCATGAAGTGCTCGTGCCACCCGAGGTCGCGCGGCATGTGCGGCACCGCAAGCTGCCATTTCTCCGCCACCACGGGCGAGACCGCGAAGCCGTCGCGGGCGTAGCGGATGGCCGGCTCGAAGAGATCGGCGAAGGGCAGCGCGCCGAAGCGCTGCGACAGCGCGCACCATCCCGATACCGCGCCGGGGATCGTGACCGTGTCCCACCCGCGCTCGGGGAGCGCTTGCCGGCCCGCGAAGCGGCCGGGATTCCACGCTGCGGGCGCCCGCCCCGATGCGTTGAGGCCGACGAGTTCGCTGCCCGTCCACAGGATCGCGAAGAGATCCGAGCCCACACCATTGCTGCACGGCTCCACGACCGTGAGCGTGATGGCGGTGGCCAGCGCCGCGTCGACGGCATTGCCGCCGCGGGCGAGCATCGCGACCCCTGCCTGCGTGGCGAGCGGCTGCGACGTGGATACGACGTTGCGGGCGAAGATCGGCTGCCGCCGCGAGGCGTAGGGCAGCGACCAATCGAAGGCGAGCGGGGCGTGGCGCGAATCGTCGGGCATGGTCCCCGAAGTTTAGCGCACCCGCCCCGGGATGCTACTCGTGGAACGCCTCCTCGCGCTTCTTGCGGATCGACGGCGCCACGATGATGAGCAGCAGGATCACCGCCATCGCCAGCATCACGGCCGAGATCGGCCGGGTGACGAACACGCTGGCATCGCCGCGCGACAGCAGCAGCGCCCGCCGCAGGTTCTCCTCCATCATCGGACCGAGGATGAAGCCCAGCAGCAGCGGCGCCGGCTCGCATTCGAGCTTCACGAAGATCCAGCCGAGAATACCGAAGACGACCGTCATGAACACGTCGAACACGTTGTTGTTGATGCTGTACACGCCGATGCAGCAGAAGAGCAGGATCGCCGGATACATGAGGCGATAGGGCACCTGCAGCAGCTTCACCCAGATGCCGATCATCGGCAGGTTCAGGACCACCAGCATCAGGTTGCCGATCCACATGCTCACGATGAGGCCCCAGAAGAGCTGGGGATTGCTCGTCATGACCTGCGGTCCGGGCTGGATCGAGTGGATCGTCATCGCGCCGACCATGAGCGCCATCACGGCGTTGGACGGAATGCCGAGCGTGAGCAACGGGATGAACGACGTTTGCGAACCGGCATTGTTGGCGCTCTCCGGCCCGGCCACGCCCTCGATCGCACCCTTGCCGAAGCGCGTCGGATCCTTGGCGATCTTCTTCTCGACCGTGTACGACGCGAATGCCGAGAGCAGGGCGCCGCCGCCGGGAAGGATCCCCAGGACCGTGCCGATGCCCGTCCCGCGCAGGATGGCCGGCAGGGCTTCCTTGAACTCGCTCCACTTGAGCAGGAGCTTCCCCACGCTCTTCGTGAAGATCTCGCGCTTCTCCGACGACTGCTCGAGGTTGATGATGATTTCCGCGAACCCGAAGACCCCCATCGCCACCGTGACGAAGCCGATGCCGTCGGAAAGCTCGGCGATGCCGAACGAGAAACGCTGCAGGCCGGAGTTGACGTCGGTACCCACGATGCCGAGCAGGAGGCCGAGCACGATCATGCCGAGGGCCTTGATCAGCGAGCCGCTGGCGAGCACCACCGCCGCGATGAGGCCGAGGACCATGAGCGAGAAGTACTCGGCGGGTCCGAACTTCAGCGCGACTTCGGCCAACGGCGGTGCAAACGCCGCGATGACCATGGTGGCGAACGTACCGGCGATGAACGACCCGATCGCGGCGACCGCGAGGGCCTTGCCGGCCTTGCCCTGTCGGGCCATCTGGTGGCCATCGAGCACGGTCACCACCGATGACGACTCACCCGGCAGGGCGACGAGGATCGCAGTCGTGGATCCCCCGTACGATGCGCCGTAGTAGATGCCGGCCAGCATGATGAGCGCGGCCACCGGCGGCAGCGCATAGGTGATGGGCAGCAGCATCGCGATCGTGGGCACCGGGCCGATGCCGGGCAACACACCGATCAGCGTGCCCAGGAGCACGCCGATGAAGCAATACATCACGGTCTGCAGGTGCAGAGCGACGCTGAAGCCGAGCGCCAGGTTCGAAAGTAGTTCCATGTGCGCCCCTTACCCCATGAACCACGGCCAGACCGGAAGCTGCAGGTTCAGGCCGTACGCGAATGCCAACACGGTAAAAATCGCGAGGAAGATGGAGGACAGGATGGCCGACTTCCAGGTGAATTCGTCGCTGGCCGTGCTCGATGCGATCACGAGGATGAGCGTGGCGACGACCAGGCCGAGCTTGGGCGCCGCGAGACCGAAGAGCACGACACTGCCGAGGACGATGAGGATCGGCTTGAACGCGGGGAAGCTGAGAGGCGCACCCCGCAGCTTCAACGAGCGCAGTCCGAGGATGAGGCCCAATGCGATGAGGATGATGCCGAGTCCGCGGGGGAAATATCCCGGTCCCATCCGACCGGCCGAACCGACCGGATAGTCGTAGGCGATGGCGATAGCCCCGACGCCGAACGCGATGTAGAGAATACCCGCCCAGAAATCCTTGGGACTTTTGATCAACCGCATCCACTCCTCCGCATGGCGCCGGCCGCGCCGCTGCGACCTTGCCTGTCTCGTTTTGCTCGCACGCGCATCGCCTCCCTGCCGGACTGCGCGAACCCGGAGGTTATTGGCTTACGCGGGCGATGTCCAGCGGGAAATGCGGGGTTGCCTCCACGACAAAACCATGGTCAGGGTTTCCCCCGACCTCGTGTCGCGGGCGTGGCACATGAAAAGAGGGCAGGCCGCTTGCGCGAACCTGCCCTGTCCGGGAGCGTGGAAGACCGGCTTACACGCCGCCCTTGGCGCGCAGTTCCTTGAAGTACTTGTCGAGGTGGGCGGCCTGTGCACGCTGCGCGAGTTGCGGCTTCACCTCCTCGAACGGGGGCACCTTGGCATCGCGCACGTCCTCGACCAGGATCACGTGATAGCCGAACTGCGTCTTCACGGGCTGCGCCGTGAACTTGCCCTTGGGGGTCGCGACCATCGCATCGCCGAACGGCTTCACGAATCCGCCGGGTGCGTTCCAGTCGAGATCGCCGCCGCGATCCTTGCTGCCCGGATCCTTCGAGCGTGCCTTGGCGAGCTCGTCGAACTTCGCACCCTTCTGCAGCTGCGCGATGATGTCCTTGGCCTCGTCTTCCTTCTCGACGAGGATGTGCTTCACCTTGTATTCCTTGTCGCCCATCTGCGCCTTGATCGCCTCGTACTCCTTGCGCAGTTCGCTGTCGGGGATCGGGTTCTTCCGCATCCAGTCGGCGACGTAGGCGCGCACGAGCACGGTCTGGCCCGCGAGATCCATCTGGTTCTTGACGTCGGCGTTCTTGTCGAGGTTGGCCTTCTTCGCCTCGCGCACGAGGAGTTCACGCGTGTTGAGCTCCTCGCGGATCGCGTTGCGCAACTCGGGGGTATCGGGGGCGCCTTGGGCGAGGCGTTCCTTCAGCATCAGGTCGAACTGTGCCTGGGGATACAGCGCCTTGCCGGCGGGAGCCGCGGCGGCTGGGGCCGCGGGGGCAGCGGCGGGGGCGGCCGCAGCAGGTGCTGCTGCCTTGGGCGCCGCGGGTTGCGCCTGCGCGGCACCGGCGACAGCAAGTGCCGCCAGGATGGCGAGGGCGGTTCTGGTACGGATCATTGCGTTGCGTCCTTTCGTCAGGAGGGAAACTCGTCCGGTGTGCAGGCGCGAATGGCAAGCGCGTGGACGGGATGGGGAATGAGGTCGCCGACCCTTGCGAGCACGGCGCGGTGGCGGGCGATCGGGGTCAGGCCCGCGAACTGCTCGGACACGATCAACAGCGAAAAGTGCCCACCGCCAGCCGCCGCGCCGGCGTGGCCCGCGTGCTCGGCACTGTCGTCCGCGATGTCGACCACCGTCGGCGCGAGCGGGGCGAGGCGCCGGCGCAGGACCTCCGCGACGGGTTCGGGGTGCGCATTTGACGTCACGGCTTGCCGGGCTCGGTGAGATGTCGTGCGAGGAAGAGTCCCTGCACGACGGCGAAGAGCAGGAATAGTCCGATGCCCCCCCATACCTTGAAGTTGACCCAGGTATCGGTGGGAAAATGGAAAGCGACGTACCAGTTGAGCGCGCCCATCGCGGCGAAGAACGCGGCCCACAACCACGTGACGCGGGTCCATACGGGGGCGGGGAGCGTCAGGTCCTTGAGCACATAGGCCAGCAGGTCCTTGCCGAAGAGGAGCTTGCCGCCGGCGATGACGGCGCAGAACGCGCCGTACAGCACGGTGGGCTTCCACTTGATGAAGACCTCGTCCTGCAACAACAGGGTCGCGCCGCCGAAGACCACGATGATGGCGAACGACAGCCAGTGGACCGCGGACACCTTGCCCTTGCGCCACCTGAGCCAGGTGATCTGGCCGAGCGACGCCACGATCGCCACCGCGGTGGCGACCATGATTCCCTGCCACTTGAACGCAAGGAAGAAGAGGATGAGCGGAAAGTAATCCGCGAGAATCTGCATGAGCGGGCATGGCCGGACGCAGCATCGCCGGCCCGGCTTAAGGGGGCCTTACGCGGCTCGTCGTGGAACGAAGGTGTGCCGGCCGAGGATCACGCGGAAGGCCTTGCGCCGCGTGGGGTCGCTGACCGCGCGGCAAGCCGGGCGAGACCAACCCGTAATCATACCTCGGATCGTGGCGAACCCCCAAGTCGCCCCGAACCGTCGCGCGGAAGCAGCCTCGCTCGCACGAGGCCGGCGAGTCGCTGCCAGTCGAATGCCGCGCCCGGATCGGTCTTGCGGCCGGGCGCCACGTCGCTGTGGCCCACCGCGGCGGTCAGGGGATAGCGGCACGCCAGCGCGCGCAGGAGTTCTGCAAGGCGCCGGTACTGGGCGCGTTCGTAGGGGCGCGTGTCGGTGCCCTCGAGCTCGATCCCCACCGAAAAGTCGTTGCACCGCGCGCGACCGTACCAGGACGAGACCCCGGCATGCCACGCTCGGTCGTTACACGATACGAACTGCACCAGCTCCCCGTCGCGGCGGATGAGGAAGTGCGCGGAGACACGCAGCGCCGCGAGGCCGGCGTAGAAGGGATGCCCCGCGGGGTCTAACCGGTTCGTGAAGAGGCGCTCTACTTCATCGCCGCCGAAAGACCCTGGCGGAAGCGATATGCCGTGGATGACCACGAGCGACACTGCGGTTCCCTCTGGCCGGGCGTCGCAGTTGGGGGACGGAACCTGCCGGGCAGCCGTGATCTTGCCACGCGCATCGATCGTCATGCGGCCGCTTCGAAGGGGGCACGCTCGCCGTGCGGCGGGCCGGTGTCCGGAAGCGCATTCAGCAGAGGTTGTCGGCATGCTTGACGATGCTCGATGTGGGTCGTCTGTGTGTCACAAGGCAACGACGCACATCGGGTGCTGCGGTGGTTGTGTCGCCCCGGCATATCCCGGTTCATCGGAGCCATCAGAGGGGCGCCGCGCTGCAATTGCGTTCGATGTCTGCCGTCTCTTGTTGATGCGCGCGCGCTGCGCCGCTGGCGCGCCGGGCGCCGTTGTGGGCTACACCGCACGTTCCTTGGCACGATCACCCCACGGAAGCGAAGAGCTAGTTAGAAGGTCGAGAGTCGGGGAGACCACTGGCGGGACTTGTCGGAAGATTTTACGCTCAGCTTCGATTTGTGCCGCCATCGGATGTAAACATTTTATATATCAAATACATACTAATGATGGCCTCCTTCTTGCTTGGAATGGTGAACGCAACGACCCAACACGGGCGCACCAGAAAGGAAACGGCAGATGTCGCATTCGAAGACAATCAGGACAGCTGCGAGCAGTCTGCTCGGCATCTTGGCACTCGCGGTATCGTTCAGCACGCATGCCGATGTGATCTACGAACTCGACGCCACAGAGGTTGCGGCGTTCGGCACGGGTCCCTTCGGGACGGTGACGCTGCACGACAATGGCACGGGCATCGATTTCACCGTCGATTTGCGTTCCGACCTCGACTTCGTCAACACCGGTAACCACTCGGTGTTCTCGTTCAATGCGCTGGGTGTCGCGGTAGGCGATATCTCGGGGATTCAGTTCAACGGCGGCGCCCCTGCAGGTGGGCAGGTGTATACGGTCGTTGCCCCGGGGACCAATCCACCCTTCGGCAACGGAACGTTTACGCTGATGGTTGATTGCACCAGCAATTGTCAGAACGGTGCGCCAGGCAAGCAGTTGGATCCGCTCACGTTTACCGTGGCAAATGCCGAGTACACGGACTTTGGCTTCCTTGCCGCCAACACCACCGCCTTTTTTGCCGCCGACGTGATCTGCGTCGTGGGGCAATGCAACGGCAGCACCGGCGCCGTTGGCGGGACCGACGGGCCTCTCCCACCCAACGAAATTCCCGAACCGGGCAGCTTGGCGTTGCTGGCAATGGGCCTTGGTCTGTTGGGGCTCGCGGGACGCCGTCGCCGGGCAGGCTGAACGTTTCGCCAAATCTCGAAGAATGGGCCCGCCTCGGCGGGCCTACTTCGTTGTGCCGGCTGCCGCAGGGACGGTGTCGTTGGCACGTTGGCAATGCGCGCCGGGCCCGATTCGTCTGGATCCTGCAAACGCGTTCTTTCGCCGCGTGCTTACTTCACACGCTGCACCTTGATCTGCGCCGTCGTCGAGTTGCCTGCAGCATCCGCGGCCGTGACCACGATCGTATGGGGGCCGAACGAGCTTCTCTTGGCATTCCACTTCATCGACAGCGGCCGCCCGGTGACGGTCGCCTTGAGTACGCCGTCGATGTACAGCTTCTGGGTGATTCCGGCGGCTCCGTTGTTGTCGCTTGTACTCGTTGCAATCGTCACCTGACCGGACACGGAAGCGCCGTTGCTGGGACTCGTGATCGCGAGGAACGGTGCCGTGCTGTCGTTCGCGACGGTCACGACGAGTGCCGCCGACGTCCTCGAATTGCCGGCCGCGTCGTAAGCCACGGCGGTGATCGTTGCCTTGCCGTCCGGCACGGTAGTCGAGTTCCACGAGAACTGGTAGGGAACGACGTTGCCGCTGGCGACAGTCGATCCGTTCACCATCAGGTCGACGCGAGTCACGCCAACGTTGTCCGTCGCCTGAACCGTGGCGGTGACGGTGCCCGAGACGAATCCTGCGGCGGCGCTCAGCGAAGAGATGGACACCATCGGCGGCGTCACGTCGTCCGTTGTGGTGTTCGATACGGTGAGTGCTATCGGCGCGGACAGGGCGACGTTGCCGGACGCGTCGAACGCCGCTGCCGTGAGTTGGACGCCGCCATCGGCCGCGCTCGTCGAGTCCCAGGAAAGCTGGTAGGGCAGGGCGTTATCCGTGGCGACGACGTCGCCGTTCACGCGAAGCTCCACACGTGTGACGCTGATGTTGTCGGTTGCGCTTACCGACGCTGTGACAATTCCGGTGACCGTGCCACCTGTCGGCGATGCGATTGCAACGGAAGGGGCAACGCTGTCGCCCGCGCCGTTGGCCGCGGCTTGCAGGACCGCGGCGGCCGCGTTGAGCCGGCCGGTCCCATAGTAGACGTCGGTACCGGGAGGTCCCAGATCGGTGGCCGTCGCCTTGAGCACCGACTCGACTTGCGCTGGCGAATAGTCGGGGCGCCGCGAAAGTACGAGCGCCGCGGCGCCCGCGACGATCGGGCTCGAGAACGACGTCCCGGAGGCTGAGCGATAGCCGCCTCCGTTCGCCGTCGTGTAGATTCCGACGCCGGGTGCGGCGATACTGACGAAGGCGCCGTAGGTGGAAAAGCTGGCGCGCACATCGTTGCTGGCCGTGGCGGCAACGACCAGCATCGACGGCGGCGGGGCCGTATTGTCCTGCGCCCCGGTATTGCCGGCGGAAACCAGCACCACGCCGCCCCTGGAGCGGAAGTAGTTCGCGGCGTTGATGACCGTGGCGCTTCCTGCTACGGAGTAGCTGATGTTCGCCACGCGCGCACCGTGGTCCGCTGCCCAGGTGAGTCCGTTGGCAATCGTACTCAGCATCGCATACCCGGATGGATCGGAGATTCGCACGGGCATGATGCGCGCGCCGCCTGCGACGCCGGCGATGCCTGTTCCGTTGTTCATGGCGGCGGCCGCGGCCCCAGCCACCGCGGTACCGTGTCCGTAAACGTCGCTGGTGTTGCTGTTGTTGTCGTAGAGGTTCCATCCCGGGGCCATCTGCGCGGCAAGGTCGGGATGCGTTCCGTCGACGCCGGTGTCGAGGATCGCGATGGTGACACCGGTCCCGATCGCGACGTCCCATGCGGCCGGAGCGCCGATCTTCGGGAGATGCCATTCGGAGGCGAAGCTCGGGTCGTTCGGTGTCGCCTCCGGCGCAATGGCTTCGTCCACCTCGGCGAACTCGACATGAGGGTTCCGCTGCAACCGTTTGACCGCGGCCTGCTCAGACCCCCTGGGCACGCTCACGACATCGATCTGCAGGCGCTTGAGTCTGCCTAGTGACCTTCCTTCGGACCCGATTGCGGTGGAGAAATCGGCCTCGGAACTGTTGGTGCGCTTGCCGACCAGTACGTACCCAGGGGCAAATTGCTTGGGCGCGGCGAACGTGGGCACGGACAGGACGCAGGCGGCGAGGAGAGCAGCGCACGTCGCCGCCAGACGCACGTTGACGAGGCAGGAACCATGGCTACCATGCTTGGACATTGCGTGCTCCATTGACGGCAGCCGCCGCACGGAACAGACGCATGCCCACGCCCCGCCACGGGCGATGGATAGTGAGTCCGGCGGTCCCGCTGTCGTGGGACTCCCTTCGAGCCCGTTAGACCGGTGACTTTGCGTAGTCCGGCTTTCGCCGGCTTTGCCCTTGTCAGACTTCTGGAAACGTCATGACGACAGCATTATGCCACCGTCATGAAGCAGCGAACCCACCGCCCGTCGGGAGGTGGGGCGAGGGCGCCTGGCGCGCAGGGCGCGGGGTGCACATACCCGTTCGCGTCGACGCGCAGGGCGTGGCAAGGGGACGGCCGCATGGCGCCGACGGCCGGCGTCACCGTCGGGTCACGGCTGGCACGTATAGCACCACACGCCGGTGACGTCGTCCGTGCAGTAGGCGGGACCCGTGGAGCAGCTCTCCTGCCAGATCTGCACGCATGCCGGTATCGGACCGGGGCTGCAGAAATTCTTGTACGTTCCCGCCACCATCGGGCACTCCGGGTCCTTCGTGGCCTTGAGCGCATTGCCCGTGCATGCCACCGTTTGCGGCATCGAGGAGCATCCGATCGAGATCGTCAGCGTCTCGTGCTTTGCACACCAGTTCGTGATGGTGGCGTCGAACTTGTCGGGCTGGTTCTCCGAGAAAGGATTCTCGCTGACCGTGAAGCAGCCGTTGTCGATGCGGTAGTTGTGGCCGAAGAGCCCGAGCGTCGTATCGGGATTCCAGTAGAAGGGACGCTCCCCGCTGCAGTAGTAGGCATACCCCTTCGTATCCAGCGGGCCGTAGCGGACGCCCGGCATCACCTGCGGCTGGCAATCGGGAATACCCTTGCAGATCTCGGCTGCGGTGCTGGTGGCGAGAGCCAGGGACAGGCATCCCATGACGACGCGAAGGCTGCGTCGCCAGCTCCCGCGGACTGGCCCGGTCATCGGGCGGCTCCCGGCGAGAGTGGCGCGGACCGCGGGCGCGCCCCGGTGCGGCTGGTCTGCACTCCGGCCAGGTGCGCGTCGAAGGCCCGGGTGGAGCAGCCGATCAGGATCCTCGCCTCGCCGGGCGAACTCCCCTGGTTGGCAAGCGAGAACGTGAGGGCGCCGCGCGTGCGTCCGACGAGTCTCGCGGCCACGTGAACGTGCTGCTCCGTATCCCAGTGCCAGACGTAGGGGTGACTCGCGGGGCAGGCGCGTGCCACATGCACGGTGCGATCCACCGGCACACTCGTGGTGTCGCCGCCTACTGCGACGCAGTCGGGAACCTGCAGGCACTCGCTGCCGGTATGCGGGAGCAGGGCGGGCTCGCGTGGTCCGGGCGCATCCGCGCCTTGCGCCAGAGCGAAGCCGCTGCACGCAACGCAGCACGCCAGCGCCGCGGCACGCGCCAGGGGATGGAAGGGTACGTCTGCCGGATGCGTGCGCATCTATTTGATCCCCAGCCGCTCCATCCGGTAGCGCATGGCGCGAAAGGTGATCCCGAGGAGTTTTGCGGCCGCCGTGCGATTGAAGCGCGTTTTCTCCAGCGCCTCGTTGATCGCGGCGCGTTCCACGCGATCGAGGTAGTCCTGCAGCGGCCATTTCTCTCCCGCCGGCATGGCGCCATCGGCTCCGTCGTGAACGGGCGTGAGGTGGAGGTCCTCGGCCGTGATGCGCAGCGGATCGGCAGCCAACGAGAGGCCGCGCTCGAGAATGTTCTCGAGTTCGCGGACGTTGCCGGGAAACGGATACTGCTCGAGGGCGGCAACGGCTTCGGGCTCGAGGCTCGCGGTGCCGCCGCGCGCAAGCTTGGCGAGGATCGCGTTCGCGATCGGCGGGATATCCTCGCGCATCTCGCGCAGGCTCGGCATCGACAGCTCGATCACGTGCAGCCGGTAGTAGAGGTCCTGGCGGAAGTTGCCGGACTCGACTAGTCCAGCCAGCTTCTTGTGCGTGGCGCTGATGATGCGCACGTCGACCGGCTCCTCCTGGGTGTTGCCGACCTTGCGCACCTTCTTCTCCTGGATCGCGCGCAGGAGCTTCACCTGCATCGGCAACGGCAGGTCGGCCACCTCGTCGAGGAAGAGCGTGCCGTTGTTGGCGGCCTGGAAGAAGCCGTCGCGATCGGCTTCGGCGCCCGTGAACGCGCCCTTGCGGTAGCCGAAGAACTCGCTCTCCATGAGGTTCTCGGGGATCGCGCCGCAGTTTACCGCCACGAAGGGCTGCTCCGAGCGCGGGCCGAGGCGATGGATCGTGCGCGCGGCGAGTTCCTTGCCGCTGCCCGACTCGCCGTTGATGAATACCGGCGCCTGGCTCTTCGCGAGCCGGTCGATGAGGCCGCGCACCTGCTGCATCGCTGGCGAATCGCCGAGCAGCTGGTAGCTGCTCGCGGGTTGCGCCTTCTCCGGAACCTTGAGCGCCTGTTTCACGAGCGCGCGCAACTGTTCGAGGGCGACGGGCTTGGCGAGATAGTCGAAGGCGCCGGCCTTGAGCGCCGCCACCGCGTTCTCGGCGCTGCCGAAGGCCGTGATGACCGCGACCGGCACGTCGAGGCCCTTCTGGTTGATGTGCTCGACCACGCGCAGGCCTTCGCCGTCGGGCAGGCGCATGTCGGTGAGGCAGAGGTCGAAGGACTCCTTGTCGAGGAGCGCTATCGCCTCGGTCACGCTCTCGGCGCGCGAGGTGTCGAGCCCCATTCGCGACAGCGTGAGCTCGAGCAGCTCGAGCAGGTCGGGCTCGTCGTCGACGACGAGCACCTTGGGTTGGCCACGGATCCTTCTCGTCACGATGCTCCCCTCGATTCGGTCATGCCTTCGCTCGCTGGCATCAGGCGGTTCATTCCGGGATCGCGGCGCGCTTCAGCGTCATGCGGAAGTGCGCGCCGGGCCCGCGCGGCAGGAGCTCGAGCGTCGCGCCGTTGGCGTCGGCGAGCTCGCGCGCGATGTACAGGCCGAGTCCGGTGCCGCCCGGCCTCGTGGTGAAGAAGGGCTCGAAGATCTGCGGTCGCAACTCCGCCGGGATCCCGGGTCCATCGTCCATGAGCTCGCAGATTACCGCATCGCCCATGTAGCCGGCACGGGCCACGACACGGATGCTTCCCTCCTTCTTCTGGCAGTGCTGCCAGGCGTTGCGCACGAGATTCCACACGATCTGGTTCAGGTGCCCCCGGTCGAACACGATGAGAAGGTCGTCCGGCGTCTGCTGCAGTACGCTGCCCGGGGGCATGTTCTCGGCCTGCACGATCTCGTCGACGATGCCGCGCATGAACTCCGCGAGCGGGACGGACTCCGGTTGCTGGCGGTCACGCCGGTTGAGCTGCAGTACCTCGCCCACGATCCGGTCGATGCGCCTGGCGTTGTTGCGGATCATGCCCAAGAGCCGGGCGCCCTCGGGGGCTACGGCGCCATCCTCCTCCAGGAGCTGCGCCGCCTGATTGATCGCGGACAAGGGGTTGCGCACCTCGTGCGCGATCGACGCGGTCAGCCGGCCCATCGCGGCGAGCTTCATCTGCTGCGCCTCGGTCTGCGCCCGGCCGAGGTCCTCGAGATAGATCAGCGTACCGCCGTTGAGTCCCGTCCCGATGCGAACGAGGCGCACGCGAAGCAATCGCTGCGTGGCATCGACCTTGAAGGGGGGCAATGCCTCGGTGAAGTCTTCCTGCCAGCGCCGCCAGTAGTCGTGCAGCGTGTTGGAGAACTCGGCCAGCCGCATCCCGCCGCGCATGCGGCCGAAGCCTCCCAGCAGCCGCGTGACCTGCGCGTTGTGGCCGCGCACGACGCCGTTGAGGTCCACGACGAGCACGCCGTCCTGCATGTCCTGGATGATCAGGCGGTTGACCTGTTCGAGATTGGCCACGTCGATGCCGCGTTGCGCGGCGAGATCCTCGGATTGTTTCGTGTAGCGGCCGAGCGCCACGGCAATGCCGACAGTGGCGAAGAAGCCGAACCCGATCATCCCGGTCTGGAACACCTGCGCCGCGCTGACGGTGCCCAGGATCGCCCGATAGGCATCGAGGCCGAGGAGGCAGATCGCGGCGAACGCCGCATGGAAGAACGCGGTCTGCGTGCGAAGGATCCAGCCTGCGGCCGCCAGTTGCGGGAAGAGCAGGATCGGCAACGGCGCCCCGAAGGTTCCGCCGGCGAACATCACGAGCGAGAGGAAGAAGACGTCGCCCACGAGCAGCGCGAACAGCATCGTCGGCAACGGCAACGGCAGGCGATCCTGCTGCACCCACCAGAACGACGACAGGCCGAATACGAAGTACAGTCCGGTGCCGGTGATGAATGCGTTCGGATTGCCGATGCTGAGCGACCGCGGCTCGAGCAACAGCGCGGCCCCGAGCAGGGTGGCGGCGCAGATGGCCCGGTACAGACCGACGATCCACAGGATCCGGCGTCCCGAATCGCCCATCGACGACGGCGGGGGTGGCGGGTCGAAGGCGGCCACGGCCGGGTGCATCTCGGGTGGCGTGGCGGGTGAGCGCGCCATCGCCTAGCCCCGCTCGGAGCGCGCCACGCAGCGCGGATCGGAGCAGCGGAAGCCGCCGGCGATCGGCTGGGCGTCGGGCCGCGGGAGGAACACGCCGCAGTGCCGGCACTGGACCATCGCCTCGACTGCCTTGGGCTTCGTGCCCTCGCGCTGCCGGCGAGCCCTGAGCTTCGCCACGTTGAGCATGCGCAGCGCGAAGAGGACCACGAAGAGCACCACGATCCAGAAGACGATCTTCCCCATGGCGCCTTCAGAGGACCTTGCCGGGATTCATGCGGCCGTCGGGGTCGAGCGCCCGCTTGATGGCGCGCATCATCGTCATCTCCACTTCGCTCTTGTAACGGACGAGCTCCCCGCGTTTCGCCTGGCCGATGCCGTGCTCCGCGCTGAAGCTGCCGCCGTGGGCGGCGACGAGGTCGTTGACGATGCGATTGGCGGTGTCGACGTGCGCCATGAATCCTTCCGCGGCGACGCCTTCGGGCGCCGATACGTTGTAGTGCAGGTTGCCGTCGCCCAGGTGCCCGAAGACGACGAGACGCGCCCCGGGCAGCGCCTCCGCCAGGGCCTTCTCCGAAGCGTCGAGGAAGCGCGTCATCTGCGAGACGGGCAGCGAGATGTCGTTCTTGATGTTGGGCCCCTCGCGGCGTTGCGCTTCGCTGATGTTCTCACGCAGGGCCCACAGGCGCCGCGCCTGGTCGACGGATTGCGCGACCGTTGCGTCGATCACCTCGCCTGCCTCGATGGCCGCGCCGAGCGCCGCCTCGACGTGCGCTGGGACCGGCGCGTCGGAAGCCGCGTCGTCGGCTTGCACGAGGACGTACCAGGGTGCCGCAGCCCCGGGCGCGGCGGAGCCGGAATGATGCTTGCGCGAGAGATCGAGGGCGAACGCGCTCATGAGCTCGAAACCCACCAGGCGATCGGACAGCGCGGCCTTGAGCCTGGCGAGAAGCGCGATTGCCGCGGCGACACTCGTCACCGCGGCGAGCGCCGTGACCTGCGTCCGTGGGGCAGGGAAGAGCTTCATCACTGCGGCAGTGACGATGCCGAGCGTGCCTTCGGCGCCGATGAACAGCTGCTTGAGGTCGTATCCGGTATTGTCCTTGCGCAGGCCGCGCAGCGCGGAGAACACGCTGCCGTCGGCGAGCACGGCCTCCACGCCGAGCGTGAGGTCGCGCGTGTTTCCGTAGCGCAGGACGGCGGTGCCACCCGCATTGGTGGAGAGGTTGCCGCCGAGCGTGCAGCTTCCCTCGGAAGCGAGCGACAGCGGAAACAGCAGGCCCGCGTCCGCCGCCGCCGCCTGCACCCCCGCGAGCGTCACGCCCGCTTCGACGGTGATGGTCATGTTGTCGGCGTCGAGGCCGCGCACGCGGTTCAGGCGGCGCAGGCAGACGACGAGCTCGGTACCCCCGGAACGGGGGACGGAGCCGCCGCAAAGCCCCGTGTTGCCACCCTGTGGGACGATGGCCACACCCTGCGCAGCGCATTCCCGGACGACGGCGGCGACCTCCTGCGTAGTGGCGGGGAGCACCACCGCGAGTGCGGTGCCGCGGTAGCGGCCCCGCCAGTCGGCGAGGAACGGCTCCTTGTCTGAGGCCGCGGTGACGACGTGCTGCGCCCCGACCGCGCTGGTCAATCGCGCGAGCAAGGTTGCGCCGGGGTGCGCCATAGGTGACGATAGTAGCAAACCGGACCCCGTGTACCTCACGCGGGACGGAACCCGAGGAGGTGATCGAGTCATGGCACAAGGACCCAAGGGCGCTGACGACAAGGCCGCGCCGCCGTTTCCGTTCTCGCCGCAGGAGGCGATGGAGTTCATGCAGCGGATGTGGAATCCCCTGGGCATTCCGATGCCGGGGTTCGCCGCACCCGTCCCTCCGGCCGCAGGCGCTCCTGCCGCACCCGGTGCGGGGGGGGGCGCGGGGGCGCCCTTTCCCAATCCGGCGGCGATGTTTCCGGTCCTCGATCCCGCCGAACTCGAGCGCAAGATCGCCGAGCTCCGCGTGGTGGAGAACTGGCTCGGAATGAGCCTGTCGATGATGCAGATGAGCATCAAGACGATGGAGTTGCAGAAGGCCTCCCTCGAGGCCATGCGGACGGGGGGCGGGCCGCGATGAGCATCATGCTGTACTACGGCTCTGGCTCGCCGTATGCGTGGCGCGTGCAGTTGGCCCTCGAGCACAAGGCGCTCTCCTACGAGCGCAAGGTTCTCTCGTTCTCCGCAGGGGACACGCGCAAGCCGGAGTTCCTGGCGCTCAATCCGCGGCATCGCGTGCCGGTGCTCGTCGACGGGGACTTCGTGCTCTACGAATCCAACGCGATCGTGGAGTACCTCGACGAGGCCTATCCCGGCCGCGGTTCGCCGCTGTTCCCGGGCGACGTCCGTCAGCGCGCGCTCGTGCGGCGCCTGGTCGAGGAGGCGGACAACTACCTCGACAAGGCAACCGACGACATCGTCGACGAGGCGTTCTCCAGGAAGCCCGACACGCGGGATCCCGCGCGCCAGGCTGCGGGCGAGGCGGCGCTTTGCGAGGAGTTCGGGCTGCTCGCGAGATCCTTCCGGGGCGATTGCTTCGCCGGTCCGTTGTCGGCCGCCGATTTTGCGCTCTACCCGATCATCGCGTACCTCGATCGCTGTGCGATCAAGCTCCCCGATTTCGTGCCGGCGGCGCTCATGCCGCCGGAGATCGTCGCATGGAAGGCCCGGATCGAAGCATTGCCTTTCTTCGACGTCACCTACCCACCCCACTGGAAGCCCGAGGCCCGATGATGAAGCTCACCACCACCGCCTTTCCCGACCACGGCGCCATTCCCGGCGAGTTCGCCTTTGCCGTCATCGATCCGACGGCGCATGTACGCCTGTCGTCCAACCGCAATCCCGACTTCAGCTGGGACACGCCGCCCGTGGGCACGCGCTCGCTGGCCCTGCTCTGCCACGATCCCGACGTGCCGTCGAGTGGCGAGAACGTGAACAAGGAAGGAAGCGTGGTGGCGGCATCCCTGCCGAGGGTGGCGTTCTACCACTGGGTTCTCGTGAACCTCGACCCGAGCACGCGCTCGCTGGGACGCGGCGAGCATTCCGACGGCGTCACCGCCCGCGGCAAGCCAGGACCGGAGGCGCCACGCGAGGGTCGTCACGGCGTCAACGACTACACCGCGTGGTTCGCGGGCGACAAGGATATGGGAGGCGACTACTACGGGTACGACGGCCCGTGCCCTCCCTGGAACGACGAGATGCCGCACCGCTACGTGTTCACCCTCTATGCGCTGGACGTCCCCGTCCTCGACCTTGCGGGTCGCTTCACCGGCGCCGAAGCCGTGGCGGCGATGCAGGGCCACGTCCTCGCGCAGGCGTCCGTCACGGGACGCTACACGCTCAATCCGGCGGTTCGGCTGTAGGCAGGGAAGGGCGCGCGGCCTGGGACGACGGATCCTCGTCGCGCGGGGCGGGTCGGAGGTCGCGCGAACGGCTTCAGGCCGGTAGCCGGGTGCCGGCAGGGGACGCCGGCGTGGCGATCCTCGATCCGGCGCTGCCCAGCCACGCCTCGCGCCGCTCTGCGGAGCCGGCATCGGCATCGCTTTCGAGCGCAAGCCAGCAGGTATCGGCGGCCGGTTCGGCCAGGGTCACGTCGCAGGTGATGAGTTCGTCGCGGCGGAAGGCGGCCACGGACACCGTCTCGCCCGGGGCATAGCGGGCAAGGATCGTGGCGACGCGTTCCTGAGTGGCCTTGAGCCCGGCTATCGCGACGAGCACGTCATTGGCCGACAGTCCGGCGCGTGCCGCTGGTCCGTCGCGGAGGACGGCGCCAAGCTTCTGGTCGGGGCCCACGCGCGCACCCAGGGCACAGCGCGGCGCCGGACCGCTCGCCGGTTTGCCGCCGCGGTCGCGGGCCCCCGTCGAGGCACGCATGCGCAGCCTCACGCCGAAGCGGGAGAGGAGGTCGGCGAGTGGAGGGTCCTCGGTACCGTGGACATAACGCGCAAAGAACGCCGAAAGGTCGCGACCGGCAACCTCGGACGCGAGTTTCTCGATTGCATCCTCCGGCACGCCGATGTCCGGACGCCCATGCCGCGTCCACAAGGCCCGCATGAGGTCGTCGAGCGACGCGTCGCCGCTGCTGCGCAACTCGAGGTCGAGCGCGAGCCCCACCAGCGAGCCCTTCGCGTAGTAGCTCACCACGGCGTTGGGCGAGTTCTCGTCCTGCCGGTAGTACTTGATCCAGGCATCGAAACTGGACTCGGCCAGGCTCTGCAGCGCTCGTCCCGGTCCGCGCGTGACCGTGGTGATCGTGCGGCCGAGCAGTTCGAGATATCGCTCCGGGGTGATGAGGCCGCAGCGGACGAGGGTCAGGTCGTCGTAGTACGACGTGAACCCCTCGAAGGCCCAGAGCTGCCGCGTGTACGCCTCGCGCGAGAGATCGTAGGGCGTGAATGCCGCCGGCTTGATGCGCTTCACGTTCCAGGCGTGGAAGTACTCGTGGCTGGCGAGCCCCAGGAAGGTGAGGTAGTCGTCGTCGATCTCCGGGCCGTGGCCATGCGGCAGTTCGTCGCGACGGCAGACGAGGCTCGTGCTCGAGCGATGCTCGAGGCCGCCGTAGCCGTCACCGACCGTCGTGACCTGGAACAGGTAGCGGTCGAACGGAGCCTCACCGAACAGGTCGACCTGCCACTGGCACACCCGCGTCAGGTCATCCGTGAGGCGCGCGAGATTGGCGCCGTGCCGCCCGGTGATCGCGATCTCGTGCGGGCGTTCGCCGGCGGTGAAGCGCGCGAAATCGAACTCGCTCGCCTCGACTGGATGATCGATGAGCTCGTCGTAGCTGGCGGCGCCGTAGCGTCCGAAGCCGTGCTCGGGCGCATCGAGTCGGGACAGGGTCGTGGCGACCCGCCAGTTGCGCGCGACGGCATCGCCTGGCGCCACGATGTCCACGACGCATGGGGCGGCGGCGCGCCCTTCCGGACACAGGAAGACGGCCGGGCCGTTGAAGTAGGCGCGCGTCGCGTCGACGTAGGCAGCGCGGACGGAGAGGTCGAAGGCGTAGACCTGCGCGGTCACGGTGACCGCGCCGGACGCGGGCGCCGCCATCCACGTGTTCTTGGCGGTCTTGTCGATCGCCAGCACGCCCGCCGCGTCCTGCGCGGACACGCTCACGAAGTGCCGCGCGAACTCCCGCACGAGGTAGCTGCCTGGAATCCACGTGGGCAGGACGAATGCCTGCCCGGCAGGTTCGGGATCCTCGACCGTGACGCTCACCTCGAACAGGTGTGCGTGCAGATCGAGCACGGCGATTCGGTAGCGGACGGGCGTTTGGGAAGGCAAGCGTGACCTCGCTGGAAAGTGGCGCCCCGGAGACGAATCGAACGTCCGACCTGCCCCTTAGGAGGGGGCTGCTCTATCCACTGAGCTACCGGGGCGCTGGGCATTCGCTTCTGACGTGCCATCGACTGGCGACGTTCATCCCGAAGGATGTGGCACGCGACCGGCGAAAGGTCGAGGTTGCCGCGAGCGGTGCCGACATTTTACCGGATGGATGGTGCCGTCGGCTCCCGCGCTGCCGTGGTGGCGTTAGGATGCGCGGCATGATCGCGTGGCTCGGACCCCGTACCCCGTTTCCTTCGGTATCGCGCGCCCTCGCCGAGCCGAACGGCCTGCTGGCGGCCGGCGGCGACCTTTCGCCGAGGCGCATCGTCGACGCCTACAGGCAGGGGATCTTTCCGTGGTCCTCCGATGGGCAACCGATCCTGTGGTGGAGCCCCGATCCGCGAATGGTGCTGTTCGTGGACCAACTGCGTGTGTCGCGTTCACTGCGGCGGCGCGTGCGCAGCGGCACCTTCGAGGTACGTATCGACACCGCGTTCCGCCGCGTCGTGACGGCGTGCGCGGACACGGCGCGCGAGGGTCAGGCCGGCACGTGGATCACCGCCGAGATCGTGGATGCGTATGAGAAGTTGCACCACCTGGGCTATGGCCATAGCGTCGAGGCGTGGCGCGAGGGCCGTCTGGTTGGCGGACTTTACGGTCTGGCGCTCGGCCGGGTGTTCTTCGGGGAGTCGATGTTCGCTCACGAGACCGACGCGTCGAAGGTATGCCTGGTGGCGCTCGCAGCGCACTTGCTCCGGCTGGGTACGGTGATGATCGACTGCCAGCAGGAGACTGCCCACCTTGCCTCGCTGGGCGCCCGACCGATTCCGCGGGAGCGGTTTGGCGAGCTTCTGGACGAGTTGATACACTCCACCGACCCCCAGGAGGGATGGCGATTGGGCGCGCCGGACCAGGGGCGAGCGATTCCATCGACCGCGTGAGCAAGCTCAACGACCTTCCCCTCGCATCGCTGCAGTTCTACGCGACCGCGCCTTACCCCTGCAGTTACTTGCCCGATCGCGCAGCGCGATCGCAGGTGGCAACGCCCAGCCACCTTATCGACACGCGCGTGTACAGCGAACTCGTCCGGCTGGGCTTTCGCCGCAGTGGCGCCTTCACCTATCGTCCCTACTGTGACCACTGCCGCGCTTGCGTTCCCGTCCGCATCCCTGCAGCGGAGTTCCTGCCCAACCGAACGCAGCGGAAGATTGAGCGACGATATGCCGGGTTGAGGGTCGTTAGGCGGGAATTGGCCTACGATCCCGAGCATTATGCCCTGTACCTGCGGTACCAGCGGCATCGCCACCCCGGCGGAGGCATGGACCAGGACAGCCGGGAGCAGTACCAGCACTTCCTGCTGCACAGCAATGTCTCCACCGATCTCTTCGAGTTTCGGGAGGGGGGCGAGTTGCGCATGGTCAGCCTTGTCGACCGACTCGTCGATGGGTTGTCGTCCGTCTACACGTTCTTCGAGCCCGGCATTCCCGGGGCGAGCTTTGGCACCTACAACGTGCTGTGGCAGATCGCGCGCTGCCGCGAACTGGGGCTGCCCTACCTCTACCTGGGCTACTGGATCGCCGAGAGCCGGAAGATGGCGTACAAGGCGATGTTCCGGCCGGTGGAGGGGCTGCGGGGTGGGGGGTGGGGGCGCCTTTAGCTTCCAAGCGCTTTCGGGTGATCTCGTTTTCTGTGGCAGACGTGTAGTGTTCAAACTGGTCTAGACATCGCCATATGAAGTTGCAAACATTCTGCAAGTGATTGGATTGTTACGTAGCAAGGTGTGCGCTAGAGTGTGCTTGTAAGGTACAAGGCCGGTGCGACTCTTCTGACGCGCCGTCCAGTTCTGATGATTTCAACATTCCGACAAGGCACACAATGAACGCGATCGTTTCGGCCACGATTCTTTCGACTCGCAGCGACGGCAACGTCATTCACCATGAAGACGGTGCGGCTGACTTTGTGATCTCGCCAGAGCTTGCATGCCACTATGATCGTGGTGAAGCGACACTGTGGTCGCGTTGGATGCCTCGCGGCGTTCCGTCGTTCAACCTAGAGCGCTTGCACGACCTCGAGCACGCTAGCCAGGTCATTGAAGGCTACTTTCGCGCGGAAGCAGAGCTTCCGCTCGACTACGTCGTTCTGAGGTCTGCGGTTCGGAATGTGTTCAGTGTCGGCGGTGATTTGGGCTACTTCCATGCACTCATTGGGGCGTCGGATCGCGTCCGCCTCGCGGAATATGCGCGCTGTGCCGTAAACGCCATCTATCGCAACTACGTTGGCCATGGTCTTGACGGCGTCACCACGGTGGCGCTGCTCGAGGGCGACGCGCTCGGGGGGGGATTTGAGTGCGCGCTGTCGTGCGACGTGGTGATCGCGGAGCGCCACGTCAAGTGCGGGTTCCCTGAAGTGTTGTTCAACATGTTTCCTGGAATGGGCGGTATTTCGTTTCTGGCGCGGCGCGCGGGGCGAAGGGCGGCCGACGATCTCGTACGCAGTGGTCGCCAGTACTCGGCACTCGAACTCCTTGATCTCGGTGTGATCGACGACGTCGTCGATACAGGCGACGGCGCCGCTGCGGTTTGCAGATTGATCAAGCGGCGGCAGCATCAGACGGCGTCGCATGCCGCGATGAACCGCGTCGACCGCATGATCCGCCCCGTAACCATCCACGAGCTCTACGAAGTGGTCAAGCTGTGGGTCGACTGTGCGATGCAAATGTCGCCGCGGAGTCTCGAATGGATGCAGCGCCTGTACCAGCGTCAGCTTGCCGTGTTCGGTCATCCACTTGCGGTGCATCTCGAGCCGGTACAAGCCGAAAAAGCTACGATCGCCGCATGACGCGGCGACGAGTCGCAGTCACCGGTGTGGGGGTTGTAGCTCCGCATGGCTACGATGCTCGCGCGATGTTTGATGCGCTCGCGAATGGTGCATCCGCGGTTGATAGAATTTCAATCGAGTCGTCGGTGGGTCAACTCGAAACCGTAGGCGCGGCTGTCAAGGACGTGCCATTGGATGCGATTCCTCCGGCGCACCGTGTAACGTGCGACCGCGCGAGCCTATACGCGATGCTTGCTGCGGAAAGTGCGATTCGCGACGCCGGCATTGATTTTTCTGCGCTCGATCGTACTCGCTGCGGCGTCTCAGTTGGCACTTCGCTTGGCGGCACCATCAGTCAGGAAGATGCTTACGTGGATGTCCTTGAGCACCGGAAGTCGCGTTTGAGTCCGTTCACGCTCGTCAAGGTGATGTATAACGGACCCGCGGCGCAGATCGCACTTCGGCACAAGCTGGGTGGTCCGTCGCTAACGTTCACGACGACGTGCTCGAGCTCGGCAGTAGCCATAGGCGAAGCGGCGCGGCAGATTCGTCACGGCTACGCTGATCTGATGATAGCGGGCGGAACCGAGGCGCTGTTTTCGTACGTTTCGATCAAGGCATGGCAAGCGCTGCAGGTGCTTGCGTCCCCGCGTACAGATGACATCGCGTCGACGTGCCGGCCATTCAGCAGTGATCGCGCGGGGACGGTGCTCGGCGATGGCGCGGCATTCGTGGTACTTGAGGATCTCATGCGCGCACGGGCGCGTGGCGCGAGCGTTTGCGTTGAACTCTCCGGTTACGCGGTTTGCAATGACTCCCGCCACCTAACCCAGCCGTCGATGGAAGAGCAAGCGCGAGCGATGCAACTCGCGCTCGAGGACGCCGCTTGTGCGCCTGACGCGATCGACTATATCAATGCGCATGGTACCGGAACAGCACTCAACGACGTCACGGAGACTGCGGCCATCAAACGGGTGTTCGGCGCGAACGCGCAACGAGTAGCAGTGAGTTCGACAAAATCCATGCACGGGCATCTCGTTGGTGCAGCTGGTGCCCTCGAACTCATCGTGTGCGCACTCGCCATCGAGCGGCAGCTCGTCCCGCCGACCGCACATCTGTACCATCCAGATCCGCGCTGCGATCTCGATTACGTTCCACACACGGGCCGGGTGGCGCGCTTGCGCACGGCGATGTCCAACTCGTTTGCTGTTGGGGGAACGGCCGCAGTGCTCGTGGTCGCCGCCGCTTGACTCAGCTAACTGTCCTGACGCTGGGCCGCGACGTGTTCCTCGATCACGTCTACCACGTCTCCGACGGTCACCGGATCCAGTCCTTCCATCGGAATCTTGATCCCGAACTCCTCTTCGGCAACGAAGACGAGTTCGATGAGCGCGAACGAGTCGATACCAATATCAACCAGCCTCGCGTCGATTTCGAGCGCAGTAGGGTCGACAGCAATGGAGCCCGCCGACAGGTCGCGCAGGCGCGCAAGGATTGCATCTGCGTGCAGGGCAGTACTCATGGCTTTGGCTAACTTCGGGATTGCGAGCGGGCCGCGCCAAGCGGAGCATCGTGCAATGATGCTTGGACCGCGGACTTCGTCAGGGCGTGGGTAGTGGATAGCTCGGCTAGGGCGGCGGCACAGTCAGGGTCATGAGGGACTTGCAGGTAGCTTCGGATTGATTTGCAATTGGCAACGAGCGCTATACCGCCGATCGAGCCACCAGTACCCTCGATGATGTGAATGGCGTCGCGCGCGCAGCGTGTATCGCCGCGGGACGCGGATACGCGCAGGTCCGAGATCGCCTTCTCGATCTCGGTGAATGCGGCGCCAATGTACTTCTCGAGGAACTGGGAGTCGCCTCGCGCGATCCGGCGCAGCGCCGATATTCGATCAGGATCGACCAGTACGGCGGCTGTGGGTTCCGCATGGCGACCGGCGGGTGCGTCTGTGGGCAGGCGGGTCATGTTGCCCGCAATCACGCGCCCGATTGCTGCCAGCAACGTAGCGGCCGATACGGGTTTGGTCAGGAACTCGTCCGCGCCCGCTTCAAGGCTCTGCTGCTTCGCTGCGGGAGTGGCATCTGCGGAGAGGATGATGATGGGCAGCTTGTTCGCACCGAGGGACGCCGCTCGATAGAGTTTGATGACGTCAGGACCGCTAATGTCGGGCATGTTGAGATCGAGGATTGCAAGGCCGGGCTCTTCACGCGTCATGGCATCGAACGCCTCGCCGCCGTTGCTAGCCAAGGCTACGCGATGCCCGGCGTCCTGGAGGATGCGCGCAAGCAGTAGCTGATTGCTCCGGTTGTCGTCGGCGAGAAGAATGTCGAGGGAGCGTGTGATCCCGGAATCGGGCAGGGATCTCGCGTCGGAGTCGCTTGGGATCTCGAGCCGGTGCACGAGCGCGGCCAATGCGACGCGCAACGCGCCTTCATCAGGTATCGCGGGTAGCACGTCTGCGGTGCCGGATGCCATCAGGAACATGCGCTCGGCGGGGGTGCAAGCCGTCGCGACGATCCATGGGCAGCCGATCAATACGGGGTGCTTGCCTCGCACCAACTCCCACATTGCGGACGCCTCTTTCGCAGGCATGGCGAGGATCGTAGCCAACGGCGACTCGCCGCTCAATCGGTCCTGAGCATCGACCACGTCGTGAATCAGTGGTGCCAGACCCAGCGTTCTGATGCGACGAGCGATCGCGTCGCGTGGACTACCGGCGTGTCCTATAACCAGCACTCGGTGGCGCCCGGTCCAATCCACGGCATGAGGGGCCTGGTCCGCACGCGCGAGCGGGAGCTCCACACTGAACGTGCTGCCGTTGCCCGGCGCACTTACGACGCCGATCTTGCCGCCCATCAACTCTGTGAGGTCGCGCGCTATCGAGGTCCCGAGGCCGGTGCCCCCGAATTTGCGAGTCGCCGAGCTGTCGACCTGCACGAAGCGCTCGAACAGCCGTTCTTGCTGGTCGAGTGGAATGCCGATGCCGGTGTCCATCACTTCAAAGCGTATGTTCGACCCACCAGTGAGCGTTGCACGCAGCGAGACGCTACCTGCGGGCGTAAACTTGAATGCGTTGTTGATGAGGTTGCCGAGCACGTGCGACAGGTGTATCGGGTCACCCCAGACGGCGGTGGGCACGGCTGGGTCGATGTTCACGGACCATCTCACATCCTTGGCCACGCTCTGCGGACGGACGATAGCGCTGAGTTGATGAACGAAGAACCACAGATTGAAGAGTCGGTTCTCAGCGTGCTCTGCTCCCGCCTCAAGCTTCGACATTTGGAGAACTGCGTCGACCGAGACCTTTAGCGTTTTGACGGCGCTACCCAGCATACCAACGAGTTCGCGGTCGTCGGGTGGCATGTTGCGAGTGCGAAGGAGATCGTAGACCGCGAACAAGCCAGTAAGCGGCGTGCGCAACTCGTGGCTTACATTGGCAACGAAGCGGCTCTTTGCGTTGGAGAGTTCCTCGGCGGCGTCCTTCTGCGCAGTCAGTCGAACGATCAGGACGAGCGCGTAGAGCGGCACGATGGCGCCTGAAATCAGCATGCCTATGCCGATCATGAGGTGCTGCGCCCAAAATGGCACAAAGATGAGCTGCAGCGAGAAGCCGGACAGCGCGAGCCAGTACGACACTAGCAGGAAACGGGGGCCGAAGCGGAAGCCGTTGCCGATCGTTACCCACAAGTACACACCGATCATGGCCACTCCGGCTTCGCCGGCACCGGCCATGCCGAGCGTGAGCGCCATGTTGTCGGCGGCGATGGCTGTGTAGCGCAGCGGCACGACATGTCTGCGCGATCGCCGCAACCACCAGATCGCGAAGGCGCCGACCAGTGCATCGCCGCTGCTAGCCGCGAGGCCCATCGCGAGACCGGGCGTGAGACCTTCGTTAGAGGCAAGGAAGCAGACGTAGAGGAATCCGATCGCGCAGATCGTCACGCGCAGCCACGCCTGCTCGATATCCGGATCAGGAGCACCGGAGTGGACTACGGACAGGCTCCTGACACGCAGGGTGTCCTGAAGTTTCTTAAGCGGGGCAAGCATCGGCTTTGATGACCTAGCGCGACAGCGCGTCGGATCAGCCCTAAAGAGCTTCAAGGATAGTCGATTGACCGATTGCAATGCAATAACCATGCCGCGGCCTCCTGCCAGAAATGCGGACCGGTGTGCTGGCGGAGGAAAGCCATGTGGCCCAAGCGCCGAAACCCAAGACCTCCCGGAGACACGACGCGATGCGTCACCTTCATTCCTGGGTAGAGTGCGAGAAGCCCGAGCGCTGCGGCCGGTGGCGCGAACGCGTCGTCGGCGACGGAGATCGCAAGCGCTTCCGCGGTTACCCTGCCATACGATTCGAGAACAGAGTCCCAGCTACGTTGTCCGGTTCTGGAGGTGCGAATGTCGCGGCGCAGACGTCCGGCCCATTCGAGGGCAAATGGCTTCGGAAGGTCCTCGCCCAACCGCAGAGCGCGGCCGGGAAAGTACCCGGCGACGGGTGTGACGAGCGGCATCAATACGTGCCACGCGAGGAACATCGGAAGACGCCAAGGGAGGCGGTACTCGCCCCAGTAGGCCGTATGCGGAGCGAATAGCACGACGCGGCGGATCGACGTGGCATTGGGCGCCGCACCAATCATGGCGCCTGCGATGCTGTGGGTGACGAGCCCCAACGTTGCCTGAGGAAAGCGTGACTCAGCGAGGGCCAACGCACCGCCAAGGTCGTCACGGCCCCAGATGACCATGCTCGCATCAAGTGATCGAAGGCTCGCGCGCCTGGACTCACCGATCCCGCGGTAGTCGAAGCACAAGACTGCTGCTCCTTGCTGGCATAGGTACTCCGCCAACCTGCGGTAAGATGAAGCACGGATTCCACCGCCAGGCGCGATTACGACGACAGCTGGCGGCGCGTGAGTTGACACTTTCGTGAACCACTTGCCCACGATCGTCGTGCCGTCGAGCGATGCGAACTCGACTCGTCGGACGATCTGCGATATGGTCCGTGAGCCGATTCGGTTGCGGGGGGCGGGCATGAGGAGCGAGAGGTGAGGGCGCGTCTGTCGTCAACTGCCCTACCCAAAGTCACGCCTCGAAAACTCCAATGGGCGTTCCCTCGTGTCAGCCCGGACTGGTTTCGCGGCAGCGTCGCGCTCACAGCGATGATGGACACTTTCACGCTCGTCATTCCCGATAACGAGCGCTACTACATTCGTACGCTGCGCTCCGAAGTGCGCGCGCTGACCGACGATGCCATGCAGCAGCAGGTACAGGCGTTTTTCCGTCAGGAGGCCCTGCACGGCAACGCGCATTGCGCGTACTGGGACAACCTCCGCGATCAGGGTATCGACGTGGATCGCTTCACTGGAGTCGTGCATACGATACTCTACAAGGCCTTGGAGCCAGTGCTACCGCACAGGATCCACATCGCGAACGTAGCGGCCATAGAACATGTCAATGCGTACCTTGCGCACATCTTCCTCGAAGGCGACATGCTGGCCGGAGCGGAGCCAACGCTGCGGCGTCTCTTTGAGTGGCACTTTGCCGAGGAGATCGAGCACAAGAGTGTTGCCTTCGACGTTTTGCAGCGGACATATCCAGGATACTTCACCCGAGTAATCTCCGCGATGTTCGTCTTCGCGCTGTTTCACGCGTTGCTGCTCGGCGGTACTGCGCATCTGCTGCTGCAGCGTCGGTGCTTGCTGCGAAGGAGGACGTTCGCCGATCTACTCGGGTTTTGGTTTGGGAAGGGTGTACTCGCCGAGAGCCTGCGATTCATGGGTCGGTACCTGCGACCCTCCTTTCACCCGTGGATGATGGACGACTATCACCTTGCGACACGCGTGTTGGACCACATGGCTGCCGGGAAAGCAGACGACATGGCACGCAGTCCTTCACCCGATGAACCTGTGACGCGTGGGAACGAATGATCGCGGTCAGCTTCGCTCTCAGCACAACCTCGCCCCGGACCGCCGCTCGTTCGAGCTTGACCGCTCTTGCATTGCGCGCTGCAGGGGCACGCTCCAAATCGAACGAATCTCCCGAGTGAACGCCTCGAAGCCATGAGACGTTCTCTGGCGAAGAGGTTGCTGCAGGCTCCCATCAGCCCCGGGCAGTGGCACAACACGCCTTCTGCTTGCGTGCACCAACGCCTCGACGACTAGCAGTTCGTTGAAAATTCCGACTGTTTGAGTGCTGCCAATGCTGCCATGTGGATCGCGACGGAATTTTCGAGTTGGAAGAGGATGTTGGGGTGGTTTTTCGAGGTTCTTACGCTTCCGCCTTTGCGGTTCGCGCCACTTCTGGCCGCAAACCGCAGCGGCGGACGCACTTCTCCTGTCTATCCACTCCCGACCATCCCCGCCCGGACCGCGAAGGCAAACTTCAACGAACTGCTAGCATCTGGGGTATCGCGCGCGCATCCAATCAACAGGAACGATAGGATAGCGATGCGGGAAATGTCGGACGATCTCGGAGATGTCGGCGGGCGGGAACAAGTTGAAACTGACGTGATTGGACTCCACAGGGACCTGCGGTGGCGAAGATTCGACGCCCGCGAAGCGCTATAATCACACTATCGTAGTTCTGCTTTGGTCCTAAGAGTGAAACTCCTAATCCCCATCAAGCGCGTCGTCGACTTCAACGTCAAGGTCCGCGTCAAGCCGGACGGAACAGGTGTCGACACAGCCAACGTCAAGATGTCCATGAACCCGTTCGACGAGATTGCCGTCGAGGAAGCCGTGCGCCTGAGGGAGAAGGGTGTCGCAACCGAGATTGTCGCAGTGTCCTGCGGGGCCGCGGCGTGCCAGGAGACGCTCCGGACTGCGCTGGCGCTGGGCGCTGACCGGGCGACGCTGGTGGAAACGGACGTCGAGCTGCAGCCGCTGGCGGTGGCCAAGCTCCTGAAGGCCGTCGTAGCGGAGGAGAAGCCCGATCTCGTGATCCTGGGCAAGCAGGCGATCGACGACGACGCCAACCAGACCGGACAGATGCTGGCGGCGCTGCTCGACTGGCCGCAGGCGACCTTCGCTTCGAAGGTGGACATCGTCGACGGGCTGGCGACGGTCAAGCGCGAGGTGGACGGCGGTCTGGAGACAGTGGAGGTCAAGCTGCCGGCGATCGTCACCACCGACTTGCGCCTGAACGAGCCGCGGTACGCGACGCTGCCGAACATCATGAAGGCCAAGAAGAAGCCGCTGGCCACCACCACGCCGGCCGCGCTCGGTGTGGATGTGACCCCCCGCCTGTCGACGCTGAAGGTCAGCGAGCCCGCGGCAAGGAAGGGGGGCGGCAAGGTGGCCGATGTGAAGGAACTCGTCGCCAAGCTGCGCAACGAAGCCAAGATCATTGCCTGAAGCGCCCACTGACATGACGATTCTCGTACTTGCGGAACACGACAACGCGACGTTGAAGTCGGCGACGGCGCACGCGGTGGGTGCGGCTGCGAAGCTGGGCGGTGACATCCACGTGCTGGTCGCAGGCAGCGGCGCGCAGTTGGCGGCAGGAGAGGCGGCGAGGCTCGCCGGTGTGACCAGGGTGCTGCTGGCGGATGCACCATACCTGGCCTCACCCACAGCGGAGAACGTGGCGGCGACGGCGCTCTCGCTCCTGCCGGGCGGGTACACGCACGTTGTTGCCGCGGCCACGGGGTTCGGCAAGAATGTGGCTCCGCGGATCGCGGCCAGGCTCGACGTGGCTCAGGTGAGCGACGTGACGGCGATCGAGTCGGCGGATACGTTCGTGCGGCCGATCTATGCGGGCAACGCATTCGCAACGGTGCAGTCGAAAGACCCGGTCAAGGTGGTGACGATCCGCACCACGGGTTTCGATGCCGTGGCGGCCACGGGTAACGCGCCGGTCGAGGCGGTACCGGCGGCGCCGGATACGGGAAGGTCGAAGGTCACCGGTCAGGAGCTCACGAAGTCGGAACGGCCGGAACTGACGAGCGCACGCGTCGTGATCTCGGGGGGGCGCGGTCTCGGTTCGGGCGAGAACTTCAAGCTCCTGGAGGCGTTGGCGGACAAGCTGCAGGCGGCGATCGGCGCGTCGCGGGCGGCCGTGGACGCAGGCTACGTCCCGAACGACTATCAGGTGGGGCAGACGGGAAAGATCGTGGCGCCGGACCTGTACATCGCGGTGGGGATCTCGGGGGCCATCCAGCACCTGGCGGGAATGAAGGACAGCAAGGTGATCGTGGCGATCAACAAGGATCCGGAAGCGCCGATCTTCGCGGTAGCAGACTACGGCCTTGTCGGAGATCTCTTCGAGATCGTGCCGCAGTTCACGGCTGAGCTGGGGTAGCCCAAGCGCCACTCCGCGCCGACTGCGTAGCGCGACTGTCCGGGCGACCGGGCCCGCGCCGCGGCGGCTTGAAGCGGGCGGCGCGATCGCCACCGACCGGAGCCGGTTCGAGGACGCCGCGGAAAGCCCGGCGGGCGGCGGGATGCGCCCCGGATTAGATTTCCCTCTCTACCTGCGTGGGCTTACCCTACGCAGTCTTGGACATTCCTGAGGAAACTGCGGCATGAGCACGTATCGCGCGCCCTTGGCGGACATGCAGTTCGTCCTGAACGAACTTGCGGGTCTTTCGCAGGTGGCAACCCTGCCCGGCTTCGAGGAGGCGACACCGGACACGGTGTCCGCCATTCTGGAAGAGGCGGCGAAGTTCGCCGCCGATGTCCTCGATCCCCTGAACGTCCCCGGGGACCGCGAGGGCTCGACGTGGCTCGAAGGCGGACACGTCAAGACGCCGCCGGGCTTCAAGGAAGCCTACGTGCAGTTCTGCGAGAACGGCTGGAACGGTCTCACCAAGAGCCCGGATTTCGGTGGGCAGGGCCTGCCGCAGATCGTGGCCTGTCCGGTCGAGGAGATGTGGCACTCGGCCAATCTCGCTTTCGACCTCTGTCCGCTCCTCACGCAGGGCGCGATCGAGGCAATCGAGTTGCGCGGGTCGCAGGCCCTGAAGGAAACGTACCTTCCGAAGATGGTCGCGGGTACCTGGACCGGCACGATGAACCTCACCGAGCCGCAGGCGGGCTCCGATCTCGCCGCGGTCCGCACGCGTGCCGTTCCGCAGGGCGATGGCACGTACAGGCTCTCCGGTCAGAAGATCTTCATCACCTTCGGCGAGCACGACTTCACCGACAACATCATCCATCTCGTCCTCGCGCGCACGCCGGATGCGCCGGAGGGGGTGAAGGGCATCTCGCTCTTCGTGGTCCCGAAGTTCCTCGTCAACGCCGATGGCTCGCTCGGCGCGCGCAACGACGTGCGCTGCGTCTCGATCGAGCACAAGCTCGGCATTCATGCGAGCCCCACCTGCGTGCTCACCTACGGCGACCACGGCGGGGCCACGGGCTATCTCGTGGGCGAGGAGAATCGCGGCCTCGAGTACATGTTCATCATGATGAACCTCGCCCGCTTCTCCGTGGGACTCGAGGGCGTCGGCATCGCCGAACGGGCGTACCAGCGCGCGGTGGCGTATGCGCGCGAACGCGTGCAGGGGCGTGCGGTGGGCCTCGACAAGGGCGCGAAGGTCACCCCGATCATCGAGCACCCGGACATCCGGCGCATGCTGATGACGATGCGGGCGTATGCGGAGGCGACGCGTGCGGTGGCCTACGTGACGGCGGCTGCACTCGACAATGCGCGCAGGAATCCCGATGTCTCCGCGCGTGCGCGGGCGCAGGCCTTCGCGGATTTCATGATTCCGATCGTCAAGGGGTGGTCGACCGAGGTCGGACAGGAGGTCGCGTCGATCGGCATCCAGGTGCACGGCGGCATGGGTTTCATCGAGGAGACGGGCGCGGCGCAGCACTTGCGCGATGCGCGGATCACCACGATCTACGAGGGCACGACGGGTATCCAGGCGAACGACCTCATCGGACGCAAGACGGCGCGTGATGCAGGCGTGGTGGCGAAGGGCATCGCGTCGGAGATCGACAAGGTCGCGGCCCGCCTCGCGAGTCGCCCCGAGACCGAGTTGCAGTCCATGGGCGTTCAACTGGCGGCAGCGGTGGCGGAGGTCAAGGCGTCGGTCGACTGGATGGTGCCGGCGTACGGCGAGCATCCCCGGCAGGCACACGTGGGTGCGGTGGCCTACCTGAAGATGTGGGGCCTTGCGGTGGGAGGCTGGCAGATGGGACGCGCCGCGCTCGTGGCGGCGGACCGGCTTGCTGCCGGCCACCCGGATGCGGGCTTCAATCGAGCCAAGATCGCCACGGCACGCTTCTACGCGGACTCGCTGTTGCCGGCGGTGGCCGGACTGGCGCACTCGATCCGGCACGGCGGCGACAGCGCACTGGCGCTCGGCGCCGACGCGTTCTGATCGCGCGGGGATCGCGGCGGGACGGCGTGCCGGGAGTTCCGGGAAGGGTTGGCGCAGGAGGCGACGCGTTGGCTCGATTGCGGCAGGAAGGCGAACGTCGGGCGTCATCGTTCCCGGTGCACGACGGGCATCGATTCGCCGCAGAGACCGCGTGCAGGGACATCCAGTGAAGCGAAGTCGTTGGTGCGATCGCGTGCGCCTGATGGCATTGGCGACGGTGTCGGCGGTCTGGCCGGCCTTGGCTCACGCCCAAGCGGGGGAACTGGTGCCGCCGCTGCCGCCGTATGGCGGACACACCGTCGCGTGCAGCAACATCGAGCAGGATTTTTCGCGAGTGGCAGCCGGGACGTCGTACGACGACTACTGGACGGGCCGGGCGGGCTACGTGACGGACCTGTTGGTCGATCCAGCGGGCGCGATCGTCGTCCAGCAGACGTTTCCCGACGATAGCGAGCTCTTTGGCTCGCACGGCGGCTCGACGGTCCCGTACCTCGTGCTCGTGTGCTACCCCACGGACCCTGCCAATCCGCGCGCCGACTACGTGCTGCCCACGGGGCATGCCATCCCGCGCATGCAGCGTGGCGCGGAGGCGCCGATCTTCCCGGCGGATGGCAAGGCGTATCCGCTCGTCCTCTATTCGCACGGCCTCGCGGGCAGCCCGGCGTCGGGCGACTACATCGAGTCGGTCAAGCAGTTCGCGAGCTACGGTTACGTGACGGTCGCGGTGTTTCACGGCGACCTGCGCTTTGCCAGCATCGACCTCGAGAGCTTCGGCGACATCCTGTATGCGCTGCTCCACCTGCGCGACTTCGTGGCGATGCAATCGGTGCGGCCGCTCTCGCTGGCCTCGGCGCTCGACCGTGTCCTGGCCGACCCGGGCTATCGTGACCGAATCGATGCCGGCAACATCGGCGGCTTCGGCGCGAGCCTCGGTGCGCAATCGTTGCTGCTGATGTCGGGTGCGCGGCTCACGGTCTCGCTCAGCCTGTCGTCGCGCGCGGTGATGGAGAAGGACCCGCGCCTCAAGGCCGCCGCCACCTACGTGCCGTACTTCGGCAATCCGATCCTACCCGCCTTCGGAAGGGGGCAGGAGGGTCTCGACGGCGTTGCACTCCCCCTGCTGGCGATCAGTGGCACGGCCGACACCACGGCGCCGATCGCCAGCGCGGAGGAGGGGGTGCGGCGCCTGGCCGGGACGCGTCAGCTCGTCGCCTTCACCGGCCTCGAGCACGGCTACGACGGGCGTTATGCGAGCGACCTCGACACGTGGCTCTTCACGTTCCTGGCCGGGCAGCTCACGACCGATCCGTTCGTGCGGGCGCAGAGCGCGCGCATGGGCGCGGTGGCCGGCGGCATGGAGGACATCCAGCTTCTCGACTACATGGCGCCGCGCCTGCCGGTGGGACCCAACGAGGCCGACGTGTTCGAGTTCTACAACCCGGCCATCGATCACTACTTCGTCACGGCGGTGGCCGCCGAAGCGGACATGCTCGACTCTGGCACGCCGGTGGCCGGGTGGCACCGCACCGGCCTCGAGTTCAAGCTGCGACCGGCGGGTTCGCCGCTCGGCCTCATCGCCTGTCGCTTCTTCGGCACGCCGCCGTTCGGTCCGAACTCGCATTTCTACACGATCGACGCCAGCGAGTGCGCGAAGGTCAGGGCGGATCCGTCGTGGACCTACGAGGGGATCGCGTTCAACGCGGATGCGCCAGCCGCGGGGGTTTGCGCCCCCGACCGCATTCCCGTGATGCGCCTGTACAACGACGGGATGGGCGGCCAGGCGAATCATCGCTACACCACGAGCCGCAACGAGGCGCGGCAGATGCATGCGAACGGCTGGATCGTCGAGGGCGACGTCTTCTGCGCGATTCCCTGAGGCGGGGCTGATGGTGCCCGGCGCGACTCAAGCCGCACCTGCCCCGGCCGCGCCGACGCCGTTGCCCGCGCGCCGCCCCGCGCGCCGCTCGCCAACGAGCAGCCGGATCAGCGCGATCACCACCACCATCAGCACGATCAGCACCGAGCTGTAGGCAATCGCGATGCCGTAGTCGCCGTTCACCACGCGATTGATGATGTAGGTGGTTGCCCATTCGTACTGCGCGGATACGAGGAAGATCACCGCCGAGACGGTCGTCATGGCGCGCACGAAGCTGTACACCAGGGCCGCCACGACCGCAGGCTTGAGCAGGGGGAGCAGAACACGGCGCAGCGTCGTGAGGCCACGGGCACCGAGCGTCGCCGAGGCCTCGTCGAGGCCGCGGTCGATCTGGCTGAAGGCGGCAACGCCCGCGCGCACGCCCACCGGCATGTTGCGGAAGGCGTTGCAGGCCACGAGGATCAGCGCCGTGCCGGTGAGCTCCACCGGCGGCGCGTTGAAGGCGAGGATGTACGACACGCCGATCACGGTGCCGGGAATGGCAAAGGACAGCATGGTGCCGAACTCGAATGCGGCCCGGCCCGGGAAGCGCTGGCGGGTCAGCAGGTAGGCGGTGACGATGCCGAGGGTGGCGGTGAGGGGGGCCGCGATCGCGGACAGCGACACGGTCGTCCAGAACGAGCTCCAGGCGGCGCCGGTCCACAGGAGTCCGTTGGGGCCCCATTCGACGCCGAATGCCCTCGCGTAGTGTCGCAGCGTGGGCGTGTAGTCGCGTCCCCAGTTCTCGACGAAGCCACCGGCAAGCGCCATCGCGTAGAGCACGACGATGACGAGCGCCCACGGCCACGCCGCCGCGAGGCAGAGGCGCCGCACGCCCTCGGGCAGCGGCGCGCGGAGGCCGGCATCGCCCTTGCCTCCCAGCGAGGTGTATGCCTTGCCCGCGAGCACCGCCCGCTGGACGATGAAGGCGCAGAGTGCGAAGCCGAGGAGCACGATGCCGAGCGCGGCTGCGCGTCCCTGATCGAGCTGCGCACCCACCACCGAGAAGAAGATCTCGGTCGAGAGGACACCGAAGTTGCCGCCGAGAAGGATGGGGTTGCCGAAGTCTGCGATCGACTCGATGAAGCTGATGAGGAAGGCGTTGGCGAGCCCGGGATACATGAGCGGGAGCGACACGTCGCGAAACGTGCGCCAGCGTCCGGCCCGCAGCGTCTGCGCCGCCTCCTCGAGCGTGGGGGATACGCCTTCCACGATTCCCACGAGAACGAGGAACGCAATGGGCGTGAACGCCAGCACCTGCGCCACGAGAATTCCCTTCATGCCATAGATCCAGCGCGCCGGCTCGATACCGAACGCGAACTCGAGGAACTGGTTGACGAACCCGGAGCGGCCAAAGAGCAGGATCAGGCCGAGCCCGATCACGAACGGCGGCGTGATCACGGGTAGCGTGGCGAGTACGCGAAGGGCACGGTTGAAGGCAGACGTGGTGCGCGTGACGAGCAATGCGAACGCGAGTCCGAGTGCCGCGCAGGCCGTGGCGGTGAGCGAGGCGAGGAGCAACGTGTTCCAGGCCACGCCGCAGCGCGTGCTGCCCCCCAGGCATCCCAGGCTCCACAGTTTCGCCGTCGCGAAGCGCTCGACGAGAGCTTCGATCGAGAGTGCGCCGGTGTTGTCTTCCAGCGCGGAGAGGAGCACCTTGGCCACCGGGAAGAGGATGAACAGCGCGACGAGTCCCGTCACCGCCACCACGCTTCCGGCGATGAAGTGATCGCTGCCGAACGCGCCCCGGGCGGCAAGGCCGAGCGCAAGCAGTGCGGCGAAGGCGGCACCCACGGCGCAGGCGCCCACGCCGAAGCCTGGCTGGGCGTCGGGGCCGGTGGCGATCGCGAAGCCCTGTCCGAAGAGCCAGACGAGGCCGAGCATTCCGGCGACGATGAGCACGCTGCCGGGCAGCCTGTCCGAGAAACGGCGTCCGAGCAGCGGCACGCCTGCCGCCAGCAACAGGCCACCTGGAGCGAGCCAGGTCCTGCCATGCAGGAGGATCTGGAGGATCGCGGGTGCGTTGTCGCGGCTTCCGGGCGAGGCGAGCCAGCGCAGCGAGAGTGCGGAACCAGGAAGCGAGTACCACGGCAGCAGCGCGAATCCGGCTGCGCCGACCGCGAGCCACGCGGCGACGACGCGCTGGCGCGGACTCATGAGGCCAGCCCTCGCGCTAGCGCGCTCCGGTGTTCGCCCTTGGGACGGCCCGGCGGGCTCACACGTAACCTTCGCGCTAGCGCGCTCCGGTGTTCGCCCTTGGGACGGCCCGGCGGGCTCACACGTAACCTTCGCGCTAGCGCGCTCCGGTGTTCGCCCTTGGGACGGCCCGGCGGGCTCACGGACCCGCCGTCACTTCGCAGCGTTGTTGACGTCCTTCTCCCAGCGCTCGAGCAGGTGCTTGCGGGTGTCGCTCGCCCCGAACTTCGCGAAGTCGTAGTCGATCACCTTGACTGCGCCGAAGCTGGGGACCTGCGATGGCAGGGGCACGCCCGGGTTCGTGGGAATGGCGAACTCCTTCACGTCGAGGCCGATCTTCTGCGCATCGGCGGTGAGCGCCCAGTCGTAGAACTTCCTCGCGGCATCGAGGTTGCGTGCGCCCTTGATGATCGCCATCGATCCGACTTCATAGCCCACCCCCTCGCAGGGCAGGACCGGGAGAACCGTAAAGCCGCGCACGATCTCGTTGATCACGCCGTGCAGCACGGTGCTGCCCAGGTAGACCTCGCCGCGGGTCACGGCCGTCATCGGTCCGATGCCGGAGCGCGCGTAGCTCGTCACGTTGCGGTTGAGGTCGACCAGGAAACGGAATGCCTCGTCCTCACCCATCACCTGCACGAGCGAGGCCAGCATGAGGTAAGCGGTCCCCGACGAGTTGGGATTGCCGAGCATGACCTCGCCCTTCAGCGCCGGCTGCAGGAGATCCTTCCAGCACTTGGGCACCGGCAGCTTCCTCTTCGCGCCGATCTCTGTGTTGTAGCCAAGCGCCAGGATGCCGCCGTACACGCCGGCCACGCGGTGTTTCGAGATCTCGGTCACGCGTTGTGCCCACGGATAGAGCGGCGCGACGTTATGCGAGCGGTACTCCTCGAGGAGCCCGTTCTCCGCCGCCTGCAGGTAGCTGTCGGCCGGACCCGCCCACCAGACATCGCCCTTGGGATTGGCGGACTCGGCCTTGATCTGCGCGAGCATCTCGCCCGTGGCCTTCTGCACCACGGCCACCCGGGTGCCCGTGGCCTTCTCGAAGCCAACGGCCATGGCCTGGCACCACGCCGTGTTGGGCGAGCTGCAATACAGGTTGAGTTGAGCGAACGCAGGCAACGGCAAGACGAGCGCGGCGAATGCCACGTGGCGAACGAGACGATCGATCATCGAGGGTGGCTTCTTCGCGGGCCGTGGGTGCCGCGGTGTTTGTATTATTCGGGCATCGCCCCGGGTGGGTCAATCGAGTGCAGGGCACATGACGCGTTATCGGCTGGGGATCGACCTCGGCGGCACCAAGATCGAGATCGTGGCGCTGGCGCC
This sequence comes from uncultured Alcaligenaceae bacterium, assembly GCA_964439475.1. GTDB lineage: Bacteria > Pseudomonadota > Gammaproteobacteria > Burkholderiales > Casimicrobiaceae > VBCG01. The sequence continues at coordinate 94,128 of CAYTOT010000012.1, forward strand.
GGATGGCAGCATTTCTCTGCGCCGCCGCGTCGTCACGCCGCAGGGCGACTATCGCGCTACGCTGAGGGCGATCGGCGACCTCGTGGCGACTGCGGAGCGCGCGCTGGATGTCTCCCCGGGAACGTGCAGCGTGGGCATCGGCACGCCGGGGTCGCTTCGCCCCGGCGACGGGCGCCTGCGCAACTCGAACTCCGTGTGCCTGAACGGGGAGCGGATCAGGGACGACCTGCGAGAACTCCTCGCACGCGAGGTGCGCGTCGCCAACGACGCGAACTGTTTCGCGATGTCGGAGGCGAGCGATGGCGGTGGCGCGGGCAGCGACGTCGTCTTCGGCGTGATCCTGGGCACCGGCGTGGGCGCGGGCATCGTGGTGCACGGCCGCGTGCTGGATGGCTGCAACGGCATCGCCGGCGAGTGGGGTCACAATCCGCTGCCGTGGCCGCGCGACGACGAGCGGCCCGGCGCGGCGTGCTACTGCGGGCGCGCGGGCTGCATCGAGACGTGGCTGTCCGGACCGGCGATCGAGCGCGACTACGCTCACGCGACGCGGCGGCAGGCGAGCGCCGCACGGATCGAGGCGGAAGCGGTGGCGGGCGAACCGGCGGCGCGCGCTGCTCTCGCGCGCTACGCGGAGCGCCTGGCGCGAGCCCTCGCGCACGTCATCAACGTGCTGGATCCCGACACCATCGTGCTGGGGGGCGGCATGTCGAACATCGAGTCGCTCTACCGGTGGGTGCCGGAGCTGTGGATGCCGTGGATCTTCGCGGACAGCGTGGCCACGCGACTGGCGCGCAATGTCCACGGAGATTCGAGCGGCGTGCTAGGCGCCGCCCGCCTGTGGCCGGCGTAGCGCAAACCTACATCGACGTGTAGTTCGGGCCGCCGCCACCCTCGGGTGTGACCCACTTGATGTTCTGCCGTGGATCCTTGATGTCGCAGGTCTTGCAGTGCACGCAGTTCTGCGCGTTGATCTGCAGGCGCTTGCCGCCGGCCCCGGCATCGACGAACTCGTACACGCCGGCGGGGCAGTAGCGCGCCTCGGGGCCGGCGTACTCGGCGAGGTTCACGTTCACCGGGATCGCCGGATCGCGGAGCGTGAGGTGCACCGGCTGGTCTTCCTCGTGATTGGTGTTCGACAGGAACACGGACGAGAGCTTGTCGAACGTGATCGCACCGTCGTACTTCGGATACGCGATCGGCGTCGCGTCCTTCGCGGGCAGCAGCGACGCGTTGTCGGGCTTGTCGTGGCGCAGCGTCCAGGGCACGAGGGCACCCAGCCCGAGGTCGTTCAGCCACATGTGCAGTCCGCCGTGCATGGTGCCGGCCCACATGCCCCACTTCAGGCCCGGCTTCACGTTGCGCACCTTGTACAGGTCGGCGTAGACCCAGGACTTGCGCCAGGCGTCGCCCAGATCCGCGAGTTCGTCGTGCGCGCGACCGGCACTCACCGCGGCGTACGCGCTCTCGGCGGCAAGCATCCCCGTCTTCATTGCATTGTGGCTGCCCTTGATGCGCGGCAGGTTCACGAAGCCCGCCGCGCAGCCGATGAGCGCTCCCCCGGGGAAGGCGAGCCTGGGCACCGACTGCAAGCCGCCCTCGTTGATCGCGCGTGCCCCGTAGCCCAGCCGCTTGCCGCCTTCGAAGGTGGGGCGAATCGCGGGATGCGTCTTGAATCGCTGGAACTCGTCGTACGGGGAGAGGTACGGATTCTGGTAGTTGAGATGCACCACGAATCCAACCGCGACGAGCCGTTCGCCGAAGTGGTAGAGGAAGCTGCCGCCGCCCGTGCGGGAGTCGAGGGGCCAGCCCTGACTGTGCACCACGCGCCCCGGATGGTGGCGATCGGGCGCGACTTCCCACAGCTCCTTGATGCCTATGCCGTATTTCTGCGGGTCCACACCGTCGCGCAGGTTGAAGCGCTGCATGAGGTCCTGCGAGAGCGATCCTCGACAACCCTCGGCGAAGAGCGTGTACTTCGCATGGAGCTCCATGCCCGGCTGGTAGTCGGGCTTGTGCGAGCCGTCGCGCGCGATGCCCATGTCGCCGGTGGCGACGCCACGCACGGCGCCCTTCTCGTCGAAGAGCACTTCCGCGGCGGGAAACCCCGGATAGATCTCGACACCCAGCGCCTCCGCCTGCTGCGCGAGCCAGCGGCACACGTTGCCGAGGCTCACGATGTAGTTGCCCTCGTTGCGCATGAGTGGCGGCAGGAGCCAGTGGGGGATGTGGTGCGCGCGGTCGGCGGTCAGGATGAGGAAGCGATCGTCGGTGACGGCGGTCTCGACCGGCGCGCCCTGCGTCTTCCAGTCGGGGAGCAACTCGGAGAGTGCCTTGGGATCGATCACGGCGCCGGAAAGGATGTGCGCGCCGACTTCGGAGCCCTTCTCGAGCACGCATACCGACAGCTCGCGGCCGTCACCGGCAGCGACCTGCTTCAGACGGATCGCGGCCGCGAGTCCGGCCGGACCGCCGCCGACGATCACCACGTCGTACTCCATCGTTTCGCGCGTCACCGGAGTCCTCGCGTAACCGCAGCGGGGTGCCGCGGACGGCGGTCATTATAATTCGCTGTAGTCCCCGCGACCTCACGGGCGACGTCTCCCCGGCCACGAGTGCGCCGGGCAGCCCCAGGCGTCGTACGCACCGAGGCGCGCCATGCGGAGCAGAGTCCAGTGAGCCGATCGCGCCTTCTCGTCCACACCTCGCGCCAGTCGGTCCGCTGGGGTGACATGGATGCGCTCGGGCACGTGAACAACACGTTGTACTTCCGGTACATGGAAACGGCGCGCCTCGAATGGTTCTTCGCCCTGCTCGGCGACGACGCCTACGGGAGCGGTGAGGGAATCGTGATCGCCAACGCGATCTGCAACTTCCGCCGTCCGCTCGTCTACCCCGCCGATGTCGAGGTCCGCATGTACCTCGGCAGGCCGGGCACCACGAGCGTCACCAGCTACTACGACATCGCCGCCGCCGGCGTGTCCTACGCAGACGGCGAGGCGCGCATCGTATGGATCGATCTCGGCACGGGGCGGCCCCGGCCGCTGCCCGAGCGGGTCGCCGGGCCGCTGCGCGCACTCACGAGCGAGGCATCATGACGAGCAGACTCTGGGAACCATCCGCCGAGCGTGTCGCGCAGGCCAACGTGACGGCGTTTGCCGGGCGCATCGCGCAAAGACACGGAGTGGCGTTCGACGAGTATGCGGCGCTGTGGCGCTGGTCGGTGGATCACAAGGCCGAGTTCTGGCGCGAGCTCTGGGACTACGCCGGCGTGATCGGCACGCCCGGCGAGCGCGTCCTCATCGATGCCGATCGCATGCCCGGGGCGTCCTGGTTCCCGGACGCGCGGCTCAACTTCGCGCGCAACCTGCTCGAACGCCGCCGTGCCGACGACGAGGGCGATGCGCTCGTCTTCTGGGGCGAGGACAAGGTCGCGCGGTGCGTGTCGCATGCCGAACTGCACGCGCGGGTAGGGCGCGTGGCGGCGGGGCTCGTCGCTCATGGCGTGACGGCGGGCGATCGCGTGGTGGCGTACATGCCCAACATGCCCGAGACGGTCATGGCGATGCTGGGGGCGTCCGCGCGCGGCGCCATCTTTTCCTCGTGCTCGCCCGATTTCGGAGTCCAGGGCGTGGTCGACCGCTTCGGGCAGATCGAGCCGCGCGTGCTCTTCACGGTCGACGGGTACTACTACAACGGTAAGGTGGTGCCCATCCTCGACAAGGTCGCCGAGATCGTGACACGGGTCCCGTCGATCGAGAGGGTGGTGGTGGTGCCGTACCTGCAGCAGAGCGAGGGTACGTCCGACGACCTCTCCCGCGTGCGCGGCGCGGTGCCGTGGGAGACGTGGCTCGCGCCGTTCCTCGCCGGACCCATCGCCTACGTGGAGCTGCCGTTCGGCCACCCGCTGTACATCCTGTACTCGTCGGGGACCACGGGGGTGCCCAAATGCATCGTCCACGGCGCGGGCGGCACGCTCCTGCAGCACCAGAAGGAACATCTTCTGCACGCGGACGTGAAGCCGGGCGATCGCCTGTTCTATTTCACGACCTGCGGCTGGATGATGTGGAACTGGCTCGTCTCCGGGCTCGCGGCACGGGCGACCCTGCTGCTCTACGACGGCTCGCCGTTCATCGACCGTGGCCGCATCCTGTGGACCCTCGCCGATGCCGAGAAGATGACGCACTTCGGCACGTCGGCGAAGTACATCGACGCGCAGAAGAAGATCGCGCTCGTCCCGCGCAAGGACTTCGACCTCGGGACGGTGCGCACCATGCTGTCCACGGGCAGTCCGCTGGCGCCGGAGAGCTTCGACTACGTCTACCAGTGCGTGAAGGACGACGTGCTCCTGTCGTCGATCTCGGGCGGCACCGACATCGTCGCGTGCTTCGGCATAGGCATTCCGACGCGCCCGGTCTATCGCGGCGAGCTGCAGTGCCGCGCCCTCGCCATGGACGTCGACGTCTTCGACGGCGACGGCCAGCCGCTCGTCGGGGTGCAGGGCGAGCTCGTGTGCAAGTCGCCGTTCCCCTCGATGCCGGTAGGCTTCTGGAACGATCCCGACGGTGCCAAGTACCGCGCCGCCTACTTCGAGCGCTTTCCCGGCGTGTGGTGCCACGGCGACTGGGTCGAGATCACCGAGCACGACGGGCTCGTCATCAGCGGACGCTCCGACGCGACGCTCAACCCGGGCGGTGTGCGCATCGGAACGGCGGAGATCTACCGCCAGGTCGAGCAACTGCCGGAGGTCGTGGAGAGCCTGGTGATCGGACAGGACTGGCCACCCGACGAAGTGGGTGACGTGCGCGTGGTGCTGTTCGTCAGGCTGCGCGACGGCCTGGTCCTCGACGATGAGCTCGTGGAGCGCATCAAGCGGCACGTGCGGACCAACACCACGCCGCGCCACGTCCCCGCCAAGGTGGTGCAGGTGAGCGACATCCCCCGCACCAAGAGCGGCAAGATCGTGGAGCTCGCGGTGCGCAACGTGGTCCATGGGCGCGACGTGAAGAACGTCGAGGCGCTGGCCAACCCCGAGGCCCTCGAGCAATACCGCGACCGGATCGAGCTCAAGAGCTGACTTCGTGAGCCTCATCGCGATCCTGGCCGCGCTCGGCCTCGAGCAATGGCGGGCCTTCGAGTGGCGAGCGGCCGTCGAGCGATCGTTCGTGCGCTACGCGCGCACGCTGGAGCGCAAGCTCAACGGCGGCACGCGCCAGCACGGGATCGTCGCGGTGATCGCCGCGCTCGTGCCGCCGGTGCTCCTCGTCGAGATCGTGTACTGGCTCGCGCTGGCCGCGCATCCGCTGGCCGGCCTCGCCGTCAACGTGGTGGTGCTGTACTTCCTGATGGGATTCCGGCGCTTCAGCCACGCGATCTCGGCGATCGTCGCCGCGCTGCAGGCAGCCGATCTCGGGACCGCGCGGCGCGTGCTGGCCGCGTGGCGTGGCGGCTCGACCGGCGACCTCGGCAGCGGCGACGTCGCGCGCCTGGCCATCGAGCGCGGGCTCGTCGACGCCTATCGTCGCGTGTTCGCGGTGCTGTTCTGGTTCCTGGTGCTCCCCGGTCCGGCAGGCGCCGTCCTCTATCGCGCGGCCGTGCTGCTCGCCGAGGAATGGCGCGGCCCCGTGCCGGGCATCGAACCCACGCCGGGGGTCCAGGCGCGGGCCGAATTCGGCGCACCGGCGCGGGCTTTGCTGGTCGCGCTCGACTGGATACCGGTGCGCCTGACGGCATTGTCCTTCGCCATCGTCGGCGACTTCGAGGACGCCGTCGCGTGCTGGCGGACCCAGTCCGCGCGCTGGGTCACCCAGGAAGGGGGGCAGGCCATGGGCATCCTGCTCGCGGCCGGCGGCGGCGCGCTGGGCGTGCAGTTGGGAGGCATGCTGCCCACGCTCTCCGGCGATCCCGACGTCCGCCCCGACCTGGGACTGGGCGATCCCGTCGAGCCCGACGTGCTGCCCTCGGCCGTGGGGCTCGTGTGGCGGGCACTCGTGCTCTGGCTGCTGCTGGTCGTGCTGCTCACGGTCGCGAATCTCGCGCCCTGACAGCGCGGTTCATCCATGGCCGAGCGCCGGATCGCGGGCGGCCTCCGCCTCGCGCACCAGCGCGTGCAGGAGAGCGAGGCGGTGCGGCGCGATCCGGCCGGCGTCGACGGCGTCGACGATGGCGCAGCCGGGCTCGGCATCGTGGCGGCAGTCGCGGAAGCGGCAATGCCCGAGCCAGGGACGCATCTCGACGAACGCCTCCGCGATGGCACCGGGCTCGAGGTGCGCGAGACCGAAGATCTTCACTCCCGGAGAGTCCACGAGCCAGGTGTCGCGGCCCTGCCCGGGCAGGAAGTGTAGTGCCGTGAAGGTCGTGGTGTGGCGGCCGGTGCGCAAAGCCTCCGAGACCTCGCCCGTCCGTACGCCGGCATCGGGTACCAACGCATTGACGAGCGTCGACTTGCCCATTCCCGATTGCCCGATGAGCAGTGTGCGTTGCCCGTGGAGCCAGGGCAGGGCAGGTCGTGCGTCGCGCTGGGCGCTGAAGGCGACCACGGCATAGCCGAGCCCCGCGAAGGGCGCGAGCCGCGCCTGCAGGGCGTCGAAGCCCGGCAGGTCCGCCTTGTTGGCGAGTATCAGGAACCGGCAGTGCGCGGTTTCCGCGGCGATCGACCAGCGTTCGAGGAGTTCGGCATCAACGCCCAGGTCCGGCGCCACGACGGCGGCGACCTGCGTCACGTTGGCTGCGAGGAGCTTCTCCTTGAAGGCGTCGGAGCGAAACAGCAGGCTGTGCCGCGGCGCGACGTCGACCACCACGGCGCCGCCACGCTGCCGCTCGACGCCCACGTCGTCGCCTGCGGCGATGCGCAGTGCACGGCCCCTGGCCGTCGCGGTCACGCGCTCGCCGTCGGCGAAGACGACCTCGAAGTGCCGGCGATGCGCAGCGATCACCAGCGCGCGCGGCGGCATGGGCATCAGGCGAAGAGGCGCTCGATCCTGGCGGCGCAGATCGCGTCGTTCAGGGTGACGCCGCCCGCACTGTGCGTGCTGTACGTCACCATGCATTCGCCGTAGCCGACGTGAAGCTCCGGATGGTGGTCCTCGCGGTGTGCCACGAACGCCACGGCGTTCACGAAGGCGATCGTCTCGTGATAGTTCGCGAAGGCGAAGGTCTTGCCGATGGTCTCGCCGGTGACGGTCCAGCCGGGCAGGTTGGCGACGTGCGCGGCGAGTTCGTCGTGAGCGAGCCGCGGCGCGCCGGGCCTGCAGCGCATCGCGGCGAGGGCGAGCGTGTGCGTGGAGAGGGTCACGCGGCTCCCTCCGCGGCGTGCAGATCCGGCGACAAGGGGGCGCTGCGCTTCATCGATGCGTGAAGTGATAGAAGTCGCGATCGAGGTAGGCGGCGACGCTCTCCTCCTCGTCCGGGAAGTACCCCTTGGCGAGCTGCGCATTGCACTGCCGTACCTGTGCGAGCAACTGGGCAGGCGTGCCCACCCGACGGTCCTTGCGCGTGTAGATCGTCTCGGCATCGCCGAAGCTCGCCGCGTGGCAGGAGACGCAGTCGCGTTCGGCGAGCGCCTCTCCCGCCTTGGGATCGCCCTTGGCGTAGGGCGGCGGCGCCCGTCCCTGTCCCACTGCCGGCAGGATCACCGCAAGAAGGCAGAGCGACGCGAGCGAGCGCAGGTGTGCCGGCAGGTTCATGCCCATCCTCATGCGGCGAGCGGCATCGCATCGTCCGTGCCGAGCGCGTGGATGCGCGCGATGCGCAGGGCCGCAGGCGGGTGCGAATCGTAGAAGGCAGAGTGGACAGGGTCGGGTGTGAGCGTGGCAGCGTTGTCCTCGTACAGCTTGACGAGCGCCGTGGTGAGCGCGCTGGCCGAGGCATGGCGCGTCGCGAACGCATCGGCCTCGAACTCGTGCCGCCGCGAGTACCAGGCCACCACGGGTTCGAGCAGGAACGTGAACACCGGCACCGCGAGCAGGAACAGCTCGAGTGCCACGCCCGGCCGGGCGAGCGCGGACGGGAGCAGCGAAGAGGGGATGCCGAGGCCGAGGTAGAACCACGGCGCCTGCATGAGCCAGGCAAGAAGGGCGAGGAAGGCAAGCGACAGCGCCGCCGACCACAGGATGCGCTTGGTGACGTGGCGCAGCTTGAAGTGGCCGAGCTCGTGCGCCAGCACGGCCTCGACCTCGTCGGGCCCGAGGCGCAGCAGCAGCGTGTCGAAGAAGACGATGCGCTTGGCCTTGCCAAGGCCGGTGAAGTAGGCGTTGCCGTGTCCGGAGCGCCGGGAGCCGTCCATCACGAAGAGGCCGGCGTTGCGGAAGCCGCAGCGGGAGAGCAGCGCCTCGACACGCTCGCGGGCCGCGGTGTGCTCCATCGGCGTGAACTTGTTGAAGATCGGCGCGATGACCGTGGGGTAGAGGACGAGCACCAGGAGCTGGAACCCCATCCAGGCGCCCCAGGCCCACAGCCACCACCAGGCTCCCGCGGCGCCCATGATCCACAAGAGGAGTGCGAGGAGCGGCATGCCGAGCATCACGATCAGGGCGAGGCCCTTGGCGAGGTCCGTGACCCACAGCCTCATCGTCGTGCGGTTGAAGCCGAAGCGTTCCTCGATGCGGAACGTGCGCCACCATGCGAAGGGCAGGCTCACGGCGGCGAACACGGCGGCGGCGATGGCGAACATGGCGACGTCGCGTCCGATCACACCCACCGGCAGCGCGTCGGTCCACGCGACGATGGCGGCGAGCCCGCCGCCCAGCGTCATCGCGAGCAGGACGGTCGCGTCGACCACAGCCTGGGCGATGGCAAGACGCTGCGTCGTCACGGTGTAGTCCGCGGCCTTCTGGTGGGCGACGATGCCGATCCGGGAGACGAAGGCCGCCGGAACCTGTCCGCGATGGGCGCGCACGTGAGCGATCTGGCGCGACGAGAGCCAGGTGCGCACCGCGAGCGACACCGCGAGCGCGGCCACGAACAGCAGGGAGAAGGAATTGGGCTCTGCCACGGCCATTGCCGAAGGCAACATGCGAGAATGGACGATTGCATTCTACGCCACGCCCATGCCGCAGGACGCCAACCATCTCATCTGGATCGACATGGAAATGACCGGACTCGTCCCGGAGCGCGACCGGATCATCGAGGTGGCGCTGGTCGTCACCGACAGCAATCTCGTGGCGGTGGCGGAAGCCCCGGTGTGGGTGGTGCATCAGGAGGACGCCGTGCTCGCCGGCATGGATGCGTGGAACACGGCCACCCACGGCCGCAGCGGACTCACCGACAAGGTGCGGGCGTCGGTGCTGCCAGAGGCGGAGGTCGAGGCCCAGGCGCTGGCCTTCCTCGCCGCGCACGTCCCCGCCAAGGCGTCGCCCATGTGCGGGAATTCCATCTGCCAGGATCGCCGCTTCCTCGCCCGGTGGATGCCGAGGCTCGAGGACTGGTTTCACTACCGCAACCTCGACGTGTCCACGCTGAAGGAGCTCGTCAAGCGATGGAAGCCCGATGTCGCGAAGGGCGTTCCGAAGGAAGGCAAGCACGAGGCCCTGGCCGACGTGTACGAGTCGATCGCCGAGCTTCGCTATTACCGCGAGCGCTTCATTCAGCCGTGACCGCGCGCGATCGAAGGGTGCCGGACGCGTACCGGTGGAGAGGCGTCCGGTGAGCGCACCTGCGCTGCCGCGCGCCGGACTGCCCGCGCCGCCCGACCTGCGCTACTGCAGCCACTGCGGTTCCGACCGGCTGGAGTTCCGTATCCCCGACGGCGACAGTCTCCCGCGCTACGTCTGCGCGAGCTGCGGCTCGATCCACTACCAGAATCCGAAGGTCGTGGTGGGATGCCTGCCGATCTGGAACGAGCAGGTGCTGCTGTGCAAGCGCGCCATCGAGCCGCGACTCGGCCTGTGGACGCTGCCGGCGGGCTTTCTCGAGAACGGCGAGAGTGTCGTCGCCGGCGCGGTACGCGAGACCCTGGAGGAGGCCGACGCGCGCGTCGATGTCCAGGATCTCCATACCCTCATCAGCCTGCCGCAGATCCATCAGGTCTACATGATGTTTCGCGCGCATCTCGTCGATCTCGACTTCGGACCCGGCCCCGAGAGCCTCGAGGTGCGGCTCTTCGACGAGTCCCAGGTGCCGTGGGACGCGATCGCATTCCGCACCATCGCGCGCACGCTGCGCAACTTCTTTCTCGACCGCAAGCTCGGAACCGGCGGTCCGCACATCTCGTCGATCGAGCGGCGGCTGCCTCTGCCGCCCGACCTGCGGGGCGCCGCCTGACGCACGATTTCGGTACACTTCGCCTGCCGGTGGCCACGTCGCGCCGGCGGCCGAACAGGCATGGGCAGACCCGTACGCCCGGCGGCGGCCTTCGACGAACGTAGGCGGAGCAGTTCCCCCGCCGCTCGCCCTTCTGGAGGATTCATGTCCATTCATCGCGCCCGTGCAGCGCTCGCGGTCGTTGCCGCCGCCGCTCTCGTTGCGGCCACTCCTTCGCTTGCCCAGCAGGGCAATCGCATCTCGATCACGACCGGCGGCACCGGCGGGGTGTACTACCCCCTCGGCGGCGGCATGGCCAACATCCTGTCGAAGTACCTCCCGGGGCTCGCTGCCACCGCAGAGGTGACGGGCGGGTCGGTGGACAACCTGAAGCTCGTCGGCGCCGGCAAGTCGGAGGTCGCCTTCACGATGGCCGACACCGCGTGGGAAGCCGAGCAGGGCACCGGCAAGTTCAAGGACCACAAGGTCGACGCGCGCACGCTGATGGTGCTCTACCCCAACCGCATGCAGGTGGTGACCGTCGAGGGCACGGGCATCAACAAGCTCTCCGACCTCAAGGGCAAGCGCGTGTCCACGGGTTCGCCCGGAAGTGGCACGGAGGTCATGGCCCTGCGCATGCTGGAGGCCGTGGGCATCGATCCCAAGACCGACATCAAGCAGGAGCGCCTCGGTGTGGCCGAGTCGGTCAACGCGATCAAGGACAAGAAGATCGATGCCTTCGTGTGGGTGGGCGGCGTGCCTACCGCCGCGGTGACCGACCTCGCGACCACGCCCGGGACGAAGGTCAAGCTGATCGACCACGGCGAGGCGGTGGATGCGATGAACAAGAAATACGGTCCGCTCTACGTCAAGTCCACGATCGCAGCGTCGTCGTACCACGGCATGGACAAGCCGGTGGAGAACATCGACGTCTGGAACATCCTCGTCACGAGCGACAAGATGAGCGACAAGATGGCCTACGACATCGTGAAGACGCTCATGGAGAAGAAGCCGGAGCTCGTGGCGGTGCACAAGGAGGCGCAGAACATCGACCTCAAGTACCAGAAGTCCGGCTCGCCGATCCCCTATCATCCGGGGGCGAAGAAATACTTCGAGGAACAGGGCGTCAAGTTCTAGATCCATTCCTTCCGACCGTCGCCGGGGTCTCGTTTCACACGTTGGGGTGAGACCCCGCTTCGCATTCCGGCCATGACGAGCCCGCCGCCTCCTGCGCCGCACGTGGCCGTCGACGACGACCGCCTCGCGCGGGCCGGGGCCTTCATCGAGGCGGAGGAAGGTGCAACCAACCGCTTTCGCGGCTGGCTCGGCACCCTCGTCACCGCGCTGCTGGTGGCGATGTCGCTGTTCCACCTCTACGCCGCCGTGGAGATCGTGCCGGCGCAGGTCCTGCGGCCGGTGCACGTCGGCTTCATGCTGCTGCTCGTCTTCCTGCTCTTTCCCATCGCCAAGCGGTATCGCAACCGGCTGATGTGGTGGGACATCGTGTGCGCGCTGCTCGGTGTCGCCACCATCGCGTATCTGCTCGCGGGAGGCGACGATTTCTGGGATCGCAACACGCTGCCCACCCCCTCCGACCTGTTCTTCGGCGTGAGCTTCGTGGTGCTGGTCCTGGAGGCATGCCGGCGCACGTCGGGCTGGATCATGCTGGCGGTGATCGGTGCCTTCCTCGCCTATGCGTTCGTGGGGCCGTGGCTGCCCGGGCAGTGGCAGCATCGCGGCTACGACATCGCGTCGATGACGGGCTTCCTCTACCAGACCCTCGAGGGGATCTTCGGTACCGCGGTGGACGTGAGCTCGACGCTCATCATCCTCTTCACGATATACGGCGCGTTTCTCCAGCAATCGGGCGCCGGCAAGTTCTTCCTCGACTGGAGCTTCGCCGCCATGGGCGGCAAGCCCACGGGCGCCGGGCGCACGGTGGTGCTGGCGTCGTTCTTGCTCGGCGGGCCGTCGGGATCGGGGGTCGCCACCACGGTGACCATCGGCTCGGTGGCCTACCCCATGCTCGAGCGTGCGGGCTACGGCAAGAATGCCGCGGGTGGCCTGCTCGCCGCCGGCGGTCTGGGCGCCATCATCTCGCCGCCGGTGCTCGGCGCCGCCGCATTCCTCATCGCCGAGTTCCTCAAGATCAGCTACCTCGACGTGCTGCTGATGGCGACGGTCCCCACGATCCTCTACTACCTGTCGCTGTTCCTCATGGTGGAGATCGACGCCCGCAGGTTCGGGATGCGCGACGTGGTGGCCGACACACCGTACCGGCTGGGCGAACTGACGCGGCAGTACTGGTTCCACTTCGGCTCGCTGGTCTCCATCGTGGTGTTCATGGTGCTGGGCTTCTCGCCGATCCTGTCGGTGTTCTATGCCACGGTGGTGACCTTCGCGGCGTCATTCCTGCGCCGCGACACGGCGATGGGTCCGCGCAAGCTGGTGACGGCGCTGAAGGATGGCTCGGCGCAGATGCTCAACGTCGCCGCCACCTGCGCGGCGGCGGGCATCATCGTGGGCGTGGTGGCCAAGACGGGCCTCGGCCTCAAGTTCAGCGCGATCGTGATCGCCTACGCGGGTGGCAGCGTATTCCTCACCGCGATCTACACCGCGATCATCGTGTGGGTCATCGGCCTCGCGGTGCCGGTCACCGCGAGCTACATCATCTGCGCCGTGATCGCCGCGCCCGCGCTCATCAAGCTCGGCGTGCCCGACTACGCCGCGCACATGTTCATCTTCTACTACGCGGTGCTCTCGGAGGTGTCGCCGCCGACCGCCTTGTCGCCGTTCGCGGCAGCGGCGATCACCGGCGGCAATCCGTACCGTACGACGCTGCAGTCGTGGAAGTACACGCTGCCGGCGTTCGTGGTGCCCTTCGTGTTCGTGCTCGATCCCGCCGGAATCGCACTGCTGCTCAAGGTGCCGCCCGAGGCATCGTGGGCCTACGTGGCGTGGATAGCGTTCACGGCGGTCGCCGGCATCGCCACCCTTGCTGCTGGCGTGCAGAAGTGGCTCCTGCGTGAATGCACGCGCGTGGAGCAATGGATCCTGATCGTGTCGGGGCTGCTTCTCATCTATCCGGGGCGCTGGGCCGACGGCATCGGACTCGCCGGCGTGATCGCGATGCTCGCGTGGCAGCGGCTGCCCAGTCGTGCGGTCGCGCGATGAGCCGTTCCCTCCCTCGCCGTCACGCGCCATCGTGGCCGGCACCCTCCGGGTCAGCAGGATTGGCCGCCAGGAATGCTCCGGGCCGCCCCAAGGCATTCGTCCCCCTTGGGGGCGGCGAGCGAAGCTCGCTTCGGGGGAAGCTACTGAACGCGCCGACCGGAACGCCGCCCGGGTCGGCGCGGCGTTCCGGTATCCCGGTCGCGGGGACGCTCGGATCCTGCATCGGCACGTCGAAGCACGCGGCAGAAACGCCTGCAATCATGCGTGCCCGGCCTTGGTCACGACCACCTCGAGATACTCGCCGGGCACCACGAGCGAGTGCCCGCCGCCACGATCGAGGGAGCCCAGTAGCGCCACGAGATCGCGCTCGAGATCCGCGGCCTTGCCGGCGTCGAGCGCCGCGAAGGCCTTGTGCGTGGGACCGTAGTAGTCACGGAAGACCTGCACGAAGTGCGCTGCGGAGTGGTAGCGGAAGTTGAAGTTGCGGCGCTCGGCGCGGATCGAGGCTTCCGCGCCGAACAGCGTCGCGAGGCGCGCCTCGGTGCCCCACAGTGCGGGTGAGTCGAGACCGGCCGGCGGTGGCAGGTAACGGCCGATGAGCCTGAAGAGCTGGCCGACGAAGCCCTCGGGCGTCCAGTTGGCGAGACCGATCCGACCGCCGGGCCGGACCACCCGCAGCATCTCGCGCGCCGTGGCCTTCTGGTTCGGGGCAAACATCGCGCCGTATGTCGAGAGCACGACGTCGAAGCTCGCGTCCGGGAACGGCAGCGCCTCCACGTCGGCCAGCTGGAAGCGGACCGGCAGCCCCTCGGCGGCCGCCCGGACCTTTCCCTTCTCGAGCAGGGCGGGGACGTAGTCGGTGGAAGTCACCTCGGCGAAGCGGTGTGCGGCGGCCAGCGTGGCGTTGCCGTTGCCGGCGGCGACGTCGAGGACGCGCTCGCCGGCGCGCACGTCGACGGCTTCGGCGAGCGTCTCACCCACGATGTCGAGCGTGACGCCGACGATGGCGAAGTCGCCGCTCGCCCACGTCGCCTGCTGTCGGGTCTTGATGGCGGCGAGGTCGGGGGTGGCGGGCCGGTCTGCGACGATCGAGTTCATTCGATATCTCCTGGAGGTTGGGGTCGTGCCCGGCAGCGCATGGCGCGGGCGACGGAACGGACGATACGAGGACGCGCGTTCCGCCAGCGTTCCCCGTCTGCGGCGCCCGCCGGCGCCGGGCCGCATCACATGCCCACGGGTATCTCCCGGGGACGCGCCTTGCGGCACGGCGCGGAAGCGTGCATGCTCCGCCGGCCGCCATGCCCGGACGCTCTGGAGCGTCGCTCGCGCGGGACGACCGGTTCGCGTTGGACTGACCTGCCTGCTCGCGTGTTCCGACGCCCCGCGCCCGACACAGGCAGGCAAGGGCAGGGCCCTGACGCGCCACGCAGTTGCTTCGTTCCTGGGACTGTCCCTCGTACACACGCACACGGCTGTCCCGCTGCATGATCCCGCGCCTGCAACTGCTCGGCCCCCCGACGCTCCTCCACGACGGTGAGGTGCAGTCGCTCCCGTGCGAGCGCCGCACCCAGCTCCTCGCGTTCGTCGCGCTCAAGAGGACCTGGGTGGGTCGCACCGAGCTCGCGTCGCTCCTGTGGCCTGAGCTTCCGGCCAAGCTCGCGTACACCAACCTGCGCAAGTCCCTCTTCCGCCTGCAGGGCGTGGCATGGGGTCGGCACGTGCAAAGCGAGGGCGGTGCCCTCCGCTGCGAGGTCGCGACCGACGTCGCCGACTTCGAGGCGGCGTTGCGCGACGGGGACCGCGCGGCAGCCCTCGCGTCGTGGCAGGGCGAGCTGCTCGAAGGCTTCGACGACGGCGGCAATCCTGCGTGGTCCGGCTGGCTCGCCTTCGAACGCGAGCGCCTGCACAGCCTGTGGCGTGACGCCGCTCTCGGCCGTGCCGGAGAGGACATCGACCCTGCGCAAGGCATCGCGATCTCCGCCCGGCTTCTGGAGGCCGACCCGCTCGACGAGGCGGCCCTCCGGGTGCACATGACGTGGCTCTCGCGCAGCGGGCAGGT
This sequence comes from uncultured Alcaligenaceae bacterium, assembly GCA_964439475.1. Lineage (GTDB taxonomy): Bacteria > Pseudomonadota > Gammaproteobacteria > Burkholderiales > Casimicrobiaceae > VBCG01. Next base: position 109,597 of record CAYTOT010000012.1, read on the forward strand.
GGTGCGCGCGAGGCAGGCGTACCGCGAGTTCGCGAACCGCCTGGAGACGGAGCTCGGCATCGCGCCCGGCGCGGACCTTCGCGCGCACCACGATGCGCTCGCAACCTCGCTGCCGGTCGCGGCTGTGTCGTTCGAGGGCCGCCTGCCGGCGGTCGATGCGGGATTCGTGGGTCGCGCCGTCGAACTTCGCCAGCTCGCCACGATGCTCGGCGCGGGTGGATGCCGCCTGCTCACCATCGTGGGCCCGGGAGGGGCGGGGAAGACGCGCTTCGTGCAGCGCGCGCTGGCCGACGCGGCGTCCACCCGCGCGCACGGCGCCGTGTTCGTCCCGCTCGAGGACGTGCGCGGCGTGGCGGACATCCCGGCGCGCGTCGCGCAGGAGCTCGGGCTGCGCGTGGCGGCGAAGCAGGCGCCGCTCGACGTCGTGCGCGAGTTCCTGCGCACACGCGAGATGCTGCTGGTGCTCGACAACGTCGAGCACCTCGTTGCCGGCGCGCCGCTCTTCGAGGGGCTGCTGGCCGATGCGCCGGGCCTTTGCGTCGTCGCGACGTCGCGCGTGCGGCTCGGCATTGCCGGTGAGCAGCTCCTGCCGCTGGAGGGCCTGCCTTGCCCGGAGCCGGACGACGCCGATCGCATCGAGTCGTTCGACGCCGCGCGCCTCTTCATCCAGGCGGCGCACCGCGTGGAGCCGGCGCTCGTGCCGGGTGTCGAGGCGTCGGCCATCGCGGACATCTGCAGGCAGCTCGATGGCTTGCCGCTTGCGCTCGAACTGGCCGCGGCGTGGACGCGTGTCCTGTCCTGCCATGCCATCGCCGCCGAGCTTCGCGAGGGTACGGGGCTGCTGCGATCCGTCGATCCCACCCGTCCCGCGCGCCACGCGAGCTTCGAGGTGGTGCTCGAGCACTCATGGCAACTCCTGGGCAAGGCGGAGCGGGGGGCGCTCGCACGCCTGTCGGTGTTCCGCGGCGGCTTCTCGCCGGAAGCGGCGCGTCACGCGGCGCAGGCGCCGTTGCCCTTGCTGCTGGCGCTCGTGGACAAGTCACTGCTGCGCAAGGAGGCCGGCCGGCTCCACCTGCACCCTCTGGTGGCGGAGTTCGCCGCGGCGCGCCTCGCGGCTGCGGGCGGGCAGGGCGAGGTCGCGCGAGCGCATGCGCGGCATTACCTCGACTGGCTCGGGCAGCTCGTACCGGCGCTGGACCGTGGCGCGACCGATGCGATGCAAGCGGTCGACGTCGACTTCGAGAACTGCCGGGCGGCGTGGTGCTCGTCGGTCGATCGGGGAATGGTCGACGAAATCCTGCGCGGTGTCCGCGGGCTCGTCGCCTACTGCGAGCATCGGGGCCTCGCGAGCGTGGCGCGCTCGTTGCTGGAGGAGGCGCTCGCCTCGCCGGTGGCCGGGAATGCGAAGGTCCGCCTCGACCTGTCGGGGCGTCTTGCGCATCTTCTCTATCGCCTCGATCGCTACGACGAGGCGGCCGCGATGGCGGAGGCCGTGCTCGCCGGCGCCGATCCGGATCGCGACGGTGGCGCGATCCTGCAGAGCCTCGCTGCGCTCGGCGGTTGCGGCCTGCGGCGCGGCGACCTCGAAGCTGCTCAGCGCCATTACCGGCAGGCGGCGACGCTGGCGAGCCGCCAGGGGCCGCGCGAGTCGGCGGCGCTCCTCGACAACCTGGCGATCGTCACCAAGCGGCGGGGTGACCTCAACGGCGCGCTCAAGCTGACGATCCAGGCGCTCGCGACGCTGCGTCGCGTGGACGACGCGGCCAACCTAGCGCTTTGCCTCAGCAACCTGGCAAGCCACTACCAGGAGCGCGGCGACTTCGACAGCGCGCGCCTGCACCTCACCGAAGCGAAGGCGCTGACCGATCGGCATGGGCTGGTGGGCACGCGCGCCTTCGTCTGCGCCAATCTCGCCGTGTGCGCGCGTCACCGCGGTGACTACGATGAGGCGATGGAGCACATCGCGCAGGGCATGGCAGCGGCGGAGGGCTCCGGAAACCGCACGGCCGTCAGCTGGCTGCACTACCTGCGCGGCTCCGTGGCGCTGCTGCAGCACGACCTCCCGCTCGCGCGCGACGAGCTTGCGGCGATGGTCCTGATGGCCACCGCGGTCGCGTCCCCGTACCTCACGCTTGGCGCCGTCGAGCTTCTGGCCGACGTGCTGGCGGCGGAAGGGCAGTTCGACTGCGCGCGGCAGCTCCTGAGATTCGCGGCGGCCCACCCTGCCGCCGACCGCCCGCAGGCGCAGGAACTGGCGACCAGGCTCGCCGGGCTGCCTTCGGCGGAAGAACGCGACTGGCCCGCAATGGAGCTTGCCGAACTCGCCGAGCGAATCGCGTCCGAGAAGGACCTGGCGCACGCGCCGCTTCTCGCGGTGCTGCGCGCGGCGCCGCAGATGCCTCGCTCGGGCGGCGAAGCCTGAAGCGGCGCCGGCGAGCGCTGCTTTCGACCGGCGAAGACTGAAGCCGCGCCGGCGAGCGCTCAGCCGACGACGTGGATGCCGGCCTGCGCGAGCGCCGCGTGCAGTGCCCGCACGTGATCGTGCCCGGTCGTCTCCACCACGCAGACCACGCGTACCGCGGACAGGTCCGGCCCCGAGAACGCTCGGTCGTGCACGATCTCCTTGACCGATGCGCCGGTGTCGGCAATCACCTGCGCCAGGCGTGCCAGGCCGCCCGGGCGGTCGGCGATCGACACCGCGAAGCGGGCGAGCCGGCCGTCGGCCACCAGTCCGGTCTCGATCACGCGGTCGAGCATGGTGAGATCGATGTTGCCGCCGGCGAGTGCGAGCACCACGCGCTTGCCGCGCAGCGCGTCGACCTTGCCGGCGAGGAATGCGGCGAGCGGCGCTGCGCCTGCACCCTCGACGACGCTCTTCTCGAGCTCGATCAGGCGCAGGATCGCCAGTGCGATGGCGGCTTCGTCGACGGTCACCACGTCGTCGACCACCTGGCGCAAGGTCTCGAAAGGATGGGTGCCGAGGAGCGCCACGGCGAGGCCGTCGGCGAGCGTGGGAGAGAGGGGAACCGGGACCGGCGCACCGGCGGCGAGCGCCGCCGTGAAGCACGCGGCATGTTCTGGCTCGACGCCGATCACGCGCACCGACGGCTTCATCGCCTTCATCACGGTGCCCACGCCGGCGAGGAGTCCCCCGCCACCCACCGGCACGATGACCGCCTGCAGATCGGGTGTCTGTTCGAGGATCTCGAGGCCCAGCGTGCCCTGGCCCGCCATCACGTCGAGGTTGTCGTAGGGGTGGATGAAGGTAAGGCCGTCGCGCGCCGCGATCTCCCCGGCATGCGTCCGCGCTGCGGTGAGGTCCGGTCCGTGCAGCACGACGTTGGCGCCGAAGGCCCGGCAATTGGTGACCTTGATGAGCGCGGCGAACTGCGGCATCACCACGGTGACGGGGATGCCGAGGAGGCTGCCGTGGTAGGCGATGCCTTGCGCGTGATTGCCGGCGGAGGCGGCGATCACGCCGCGTGCGCGTTCTTCCGGCGTGAGCTGGAGCAAGGCGTTGCGCGCGCCGCGCTCCTTGAAGCTGCCGGTGCGCTGAAGGTAGTCGAGCTTGCAGTAGACGTGCGCGCCGGTGAGCTGCGACAGCGGGATCGACTCGACGCAGGGCGACTC
>CAYTOT010000013.1:0-111930 GCA_964439475.1 uncultured Alcaligenaceae bacterium
CGTATTGTCCGCACGCCGGCGATGCGTGGAAGAACGTCGCGTGGTTACCGCTTACCCCAGAACGACTGGCGTTCGTCCAGCGTCTGGGTGCGATAGTGACTCAGCCTTGCCTGGCGAGCCACACCTCGGGAGTCAAAGCGCCGGCACGCCGGATTAGTTCGGCGTCCCAGGTGACGACCACGGCATCGAGGCGGCGGGCGAGTGCCAGGTAGACGGCGTCCGCCGCACGGAGAAATGCGTCCGTCCCTGCTGCCACGGTGCAGTCGATCATCCTCGCGTCCAGCATGTGCTCGCGCACGAACGGTGAGCGGACCATGCCGTCGGCGATGCGGCGGGCGCCGCGCGCGTCGCGCAACCGACGAGCGAGCGCGCAGGCCACCTCGATGCGCGCCAGCACGGGCAACGCAACCGGCAACGCCTGCACCGCGACGGCTTCGAGGAAACGGCGGCTCGCCGCGCTTAACGGGTCGGTGGCGTCCGCCGCCGCGACCCAGACGCTCGCGTCGACGACCAGCGCGGTCACCGCCGGTCGAGACGATCGCGGTCGGCCGCCAGCTCCTCGCGCGCCGGGCGCGCGGCGGGCGCGGCGCGCACGGCGGCGTTGGCGTCGGCCAGCCAGCCGCGCAGCCACGCTTCAGGCGTCTCAGCCGGGCCCGGCGGCAGTTCGTCGGCGAGCCAGCGCTCGTACAGTTCAGCCGTCACCTGGCGGACCGGCTTGCCGAGCAGCGCGCTCTTGGCCTTGACCTTGCGGTAGAGCTCGTCGGGAACGTCAATGGTGGCTTTCATGCAAACCATGCTAACCGTATTCCTGTATCCCTGTCGACTATCGTGGCAACACGATCGTGTCAGCGCTCGCGTCACGCCTTTCCCCTCCACGGAAACCCGAGCCTTCCCCGAATGCCGGTCCGGGGCGTTCAGCGTATCCTGCAAGCAGAACACCGGCGGTTCACGCCGTGCCAACCTGCCAACCCTCGACATTTCGATCCCGGGAGGATCCATGCACGTTCGTCGCATTCTCGGCGCCGCCTCGCGCGCGGCCTTCGTGGCACTCGCCGCCGCGGCATTGGCCTCGCCAGCGCTGGCCTTCGACCACCTCAAGATCCTCGTGCCCGCCAACCCGGGCGGTGGCTGGGACCAGACGGGCCGTGCGCTGCAGGCGGCGATGCAGGAGAGCAAGCTCGTCCCGAAGGTGAAGGTCGACAACAAGGGCGGCGCCGGCGGCACCATCGGCATCGCCCAGTTCGTCAACTCGCAGAAGGGCGACCCGAACGCGCTGATGGTGGGCGGCATGGTGATGGTGGGCGCCATCGTGACCAACAAGTCGCCGGTCACGCTCGCGGAGGTCACGCCGATCGCGCGGCTCACCGGCGAGTACGAGGTGGTGGTGGTGCCTGCTTCGTCGAAGATCAAGTCGATGGCGGAGCTCGTGGCGCAGCTCAAGGCCAATCCCGGCAGCGTGTCCTGGGGCGGCGGCTCGGCGGGCGGCACCGACCACATCCTGGCCGCGTTGATCGCGCAGGCGGTGGGTGCGGATCCCGCGAAGATCAACTACATCGCCTACGCCGGCGGCGGCGAGGCGCTGGCCTCGATCCTCGGCGGCCACGTGACGGCGGGCATCAGCGGCTACGGCGAGTTCGCGGGGCAGATCAAGTCGGGCAAGATGCGGGCGCTCGCCATCTCGTCGGAGAAGCGCCTGCCCGGCATCGACATTCCCACGCTGAAGGAGCAGGGCATCGACGTCGAACTCGCCAACTGGCGTGGCGTGTTCGGCGCACCCGGCATCACCGACGCGCAGCGCAAGGAGCTGGTGGACCTCGTGGCGAAGACTGTGAAGACCCCGTCGTGGCAGGCCACGCTCAAGAAGAATGAATGGGAGGACCTGTTCCAGGGCGGCGACGCCTTCAAGGCGTTCCTCGACAAGGACATCGCGCGGGTGACCCAGATCGTGCAGAGCGTGGGTCTCGTGAAGAAGTAGCGCGGCGCGCCCGGCGGAGCGAGGGATGCCATGACCGGCCGCGGCCACCTGGGCCAGCTTGCCGTCTCGCTTGGGCTTCTCGCCATCGGCGCATTCGTGCTGCTCGACACGGGGACGATCCCCGAGGGACAGTCGTACTCAGGGATCGGGCCGCGTTTCTTCCCGTATCTCGTCGGCGCGGGTCTGGCGGTGTGCGGGGCACTGCTGGCGTGGCGCGCGCTGGCCGGCGGCTGGCGTGCGATGCCGGCCGACGAAGGCGTGCACGATGCGCCCGACTGGCGCGCTTTCCTGCTCATCAGCGCGGGCATCGTGCTGCAGATGGCGGTGATCGGCTTCGCCGGCTTCATCATCGCCGGCGTCGTTCTCTTCGTACTCGTCGCGCGCGGCTTCGGCAGCACGCGGCTCGTGCGCGACGTCGTGATCGGCGCAGTGCTGGTGACCGCCGCCTATCTCGTGTTTACGCAGCTCCTCGCGCTGTCGCTGCCGGCCGGCTGGCTGCCGTTCCTGTAGACCGTGATGGACGCCTTCAACGCGCTCCTCGAAGGCTTTGCCGTCGCGCTCACGTTGTCGAACCTCATGTGGGGCTTCGTGGGGGTGACGCTCGGCACCGCCGTGGGCGTGCTGCCCGGTGTCGGTCCCGCGCTCACCATCGCGCTCCTGCTGCCTGCGACGTCGAAGATCGATCCCACCGGCGCGCTCATCATGTTCGCCGGCATCTACTACGGTGCGATGTTCGGCGGGTCGACGACCTCGATCCTGCTCAACACGCCGGGCGAGTCCGCCACCATCGTCACCGCGATGGAGGGCAACCTCATGGCTAAGGCCGGGCGCGCGGGCCCGGCGCTTGCCACCTCCGCGATCGGCTCCTTCGTGGCCGGGACGCTCGCCACCATCGCGCTCACGCTGCTCTCGCCGCTCATCGTCGACATCGCGCTGCAGTTCGGGCCGGCGGAGTACTTCGCGGTGATGGTGCTTGCCTTCACCACGGTGTCGGCGGTGCTCGGCGCCTCGCCGCTGCGCGGCATCGCCGCCCTCTTCTTTGGCCTCTATCTGGGTCTCATGGGGATCGACACGCAGACCGGGCAGGCACGCTTCACGCTCGGCATTCCCGAACTGCTCGACGGCGTCGACGTGGTGGTGGTGGCGGTGGGCCTCTTCGCGGTGGGCGAGACGCTGTACGTGGCAACGTATCTCAACCGCACGATGGACAAGCTCGAGAAATTCGGCGGCTCGGTGATGATGACCGCGCAGGACTGGGCGCGCTCGTGGAAGCCGTGGCTGCGCGGCACGCTGCTCGGCTTTCCCTTCGGCACCCTGCCCGCAGGCGGCGCCGAGATCCCGACCTTTCTCTCGTATGCCATCGAGCGCAAGCTCACGAAGCACCCGGAGGAGTTCGGCAAGGGCGCGATCGAGGGCGTGGCCGGTCCCGAGGCCGCCAACAATGCCTCGGCCACCGGCACGCTGGTGCCGCTGCTGACACTGGGCCTGCCCACCACCGCCACGGCGGCGATCATCCTCGCCGCCTTCCAGCAGTACGGCCTGCAGCCGGGACCGCTGCTGTTCGAGACGCAGCCCACGCTCGTCTGGGCATTGATCGCCAGCATGTACGTGGGCAACGTGATCCTGCTGATCCTCAACCTGCCGATGGTGGGCCTGTGGGTGAAGCTCCTCGCGATCCCGCGTCCGCTGCTCTACGCCGGCATCCTCATCTTCGCCACGCTCGGCGCCTACGGATTGCGCAATTCGTGGTTCGACCTCCTGCTCCTCTACCTCATCGGCCTCGTCGGCTTCCTCATGCGGCGCTACGACGTGCCGGTGGCGCCGGTCATCGTCGGCATGATCCTGGGGCCGCTCGCGGAGAGCCAGTTCCGGCGCGCGCTCGCCATCAGCCAGGGCGACCTGTCGGTGTTCGTGACGCAGCCCATCTCGGCGGGTGTGCTGCTCGTGGCGGCGCTCACCGTGATCGTGCCCCCGCTGTGGCGTCGCGTGGCGGCGCGCCGCGCGACGCCGGTCGCTTGACGTCGCGTTACGTCCGCTGGGCGGCTGCGCTCGCCATCGGGGCCGGCGCGGGCTACGTCTGCGCGCGGCTGCGCACGCCCATCCCGTGGATGCTGGGGCCCCTCTTCACGCTCGCCATCGTGCGCATCTGCGGCGTGGACGTCGTGGCTCCGCCGCCCTCGCGCTACGTCGGGCAGTGGATCATCGGCACGTCGCTCGGCCTCTACTTCACCCCGTACGTCCTGCACGAGATCGCGGGGCTGTGGTGGCTGCTCGTCGCGGGCGCGCTCTTCGCGATCGCGCTGGGCTATGTGAGCGGCATCGCGCTCGCGCGCATGGCAGGCTTCGACCGCACCACCGGCATCTTCGCGAGCGTGCCTGGGGGCGCCACGGAGATGTCGATCCTCGGTGACCGCTTCGGCGGCCGCATGGACCGCATCGCGGCGGCGCAGAGCATGCGCATCCTCATCGTCGTCGGCATCGTGCCCGCCGCCATCACGGCGCTCGGCGCGCACGGGACCGACGCCTACGTGCAGGGTGCGAAGACCTTCGACGCGGGCGGCTTCGCGCTCCTCATGGCGCTCACCCTGGCCGGCGGCGCGGTGTGCTATCGCCTGCGCGTGCCGAACGGGTTCGTGATCGGCGCCCTCGGGGTCTCGATTCCGCTCACGGGCATGTCGATCGACCTGTCGCTCATGCCGACCCCGATGTCCAACGTCGGGCAGTTGCTCCTCGGCTGTGCACTCGGCTCGCGCCTCCAGGACGACTTCCTGCACGGCGCGCATCGCTTCGTGACCTCGGTCGTGCTCACGGTGCTGCTGTCGATCGTGCTGTCCGCCCTCTTCGGTGCGGCGATGGCGTGGGCGGCGGGACAACAGGCCGCCACGCTCGTGCTTGGCACCGCGCCGGGAGGCATGGCGGAGATGTGCGTCACCGCGAGGGTGCTGCAACTGGGCGTGCCGCTCGTCACTGCGTTTCACGTCACGCGGCTCGTGGTGCTGCTCCTGGCCACGCCCGTGATATTTCCGCACGCACGCAAGTGGTATCGGGCTCGACGCCGGTCGCCGGATGCGCCGGCACGACCGCCTTCGTGACACGCCTGCTGCGGCGGGGAGCGCACGCCGTCGGCAACCGAATTGGTCAGGCCGCTCGACCGGTGCATGCGCGGGGGCGCGCGCGTAGAATTTGCCGCTAACGCCGCCTCGCATCGCGTCGGCGATACGATAAGCGTCAAGCGCCAACGTGCGCCCCGTCTGTCTTCCGCGCGCCGTGCCGCGAACACGGTGCCACGTCGTCCACCACGTCGTTCATCCACGCGAGACCTCACCGCATGAACCACCCCGATTCACTCGCCACCCTTGCCGCTTCCGTCGCCGCGCCCGCGTGGGTGAGGCATCCCCGTCTTCTCGGCTGGGTGCGTGACATGGCCGCCCTCACCGAGCCGGATCGCATCGAATGGTGCGATGGCAGCGGCGCCGAGTACGACCGCCTGTGCGGCGAGATGGTGGCGGCGGGCACGCTGATCCGCCTCGCCCAGGACAAGCGTCCCGGAAGCTACCTCGCGCGCTCGGACCCGGCAGACGTCGCGCGGGTGGAAGACCGCACGTTCATCTGCAGCGAATCGCGCGACGACGCCGGTCCCACCAACAACTGGGTCGCGCCGGAGGAGATGCGCACCACGCTGCGCGGCCTCTTTGCGGGCTGCATGCGCGGACGCACGATGTACGTGGTGCCGTTCTCGATGGGTCCGCTGGGTAGCCCGATCGCGCACATCGGCATCGAGCTGTCCGACAGCCCCTACGTCGTGGTGAACATGAAGCTCATGACGCGCATGGGCCGCGCGGTGTACGACGTGCTCGGCAGCGACGGCGATTTCGTCCCCTGCGTGCACTCGGTGGGCGCGCCGCTCGCGGTCGGACAGCAGGATGTCGCCTGGCCGTGCAATCCCGACCACAAGTACATCGTGCATTTTCCGGAGCGGCGCGAGATCTGGAGCTACGGGTCGGGTTACGGCGGCAACGCGCTCCTCGGCAAGAAATGCTTTGCGCTGCGCATCGCCTCGGTGATGGGGCGCGACGAGGGCTGGCTCGCCGAGCACATGCTGATCCTCGGTGCGACCTCGCCGTCGGGCGAGAAGACGTATGTGGCCGCCGCGTTCCCGAGCGCCTGCGGCAAGACGAATTTCGCGATGCTCATTCCGCCGCCCGGCATGGAGGGATGGAAGGTCACGACGATCGGCGACGACATCGCGTGGCTCAAGCCCGCCGCCGACGGGTATCTGCATGCGATCAATCCTGAGGCCGGCTACTTCGGCGTCGCGCCGGGAACGTCGTACGAGTCGAATCCCAATGCCATGGAGACGTTGCGCGCCAACGTGATCTTCACCAACGTCGCGCTCACCGACGACGGTGACGTGTGGTGGGAGGGCATGACGAAGGAGTCGCCAGCGCATCTCGTGGACTGGCGGGGCAACGACTGGACGCCCGCCGACGGCAAGGCGGGTCGGAAGGCCGCGCACCCCAATGCCCGCTTCACGGTCTCCGCACGGCAATGTCCGTCGCTCGATCCCGCGTGGGACGATCCCGCCGGGGTGCCGATTTCCGCCTTCATCTTCGGCGCGCGCCGCTCGGATACCGTGCCGCTCGTGAGCGAGGCGCGTACCTGGGAGGAAGGCGTCTACAAGGCTGCCACCATGGGTTCGGAAACGACGGCGGCGGCGGCAGGTGCCGTCGGCGAGGTGCGGCGGGATCCGTTCGCGATGCTGCCCTTCTGCGGGTATCACGTCGGCGATTACTTCCGACATTGGCTTGCAATGGGCCGTAAAATCGCTCATCCACCACGAATCTTCAGCGTCAATTGGTTCCGCAAGGATGCCGATGGCAAGTTCGTGTGGCCCGGTTTCGGCGAGAACATGCGCGTCCTGCGGTGGATGGTCGAGCGTTGCCGCGGGAAGGCGCAGGCGCGGGAGGATGCGCTCGGACTCGTGCCGGCGTACGACGACCTCGACTGGTCGGCGAGCCGGTTCGACGCGAAGGCCTTCGCGGGCGTGATGACGCACGACCACACCCAGTGGGAGCGCGAGCTCGCCGCGCACGATGCCCTCTTCGCGAGGCTCGGGAGCAAGCGTCCCGCCGAACTCGTGGCGGAGCGCGAGCGGCTGGCTGCACGCCTCGCGGCCTAGCCTCGGGCCGCGCTCGTTCCTGCGCCGTGTTTCGGGTGCGCGCGGGTATCGCCGCCCTGAACCACGGTGCATCGACGGCGGGCGCCGCTGCTCCGGAAGCGTGCTTGCCAAGGCCCGTGACGGCCACCGGGGATCGACGCGCGATCCTGCCTCCTTGCTTGAACCGTAGGGCTCGCGTGGCTCCAATGAAACCCCGTGACGACGCCCGACAGCCGGCGCCAGCGGCGGCAGCGTGTTGCCACGGGCCCCGTGGTGGCTGCGCTTCGACCGGCGGCGGGCAGCGGCTCGACGGGCGACCCTTCACGCCGTGGCGACATGCGAAGGCGTGGGTGGTGGCCATCGGGCTGGGCGTCACGCTGGCGTACGCACCGGCAGACGAGGCGGTCGCGGCGTCGACGGTCAGCATTGGCACGGCCGACGTGATGGGGATCTATTACCCCTTGGGGAACGCCTTGTGCCGCATGGTCAACGTGACCCGCAAGGTCCACAAGCTGCGCTGCTCGGTGGATACGTCCGAGGGGAGTGTCGCCAACATCAAGGGCGTGCTCGACGGTCGTTTCGATATGGGCATTGCCCAAGGGGATACGCAGTTCTACGCGTACCACGGATCGGGCCCGTTCAAGGGAAAGCCGCAGCCCAAGCTTCGTGCCCTCTTCAGCGTCTATCTGGAGACGCTGACGTTGGTCGCGCGCGAGGCCTCCGGCATTCGTTCGATCCAGGATCTCAAGGGCAAGCGCGTGGGCATGGGAACGGCGGGGTCGGGGACACGCGCGACGATGGATCTCGTCCTGGAGGCTGCGGGATTGCGGCCCGAGGATCTCAAGGCGGCACTCGATACCCAGATCGGGGAACTGGCCTCGACACTTTGCGAGAACCGGATGGACGCGTTCGGGTTCGTCGCCGGGCATCCCAATGCTGTGTTCCAGGACGCCACGGCGGGCTGCCGCACGCGCGTCGTCCCGGTCGAGGGCCCGGGCATCGATGCATTGCTTGCAAGCCGGCCTTACTACCTGAAGACGTTCGTGCCGGGTGGAATCTATCGAGGGACGTCTGTCGCTCAGCCGACCATCGGGACGATGGCGTCGATCGTGGTGAGCGCCGACATGCCCGAGGACGTGGCGTACGCCATCACGCGAGCGGTTTTCGAGAACTTCGACGACTTCCGGAAGCTGACCCCGGCGTTGGCGTCGCTGACGAAGCAGCAGGCGCTCAAAGGGAATGTGGTGCCGTTTCACCCCGGGGCGGAGCGATACTTTCGGGAGGCAGGTCTGCGGTAGGTGGCACCGTGTTTCACGTGAAACCAACGTGGCTTGGGTCGGGAGATCTCGTCGAGGGTGGTCCAAGCGCAGCCGAGGGGGCGCCTCAATGTCCATGGCCTCGTTGCCCGTCGGTGTGCGTCTGTTTCAGCTTGCCGCTCGGCATGGGTCCTCTGTGCTGCCGCGTTTCACGTGAAACATGCTGCCGCCGTGCCACATGGTCCGGCAGCGCCCTGCGCTAGAATCGTGACTGGGGGCGCCAAGGCGCCCTCTACCCCTTTCGACCGATGGAATTCAATCACCGCTTCGAGGTAATTGTCATAGGTGGCGGCCATGCCGGCACCGAGGCGGCGCTCGCCAGCGCCCGCATGGGCCGCGATACGCTCCTGCTCACCCACAGCATCGAGACCTTGGGCCAGATGTCCTGCAATCCGTCGATCGGCGGCATCGGCAAGGGTCACCTCGTGAAGGAGGTCGATGCGTTGGGCGGGGCGATGGCCTTGGCTACGGACGAGGCCGGTATCCAGTTTCGCACGCTCAATTCGAGCAAGGGGCCGGCGGTTCGGGCAACCCGGGCGCAGGCGGACCGCGTCCTCTACCGGCGGGCGATCCGCGGCCGGCTCGAGAACCAGCCCAACCTCACCCTCTTCCAACAAGCGGTCGATGATCTCCTGCTCGATGGCGATCGAGTGACGGGGGTCGTGACGCAGATCGGTCTCGTCTTTCGCGCGCGTGCCGTGGTCCTCACCGCCGGCACGTTCCTCGCGGGCCTCGTCCACGTCGGGCTTCAGAACTACGAGGCCGGGCGCGCGGGTGATCCGTCGGCAAAGTCGCTTGCCAGGCGGCTGCGGGAGCTCGCATTGCCCGTCGGCCGGCTCAAAACCGGCACGCCGCCGCGCCTGGACGGTCGCACGATCGATTTCGCCGCCCTCGAAGTTCAGCCCGGCGACGATCCTGCACCCGTCTTTTCCTTCGTGGGCACGGCGGCGACGCATCCCGAGCAACGTCCCTGCTGGGTCACGCACACCAATGCGCGCACCCACGAGATCATTCGCGCGGGGCTCGACCGCTCGCCCATGTACTCGGGTGTCATCACCAGCACGGGGCCGCGCTATTGTCCGTCGATCGAGGACAAGGTCGTCCGCTTCGCCCAGCGCGAGAGTCACCAGATCTACCTCGAACCCGAAGGGCTGGAAACCCACGAGATCTACCCGAACGGGATCTCCACGTCCCTGCCCTTCGACGTCCAGCTCGACCTCGTGCGTTCGATGCGCGGCTGCGAGCGTGCGCATATCCTGCGGCCGGGCTACGCGATCGAGTACGACTACTTCGATCCGCGTGGCCTGCGCGCAACGCTGGAAACGAAGGCGATCACCGGGCTCTTCTTCGCCGGCCAGATCAACGGAACGACCGGCTACGAGGAGGCGGCCGCGCAGGGCCTGCTCGCCGGTGTCAATGCGGCGCGGCAGGTCCGCGACGAAGAGGGCTGGTGTCCGCGCCGTGACGAGGCGTACCTGGGCGTCCTCGTCGACGACCTCATCACCCGCGGTGTGTCCGAGCCCTACCGCATGTTCACGTCGCGCGCCGAGTACCGCCTGCAACTGCGCGAGGACAACGCGGACCTGCGCCTGACCGAGGCCGGACGCCGCCTGGGCATCGTCGACGACATCCGTTGGGATGCGTTCTGTCGGAAGCGCGACGCCATCGAGGCCGAGCGCGCGCGCCTCGAGCGGACCATGATAGGCCCCCACGGCGTTTCCGAGAAACAAGCACGAGTCGTCTTGGGAAAAGGCATAGAGCGAGAGTATGCGCTCACTGACTTGCTTCGGCGACCCGGTGTCACCTATGCCTCGTTGCACGCGCTGCCCGGCACGGGAGTGCCGGTGGATGATCCAGCCGTCGCCGAGCAGGTCGAGATCGGCGTGAAGTATGCGGGCTACATCGACCGTCAGCAGGACGAGGTCGCCCGCCTTCTCGCGCAGGAGACGCTGCCGATCCCGCCAACGCTCGACTATGCCCTCGTGCGCGGCCTGTCGAACGAAGTCCGCCAGAAGCTCGCGGCGCAGCGCCCCGAAACGCTCGGGCAGGCCTCGCGCATCTCGGGCGTCACGCCGGCGGCGATCTCGCTCCTCCTCGTGCATCTGCGCAGGAGCAGTGCCCCGGCGGCACCCGTGCCCGCCAAGGTGGCCCTGTGACTCCGCGGGACGGCGCGAGGCGCGAGCAAGCCGGGGAGCGCGCCGGCGCGAGGGCACACCTCCCGGGTTCGCCGGCCGTCCGTCGCGCGCGAGACTCTGCGGACGCTCCTCGCAAGGCAGATCGATGAGCGCCCTTCATGGCACGCACGGCGCGATCGACACGACCGGCGACGACGTCCGCGCCTTGCTCGACGCCGGCCTCGACCTCCTCGGCCTGCCGCTCGATGCCCGGCAGCGCGACGCCCTCGCCGGCTACGTCGCCCTGCTCGCCAAGTGGAACCGCACCTACAACCTGACGGCGATCCGCGAGCCGTCGCGGATGGTCACGCATCACCTGCTCGACTCGCTCGCGATCCTGCCGCACCTTCCGGATGCCGAGGCGCTGCGCGTGCTCGACGTGGGCAGCGGCGGTGGCGTGCCCGGGATTCCGCTCGCGATCGCGCGGCCCGGCTGGTCCATCGATCTCGTCGATCCGATCCACAAGAAGACGGCGTTCAGCACGCAGGCGGCCCTCGAGCTGCGCCTGCCCAACGTGCGCGCGCATGCGGCACGCGTGGAAGACCTGACGCCCGCGAATCCTTACGATCTCATCGTGTCGCGCGCCTTCTCCGACCTTTCGACCTTCGTGCAGGTGTCGCTTCGTCATCTCGCCCCGCATGGCAGTCTCGTGGCGATGAAGGGCGTGCATCCCGCCGAAGAGCTCGCTGAGCTCGGCGACGATGTTCGCGTGACCGCGACGCCGGCCGTCGCGGTGCCCGGCCTCGACGCCGCGCGTCATCTCGTGTTCATGCAACGACCATGACCCGCATCATCGCCGTTGCCAACCAGAAGGGTGGCGTGGGCAAGACGACCACGGCCGTCAACCTCGCCGCGAGCCTGAGCGCGATGAAGCGGCGCGTGCTGCTCGTCGACCTCGATCCGCAGGGCAACGCCACCACCGGTGCAGGCCTCGACAAGCGCACGCTGCCGGCGACGGTTTACCAGGTGCTGCTCGGCGAGCGTCGCATCGGCGACGTGCGAGTGAGCTCGCCCACGGGCGGATTCGATGTCGTGCCCGCCAATCGCGACCTCGCCGGCGCCGAGGTGGAGCTCGTCGACCTGCCGGAGCGCGAGACGCGGCTGAAGGACGCGCTCAACGAGGCGCTCTCGCAGATGAAGTCCGCGATCGACGAGGTGGCCGCCGACTACGACTTCATCATCCTCGATTGCCCACCGTCGCTGTCGCTGCTCACCCTGAACGGCCTGTGCGCGGCGCACTCGGTGCTGATCCCCATGCAGTGCGAGTACTACGCGCTCGAAGGGCTGTCGGATCTCGTGCAGACGCTGAAGAAGGTGCGCGCGCACCTGAATCCGTCCCTCGAGATCGAGGGACTGCTGCGCACCATGTACGACCCGCGCAACACGCTCGCGCTCAACGTCACCGCCGAGCTCGAGAAGCACTTCGGCGACAAGCTCTTCCGGACGATCATTCCGCGCAACGTGCGGCTTGCCGAAGCGCCGTCGCACGGCATCCCGGCGTTGCAGCTCGAGCCGCAGTCGAAGGGCGCGCTCGCCTACCTTGCGCTCGCCGGCGAGATGCTGCGCCGTGACGAGGCCGCGAGCGTCGCGACGGCCTCCACGCAGGAAACCGCATGACGACACGACTCAAGGGTCTGGGACGCGGCCTCGATGCGCTGCTTGCCGGCAGCAACGACACCGCGGCATCGAGTGGGGAACAGGGCGCCTTGAAGGCGATCGCCATCGATCGCCTGCGCCCCGGCAAGTACCAACCGCGCACGCGCATGGACGACGCGTCGCTCGCGGAACTCGCCGACTCGATCCGCGAGCAGGGCGTGATGCAGCCGATCCTCGTGCGCGCCGTCGACGGGGGCAAGTACGAAATCATCGCCGGCGAGCGCCGCTGGCGAGCAGCGCAGCGCGCGGGCCTCACCGATGTGCCGGCGCTCGTGAAGGACGTGCCGGACCATCACGCGCTGGCACTGGCGCTGATCGAGAACATCCAGCGCGAGGATCTCAATCCGCTGGAGGAAGCGCAGGGGCTCGCGCGACTCGTCGAGGAGTTCAAGCTCACGCACGACGCGGCCGCCAAGGCCGTGGGCCGCTCGCGCAGCGCGGTGACCAACCTCCTCCGCCTCATGCAGCTTGCAAGACCCGCACAGGAGTACCTGGCGAGCGGTGCGATCGAGATGGGACATGCGCGCGCCCTGCTGGCGTTGCCCGTCGCGCAGCAGGGTGGCGCCGCGGCGCGTATCGTGGACGAAGCGTTGTCGGTGCGCGAAACCGAGCGCCTCGTCGCCTCGCTCCTCACGCCGGAGCAGCAGACGAAACGGCGCGCGGCGCAGACCGCGCGCGACGCCGACACCGTTCGTCTCGAGACCGACCTCGCGGAGCGGCTGGGCGCCAGGGTGCGCATCGAGGGCAACGCCAGGGGCGGCCGCGTGGTGATCAGCTACGGCAGTCTCGACGAACTCGACGGGATCCTGGCGCGGATCAGATAGGACAGGACGCGCCACGGACCCCTCGGGCCGCTATCTCAGGAACGACCGAATCCCGTCGACGGTTCGCGCAAGGCTGGGCGATGCTTCACGAGCCCGGGTCACGTCCCACGAGTCCATCGCGAACTGCGACCTCCTCACGTTGTAGACCGGGCCGATCCGGTTGATCGCCCCTCGTGTCGGAATGTGGGGGAGCGCTCGACTCGCGTCTCGGTACTTCGACACGCTCGCGCGCATGCTGCTCGAACCCGGAAGAACCTGCCTTCGATCAGCCCAACTGCTTCAGCATCGTTTCTCCATCCGACACCTCGTACTTGCCGGGCGCCTCGATGTTGAGCACCTTGACGACACCGTCGTCGACGAGCATCGAGAAGCGTTGGCAGCGCACGCCCATGCCGCGTGCCGTGAGGTCGAACTCGAGGCCGAGCTTCTTCGTGTAGTCGGCGCTGCCGTCGGCCATCATGTGCACCTTGTCGCCGGCCTTGGTATCGCGCCCCCACGCGCCCATCACGAAAGGATCGTTGACCGCCATGCAGTAGATGGCGTCCACGCCCTTGGCCTCGAGCTTGTCGAAGGTCGCGAGATACGACGGGACGTGCTTGGCCGAGCACGTCGGCGTGAAGGCGCCGGGGAGTCCGAAGATCACGACCTTCTTGCCGCGGGTGAGGTCCTCGACCTTGAACGTGTTGGGACCCACGCTGCAGCCGTTACCTTCGACTTCGATGAACTCCGACAGCGTGCCTTCGGGCAGCTTGTCGCCGACCTTGATCGTCATGGTGCCTCCTCGTGGATGCGGTGAACGGAACGTGAACCGCAAAGGCTAGCACGACTGGCGGCGCCGGCATCGCAACGCGTTGGCCGCATTCCGCGCACCACAGGGGTTCGGCGAGCGAGGCCGCGTTCCGCGCGCCAGGAGGGTTCGGTGCGCGAGCGGGTTCGGCAGGCCTCTCTCGCGCTGCTTGCGCGTCGCGCTGACGGGAGGAGGGCGCGGAATCGCTTGCGTCGGGACGCGGCGCCGGCGTAACGTCGCGCCTTCCTTCTTCGCCAAGCGGAGCCGTCACCATGGTCACCCGTGCCGCCAAGCCGCGCGTCGCCCCGCCGGCCCGTGTCCGCGTGCTCGTCGCCACTCGCAAGGGACTGTGGACGCTCGCGGGCGATGCGGCACGCCGCTCCTGGAAGCTCTCGCCGCCGATGTTCCTGGGCCATGTGGTGCACCACGCGGTGCTCGATCCGCGCGACCGCAAGACGCTGCTCGCTGCGGCGCGCACGGGGCATCTCGGCCCCACGGTCTTCCGCTCGCTGGACAGCGGACGCACATGGAAGGAGGCCACCACTCCTCCGGCCTTCGCGCCCGACAGCGGACGCGTCGTCGACCACACCTTCTGGCTGACGCCCGGACACGCGTCGCAGCCCGGCGTGTGGTACGCGGGCACCTCGCCGCAGGGACTGTTCCGTTCCGAAGACGGCGGCGTCACCTGGCAAGGTGTCGCTGGCTTTAATGCTCACCCGGACCGCAAGGCGTGGTGCGGCGGCGATCAGGATGGCACGCCCGACGGCCCCAAGCTGCACTCGGTCATCGTCGATCCGCGCGATCCGGCGCACATGTATCTGAGCATGTCGGGCGGCGGCACCTTCGAGTCGCACGACGCAGGCGCCGACTGGCATCCGCTCAACGAGGGCGTGCGCGCCGACTTCTATCCCGATCCCTATCCGGTGTACGGGCAGGACCCACACTGCGTGCGCATGGCGAGCGGCAATCCGGATCGCCTGTACATGCAGAACCACTGCGGCATCTATCGCCTCGATCGTCCGGCCACGCGCTGGACGCGCATCGGCGACAACATGCCGAAGTCGGTGGGCGATATCGGCCTGCCGCTGGCGGTGCATCCGCACGACCCGGAAACGGCATGGGTCTTTCCCATGGATGGGACCACGGTGTGGCCGCGGACGTCGCCGGCCGGCAAGCCCGCCGCGTACCGCACGCGCGACGGCGGCAAGACGTGGAAGCGCCAGGCCGAGGGCATGCCGAAGTCGCAAGGTTGGTGGACGGTGAAGCGGCAGGCGATGACGGCGGACGGCTTCCCCACGGCCGGCGTGTACGTCGGCACGACCGCGGGCGAGGTCTGGGGCTCGCGTGACGAGGGCCGCACCTGGCGGCGGCTCGCCCAGCACCTGCCCGAGATCTACGCGCTCGAAAGCGCCTGAGCGCGCGTGGCGCCGTCGCGCAGCCGCCAACCAGTGACATCCCGGACTGACCCGCGGGACGTGTTCCAATATAATCCGTGCCGTCCGTGACCTGGAACGATGCCATGCGCCTGTCGAAACTCGTCCTCCCTTTCGTCTGCCTGATCGCCGCCGCCGGCGTGCGCGCCGACGTCATCAACGGCTACCACGTCACGTTGCAAGTGAATGGCAACACCGCCCTCAACGTGCAGGGGGGTGGTCCCAACGCGCCGGCGCAGAACTCCGGCACGCGCACCGACGGCGGAGTCACCTCGACGCTTGCCGTGGACGTCAATCGCTACACGTCGGCGCGGGCCGAACTCTCCGGCAACGGCAACGCCACGGCGAACGTGCAAGCCAATTCGAGCTTCACCTTCTACCTCCAGCCGCCGGCCGGCGCCAACGTGAAGGGCGGCAAGCTCGTGCTGCACGTCATGCTCGAAGCGACGGCGAGCGGCGATGCCGACGTGCACATGGCGACGTCGGTGCAGGCGGACTTCGGCAAAGGCTCGGGCAGCGCGTCGATCTCCGATCCGAACTCGCACCAGGTCGAGTTCGACGTCGAGACCCCGATCGCGCCGTTCATCGAAGACCTCACCAAGGCCAACGGCAAGGTGTTCTCACCGCCAGCGCGACCCTGGCGGGCACCACGCCGGCCGCCGCCAGCGCCACGCCCAATTCGCGGGTGGTCGGCTTTCGCGTGCTGAACAGCGCCGGCACGCAGGTCATGGGCTTCACGATGGTCGCGGCCGGAGGCAATCTCCCCGAGCTGCCGGCCGGGGGACCCCCGCCGGTCACCGGCACCAAGGTCACGGCGATCGAGTTCTACCACGCGGCGTTCCGGCACTACTTCGTCTCGGCGGACCCGGCCGAGATCGCCAAGCTCGACGACGGCACGTTCCAGGGATGGGCGCGCACGGGGCAGTCGTTCAAGGTGTACGCCGACGCCCCCGCCGGGACCGCGCCGGTGTGCCGCTTCTTTACGGTCGCCTTCCCGCCGACGAGCTCGCACTTCTATGCACCGCCGGGCTTGGGCTGTGAGGGAACGCTTACCAACGCCAAGTGGACCTACGAGGGCGACGTCTTCCACGTTCCGCTGCCGGATGCTGCCGGCAACTGTCCCGCAGGCTCGATACCGGTCTTTCGCCTGTACAACAACGGCCAGGGCGGCGCTCCCAATCACCGCTTCACGACCAGCGACGCCACGCGCCAAGAGATGCTCGCGCAGGGCTTCATCGCCGAGGGCGCCGGCATCGGCGTCGGGTTCTGCTCGCCGCAGTGACTGCGTTCCGCGTCGCCATTCCGTCGCAACTCGTCTCGTACACGAAGTCGCGTGCGGTGACGGTGGAGGTGGCGGCGCAGGAGGCGCGGCTTGCCGACGTCTTCGCCGCGCTCGACGCCCGCTATCCCGGCCTCCGCTTCCGCGTCATCGACGAGGCGGGCCGCGTGCGGCCCCACATGCAGGTCTTCGTCGGCAACCGGGTGGAGCGTGACCCCTCGGCGCGGCTTGCCGCCGGTGACGAGGTCATGATCGTGGGGGCGCTCTCCGGCGGATAGGCGGCGCGCCCGGGTGGCCGGCGATGGCGACGACGATGGCGCGGCCCCGCCCTTTCCCGCGCTGTCCGGCCGTCGAACGTCCATCCGTGACCTGGGGCTCGGCCGACCCGCCGCTCGGCGCAATCCATCCGCGCGCCAGGCGCAACACCTCGAACGTCCCAGGGGCGGACAAGGACCCGTTGCCGCGGACGTCGCGTCGAACGATCGTTCCTCCCCGACACCTGTCCGGCGTCCTCGCACGGCGAGGCTCGGCTGCAACACTGCATCGCCCGTGCGACGTTGCAGTGCAACATCCGATTGCCGGAAGAGCGTGGAACCGGGTAAACTCCGAAAGTTTGCTTCGTAGCTCGAGCGCGCGACGTGAAGGTTATGCAAGAAGCGCGCGCCGGCCCCGTGCGCGCCCAGGCGCCCCTGTCGACCCCCGCGATCCGCCGCGTCCTCAAGTGGCAGGCGATCGTCACGGGAGCGGGAGCCCTCGTGGCGTACGGATGGGGCGGGGGTCATGCGGCGCTGTCGGCAGCACTGGGAGGTGTCGTGAACATCGCGGCCGTGGTCGTTTTCGCGGTCGTGTACGCCCTTTCCGGGCCGACATCCCGTAGCGGCACGGTAGCCGCGCTGATCCGCGCCGAAGCGTTGAAGATCCTCGTGATCGTCGGGCAGCTCGGCTTGATCCTGGCCACCTACAAGGCGATCGTCCCCGTGGCGTTCTTTGCCACGTTCGTGATCACGGTGCTGCTGTTTCGCCTGGCCCTGCTCGACCGCAACTGATCCGCTTCAAGACGAATCCATGGCGACCTCGTACGCATCCCCCACCGAGTACATCCAGCATCACCTGACCTTCAACGTCAAGTCGCTGGGGGACTCGGCGTTCCACCTCGACACCGTGGTGACCTCGATCATCCTCGGGATCATCGGCATCGGCTTCATGTGGCTCATCACGCGCAAGGCCAGCACCGGCGTGCCGTCGAAGACGCAGGCGTTCGTCGAGCTCTCGATGGGCTTCGTGAACGACCAGGTCAAGGGCATGTACCACGGTCCGAGCAAGTGGGTGGCGCCGATCTCGCTCACCGTGTTCGTGTGGGTCGTCCTCATGAACACGATGGACCTCCTGCCGATCGACATCATGGCCACGGTCTACGGCTGGTTCGGCATTCACCAGTGGCGCAACGTGCCGACGGCCGACGTGAACACGACCTTCGCGCTCGCGCTCGTCGTGTTCGGCCTGATGGTGCTCTTCGGCATGAAGACCAAGGGCGTGGGCGGCTGGACCAAGGAGCTCTTCGTGGCACCGTTCGGCCACAATCCGCTCCTCTGGCCGTTCAACTTCCTGTTCAATCTCGTCGAGTTCGTCAGCAAGCCGCTGTCGCACAGCCTGCGCCTGTTCGGCAACATCTACGCGGGCGAGATCATCTTCCTGTTGCTCGGCATGTGGGCCGCGAGCGGGCTCGCCGGCACGATCTTCAGCGGCGTGCTGAGCCTGGGCTGGGCGATCTTCCACATCCTGATCGTCCTCCTGCAGGCGTACATCTTCATGATGCTCACCATCGTGTACCTCGCGATGGCCGAGGAATCGCACTAGCCGGAGTTCCCTGTTCGTTTTCGTACGACGTAAACCCCCGCACCTGAAAGGACCAAGAAAATGGAAGCTGCACAACTGTCGGCAATGATCCAGGCCTACACCGGCATCGGGATCGGCCTCATGATCGGCCTGGGCGCGCTCGGCGCGTGCGTGGGCGTGGGCATCATGTGCTCGCGCTTCCTCGAAGGCGCGGCCCGCCAGCCGGAGCTCATGCCGCAGCTGCAGGCCAAGGTCTTCCTGCTCCTCGGCCTGATCGACGCCTCGTACATCATCGCCGTCGGCCTCGCGATGTTCTTCGCGTTCGCCAACCCGCTGCTGTCGGTCCTGCCCAAGTAAGGCGTTTCGACGTTCACCACGGTAGAGGGCAGTCATGAACATCAACCTGACCCTGATCATGCAGGCGGTGGCGTTCGCGGCCTTCATCTGGTTCTGCGCGCGCTTCGTCTGGCCGCCCCTGATGCGGGCCATCGAGACGCGCCAGAAGCAGATCGCGGATGGGCTCGCCGCAGGCGAGCAGGGGCGCAAGGAGCTCGCCAATGCGCAGAAGCGCGAGGCGGAGATCATTGCGCAAGCCAAGAGCAAGTCGCAGGAGATCGTCGCGATCGGCGAGAAGTACAAGGCCGATGCGGTCGAGCAGGCCAAGGTCGACGCCAAGGCGGAGGCCGACCGCATCGTCGCTGCCGCCAAGGCGGAGATCGAGCAGGAGGTCGCCCGTGCCCGGGAGCAGTTGCGCGACTCGGTGGCCGACCTCGCGGTGGCCGGCGCCTCGCAGATTCTGAAGCGCGACGTCGACCGCAACGTCCACGCGCAGCTTCTCGCGCAGTTGAAGAGCGAGCTGTAACGCCGTGGCCGAGCTCACCACCATCGCCCGCCCCTACGCCGAGGCCGCGTTCGCGCTGGCGCGCGACCAGAACGCGCTGCCGGCATGGTCGCAGATGCTCAAGCTCGCGAGCGGCATCGTCGCCGATCCGCAGATGGCGGCCGCCCTCGACAACCCAAAGCTCGATGCCAGGGCGAGGGAGTCGCTGCTGCTGTCGGTCGCCGGCGAACGTCTGACCCCCGACGGGCGCAGCTTCGTGCGCGTGCTGGTCGAGGCCGACCGCATCACGCTGATGCCCGTGATCTCGTCGTTGTTCGAGACGCTCAAGGACGCCGCCGACGGGGTTGCCAAGGCCACGATCGAGACGGCGTTCCCGCTCGAGGGCGACGAACTCGGCGGCCTCGTCACCGCCCTCGAGCGCCGCTTCAAGCGCAAGGTGGAGGCCGAGGTCGTGGTGAAGCCCGAGCTCATCGGCGGTGCGCGCATCACGGTGGGCGACAACGTGATCGACGGCACGGTGGCCGAGCGCCTGCGCGCGATGGCCGTGCAGCTTCGAACCTGACGTGGGCAAGGCAGTGGCAGGACGCTCGTTTTCGACTTGAATTTTGCGCCTTGAACCGGCCGGCATTGCCGGTCGTTCGAGGGAAACCTAGATCCGACGCAAAGCAGGTTCTCACTTTGCGGCGCACGGAGTCATCATGCAGCTCAATCCGTCCGAAATTTCCGAACTGATCAAGGCCAGGATCCAGCACCTCGATACCGGTGCCGAGGTCAAGACCCAGGGCACGGTGGTGTCGATCTCCGACGGCATCTGCCGCATCCATGGCCTGTCGTCCGCGATGCAGGGCGAGATGCTCGAGTTCCCGGGCAACACGTTCGGCCTCGCACTCAACCTCGAGCGCGACTCGGTCGGCGCGGTGATCCTGGGCGCCTACGAGCACATCACCGAAGGCGACACGGTGAAGTGCACCGGCCGCATCCTCGACGTCCCCGTCGGCAACGAGCTCATCGGCCGCGTCGTCGATTCGCTCGGCCGTCCGATCGACGGCAAGGGCCCGATCGACGCCAAGCAGCGCGACGTGATCGAGAAGGTCGCGCCGGGCGTGATCGACCGCCAGAAGGTGAACCAGCCGGTGCAGACCGGCTTGAAGTCCATCGACGCGATGGTGCCCATCGGCCGGGGCCAGCGCGAGCTCATCATCGGCGACCGCCAGACCGGCAAGACCGCGGTGGCGATCGACACCATCATCAACCAGAAGGGCAAGAACCTCATCTGCGTGTACGTCGCGATCGGCCAGAAGGCGTCGTCGATCAAGAACGTGGTCACCAAGCTGACCGAGTACGGCGCGATGGACTACACGATCGTGGTCGCTGCCTCGGCCTCGGACTCGGCCGCGCTGCAGTACATCGCGCCCTACGCCGGCTGCACGATGGGCGAGTACTTCCGCGACCGCGGGCAGGACGCCCTCATCATCTACGACGATCTCACCAAGCAGGCGTGGGCCTACCGCCAGGTGTCGCTGCTCCTGCGCCGGCCGCCGGGCCGCGAAGCGTATCCCGGCGACGTGTTCTACCTGCACTCGCGCCTGCTCGAGCGCGCGGCGCGCGTCAACGCCGACTACGTCGAGCGCTTCACCAAGGGCGAGGTCAAGGGCAAGACGGGCTCGCTCACCGCGCTGCCGATCATCGAGACGCAGGCGGGCGACGTGACCGCCTTCGTGCCGACCAACGTGATCTCGATCACCGACGGCCAGATCTTCCTCGAGACCGACCTCTTCAACGCCGGCATCCGTCCCGCCATCAACGCGGGCATCTCGGTGTCGCGGGTCGGCGGCGACGCGCAAACCAAGGTCATCAAGAAGCTCGGCGGCGGCGTGCGCCTGTCGCTCGCGCAGTACCGCGAGCTCGCGGCGTTCGCGCAGTTCGCTTCCGACCTGGACGACGCGACCCGCAAGCAGCTCGATCGCGGCCGCGTGGTGACCGAGCTCATGAAGCAGCCGCAGTACTCGCCGCTGTCGGTCGCCGAGGAAGCTCTCACGCTGTTCTCGGTGAACCGCGGCTACTACGACGACGTTCCGGTGGAGAAGGCGCTCGCCTTCGAGTCGGCGCTGCGCCAGTTCATGAAGACGAAGTACGCCGGGGTGATGGACAAGATCAGCACCACGCTCGACCTGCCCGCCGACGACGAGAAGGCGCTGGCAGCGGCGATCGAGGACTTCAAGAAGACGGGGACGTACTGATCAGAGGACAGAGGACAGAGGACAGAGGACAGAAGCGGCAGCGAGTTCGGTGGCGGCGCATGGGCGCCGT
This sequence comes from uncultured Alcaligenaceae bacterium, assembly GCA_964439475.1. Taxonomy (GTDB): domain Bacteria; phylum Pseudomonadota; class Gammaproteobacteria; order Burkholderiales; family Casimicrobiaceae; genus VBCG01. The sequence goes on from CAYTOT010000013.1 coordinate 21,590, forward strand.
GTGGCGGTGGTGGGTTGGGCGCAGGGTGGCAGTGGCGCAGCGGGCGCCGGATAGCGTAGACGCGGTGGGCGGGAACGATGGCGGGATCGAAAGAGATACGCAACAAGATCAAGAGCGTGCAGAGCACGCGCAAGATCACCAAGGCGATGGAGATGGTCGCGGCCTCGAAGATGAAGAAGGCCCAGGACCGCATGCGCGCGTCGCGCCCGTACATGGAAAAGGTGTTCAACATCGTGATGCACATCGCGAAGGCGAACACCGAGTATCGCCATCCGTTCCTCGTGCCACGCGAGAAGGTGAAGCGCGTCGGCGCGATCGTGGTCACCACCGATAAGGGATTGTGCGGCGGCTTGAACACCAACGTGCTGCGGCAGGTGCTCCAGGCGCACAAGGAATGGAAGGCGCAAGGGCTCGACGTCGACTATGTCGCGATCGGCAGCAAGGGCCTGGGCTTCATCCAGCGGATGGGCGGCAACGTCGTCGCGAGCGTCGTGCAGCTGGGCGACCGGCCGCACCTCGATCGTCTGGTGGGTCCCGTCAAGACGCTCGTCGACGAGTATCTCGCGGGCAAGGTCGACGAGGTGCACGTGTTCTACACGACCTTCATCAACACGATGAAGCAGGAGCCGCGGCACGGTCGCATCATTCCGATCCCGCACCAGTTCAAGACCGCCTCCGGCGAGGTGCGCACCGCCGAACTCGGCGAAGGCACCTGGGACTACATCTACGAGCCCGATGCCCGCGACCTCCTCGACGGCATGATGCGGCGCTATCTCGAAGGCAGCGTGTTCCAGATGGTCAACGAGAACATGGCCTCCGAGCAGTCCGCACGCATGGTCGCGATGAAAGCGGCCTCCGACAACGCGGGCAAGATCATCAACGAGCTGCAGCTCATCTACAACAAGTCGCGGCAGGCGGCGATCACCAAGGAGCTTTCGGAGATCGTCGGCGGCGCGGCCGCGGTCTGAAAGGGACGGATATGAGCGAAGGAACCATTGTTCAATGCATCGGCGCGGTCGTCGACGTGGAGTTTCCGCGCGACAAGATCCCCGAGATCTACGACGCGCTGAAGCTCGACGAGATCGGGCTGACGCTCGAGGTCCAGCAACAGCTCGGTGACGGCGTGGTCCGCACCATCGCGCTCGGCAGCTCCGATGGCCTGCGTCGCGGCATGCAGGTGGTGAATACGCAGGCCCCGATCACCGTGCCCGTCGGCGTCGAGACGCTCGGACGCATCATGGACGTGCTCGGCCGCCCCATCGACGAGAAGGGCCCGGTCAACGCGGCCAAGGCGATGTCGATCCACCGCGAGGCCCCGGCGTACGAGGAGCTGTCGCCCTCGACCGAGCTCCTCGAAACCGGCATCAAGGTCATCGACCTCATCTGCCCGTTCGCCAAGGGCGGCAAGATCGGCCTCTTCGGCGGCGCCGGCGTGGGCAAGACGGTGACGATGATGGAGCTCATCAACAACATCGCCACCGCGCACTCGGGCCTGTCGGTGTTCACCGGCGTGGGCGAGCGCACTCGTGAGGGCAACGACTTCTATCACGAGATGATGGAGTCGGGCGTGGTCAACAAGGACGACCTGTCGAAGTCGAAGGTGTCCATGGTCTACGGCCAGATGAACGAGCCGCCGGGCAACCGTCTGCGCGTGGCGCTCACCGGGCTGACCATCGCCGAGTCGTTCCGCGACGAGGGCCGTGACGTGCTGCTGTTCGTCGACAATATCTACCGCTTCACGCTGGCCGGCACCGAAGTGTCGGCGCTGCTCGGCCGGATGCCGTCGGCGGTGGGCTACCAGCCGACGCTCGCCGAGGAGATGGGACGTCTCCAGGAGCGCATCACCTCGACCAAGACCGGCTCCATCACGTCGATCCAGGCCGTGTACGTGCCGGCGGACGACCTGACCGATCCGTCGCCGGCCACCACCTTCGGCCACCTCGACGCGACCGTGGTGCTGTCGCGCGACATCGCCGCGCTCGGCATCTATCCCGCCGTCGACCCGCTCGATTCCACGTCGCGCCAGATCGATCCGCACGTCATCGGCGAGGAGCACTACACCTGCACCCGTCGCGTGCAACAGACGCTGCAGCGCTACAAGGAACTGCGCGACATCATCGCGATCCTCGGCATGGACGAACTCTCGCCCGACGACAAGCTCGCCGTGGCCCGCGCCCGCAAGATCCAGCGCTTCCTCTCGCAGCCGTTCACCGTCGCCGAAGTGTTCACCGGCTCGCCCGGCAAGTACGTCTCGCTCAAGGACACGATCAAGGGCTTCAACATGATCGTCAACGGCGAGTGCGATCACCTGCCCGAGCAGGCGTTCTACATGGTCGGCACCATCGAGGAAGCGATCGAGAAGGCGAAGACGCTGCAGTAGCGGCGGCAGCGCTTTGCGGAACGCGGACGCAACAGGCAACCGAACGCAGGCAGACCCATGGCCAACACCATCCACGTCGACGTCGTGAGCGCCGAGGAGCAGATCTACTCGGGCGAGGCGGAGTTCGTCGTCCTCCCCGGCGTCGATGGCGAGCTCGGCATCTATCCGCGGCACACGCCGCTGTTCACGCAGATCAAGCCGGGGGCGGTGCGCATCCAGCGTCCCGGCGAGACGCAGGACGAGTTCGTGTTCGTCCAGGGCGGCTTCCTCGAAGTGCAGCCCACCAAGGTGACGGTGCTCGCCGACACCGCGATCCGCGCCAACGACCTCGACGAGGCCAAGGTGCTCGAAGCGAAGAAGAAGGCCGAGGAAGCGATGGCCAACAAGGACGCGGCGGGGAACATCGCGGCGGCGCAGGCCGAACTGGCCGCAGCGCTGGCCCAGCTCGAGGCGATTCGCAAGTTCCGCCATCGGGCGGGCTGAACGGGCGACCGTCCCGCGCTTTCAGCGGCGGGCGGTGCGTGTGCGCCGTGCGCCTTCGGTCAACAGACCTCGCACCGCAGGAGAAGCGACGACGCGTTCGCGATGGAAGGCATCGTGGTTGCGTTCGATGCGCACGGGGTCGTACAGGTAGTTGACCATGATCCCGAGCGACTCCCGGATGCCGCGAAGGGAAACGTTCGCTCTCCAGTTGATGCGCTCCAGTCGGGCGCCATTGCTGAGATGGAAGCGAGCCACCGGGTCGACGGTCTGGTCACCGCCAACGGTGCGCTCCAGGAAATAGCGGGCGCACAACGGGAGCAATTCGGACTTGATCGTCTCGAGCTTCCTCAGGGCCAGCTCCGGCTCCCTGTCCTTGAGGACTTCCCTGATCGTTCCACTCACGGGCTGCGATGCCCGCTTGAGGGCCCACGACGCGAACAACGGGATCGGCGACAGGGTGCAGAAACGCCGCAGGCGAGGGAACTCGGTCGACAGGTGCTCCACGACCTCCTTGATCAGGAAGTCACCCAGCGACACGCCGCGGAGACCAGGCTGGGAGTTGCTGATCGAGTAGAACGTCGCCACCCTCGCCTCGCCCGGATCGGTCGCCGCGCGACGGATGTCGAGCAACGGCGCAATGGCCTCGGGCATCTCGTCGACGAGCGCGACTTCCACGAATATCAGGGGTTCGTCCTCCAGGGCGGGATGGAAGAACGCGAAGCAGCGCCGGTCGGCCTGCAGGCGATGGCGCAGGTCCTTCCAGTCCCGGATCTCGTGCACGCGCTCATGCCGGACGATGCGCTCGAGCAGCTCGGCGGGTGCTTGCCAGGTCATGCGCTTCAGCCGCAGGAAGCCCGGGTTGAACCATGACGAAAGCAGATGGTTGAAGTCGAAGTCGACCGCCTCCAGCTCCGGATGGCGCTGGATCGCGTCGGCCAGGTGCTGGCGCAGGCGCAGGATCGATGCCATCCCTCCCGGCGCTCGCACGAGTCGCCTGAGCAACTCCTGTCGCTTCGGCTCGGCGGCCGCCTCCAGCGCGCGCAGGTTGGCGGGAGACGCCAGCTCGCTGTATCGCGTCGCTTGCGGTCACAGGGAACGTACAGCGTCCGACGCGGCCCCTCGGACCGATAGGTGACGACGTGGCCTTCGTCGCCGGGAGCGAGATCGACCAGCAGGCGAATGGCGCCGAAAGGCTCCCTGGTCCGGGCGACGAGCAGGCCCAGCGAATCCCGGACCCGCGAGTGCACGCCGTCCGCCCCGACCACGAGATCCGCGGAGAAGGACGGGCCGTCTTCCACGTGGACGACGCCCGCGCCCTCCGCGGACAGCACGTTGGAAGCGAGCCTGAACTGCACGCCGGCGCGAATGGCCGCGTTCAGGATCGCGGCGTGGAGCGCCTGCCGCGTCATCGTCACCATGCGTGTGCCGATCTGCGGACCGAACACCTCTCGTCCGAGCAGCCGGTTCCCCGCATCGCGCACCTGATAGTCCGGGGCCTGGTGCGATGCCGTCAGCGCTTCCTCGCAGGCCCCGATCGCATCCAGGACCCGCAGGCCGTTCTCCCACACGAAGATGCCGGCGCCGAAGGCTCTCAGCTCTGCCGAGCGCTCGTGCAGCCGGACGGACCAGCCTCGCTGCGCCAGTGCCGTGGCCGCAACGAGGCCGGCGAACCCGCCTCCGACGACTTCGGCGTGTCGGCGCATTCGCATGGTCAAAGCGAGTAGGCCGCTGCGACGAGACTCGCCGTGCGAGCCGGGTCCAGCGGTGCGTCCTTGCGGTAGTAGAACTCGACGAGTCCGCCGTCCGGATCGCGAATGAACAGGCTCCCCTTGTGCGGCTCGTCCACGGTCCTCTCGATCTGCACACCCTTGCGCGGAAGATCGCGGCAGCTCGCGGAGAACGCGACGCCGTCCGCGAGCTGGAAGGAGATGTGGTGCAGCCTCTTCCTGGGCGGAGGCGCCTCGCCTTCCGGGCGGATCAAGGCCAGGCAGAACGCATAGCTCGCCGCCGGAGCCGAGTAGACCGCGACGCCGGCGGCGTCGTCCATGTGGACTTCGAGCAGTCCGACTCCGTTCTTCAGGAAGGCGCACATGCGATCGAAATGGCGCGCCATCAGGACGGCATGCGTCAGTCGCAGGGGATGCAGCGGCGCTTCGTCGACGCGCCGGAATTCCGGCGCGTCGTGATACCGGGCGTCCATGGTCGGGCGCGCACTGTCCGGCGTCCACTGCGCGCTCACCCGCGTGGCCGAGTCGTACATCGCGCGCCAGTTCTTCGCGACATCGGCATAGAACTCGTGGATGTTTCCGTCCGGGTCGAAGACGTAGACGCTGTGCGAGGCCAGGTGGCGAACGGTGCGATGGATCTTCCAGCCGGCTGCGAGCGCCCGCTCGTAGGCCTTGGTCAGGGCGAACTCGCTCTCCATCTCCCAGCCCAGGTGGTTCAGCCCCGCCTGCCTGCCCTGGCCGGCGGCGAGGATTCGATGTCCATCCTCCCCGACCACCTGATTCGTCGTCGTCTGGATCATGCCGATGTCGTGATGCGTGTTGCCGTTGGACACGAACCCGGCGTTGATGGCCGGCTGCCGCAGGACGATCTGCAAACCGCAGACCTCGTTGAAGAACCGAAGCGATGCCTCGAGGTCGCTCACGAAGAGATTCGCGTGTGCAAGCCGTCGCGGGCTGATGTGAACGGGAACGGTGAGCTGGCTCGGAATCATCGTGGGTCTCTCGGGTGCTCAGGGCAGCACGGCGATGGCATTCATCTCGATCAGGGCGCGACGGTCGGTGAACTCCCTGATCTCGACCATCGTCGAGGCGGGTGGGTCCTTCCGGAAATGGCGGGCCCGTACCGCGTGAATCTCCTTGAACCGGGAGATGTCCTTCACGTAGACGTCGACGCGGACCACGTCGTCGAGTGACGCCCCCGCGCACGAAAGCGCCTGCTCGAGGTTCAGGCAGACCCGCTCCGTTTGCGCGCTGATGTCGCCATCGCCGACGATCTCGCCGTTCTCGTCCTTCGCGAGCAGCCCCGAGACGAATACGAGCGTGCCGGGACTGGCCGTGGTCACGGTCGACCAGACGCCCTTGGGCCTGGCCATGCCCGTCACCGGGACAACACCCTTCGCCATCCGTGTCATGTCATTCCCTTCACCGCGTTCGGGCGGCTTCATGCCCGGGGTGCGGTGTTGCGCAACCAGGCGTCGTGGTTCATGCGGCGCACCTGGATGCGATCCGTGAGCCGCACGTAGTGATCACCGAACAAGCGTCCGATGGGTCGATAGCGGTCGAGGTCCACCCGGCGGCTCTCCGGATCCATGCAGCCGTCGGCGACGTGGATCATGGTGACTTCGCCCAGGATGATCCGGCTGCGGGGGCCTGCGGCGATCGATTGCCTGAGCTTGCATTCGAGCGCAGCGAATGCGCCGGCGATACGCGGCACGCCGACGGTGGTCGAGGACGTACAAGCGAGGCCGGCCTCGCCGGGTTCTTCCACGTCGCAGGGGAAATCGACGGCGCAAATGGCCATGGCTTGCGCAAGCTCCTCGTCGACGAGGTTGACGACGAACTCGCGCGTCTCTTCGATGTTGCGGGGCGTGTCCTTCAGGCTTCCATCGGACTTCGCCGCGGACCCGAACGCGACGATGGGTGGCTCGTCGGTGAGGACGTTGAAGAAGCTGTATGGCGCGGCATTCACGCGACCGCGCCGGTCCATCGTCGTGATGAGCGCAATCGGACGCGGCACGATGAGCCCGGACAGGACCTTGTAGAGTTCGCCGGCCGTCAGGGTCGCTGGCATGATCGGCTGCATGGCGCGCACGAGGCGATCCTTGGGGTCGACCGGACGGTCCGCCGCACCGGCGTGCCCCGGGGCAGATGCACGCCCGGGATGGCAGTCCGACCTCATGCGCTCGCCCGGCAAAGCTCGACCGCCCGGCGCGCCAGCACGCCGATGAGGTGCGCCCGGTAGTCGGCCGGCGCATGGACGTCGGACGTGAAGCCCGCGTCGGACACGGTCAGGCCATCGATGGCCGCGGTCTCGAATCGCTTCGCGAGCGCCTTCTCGAACGCCTCGAGCCGAAAGACGTGACTTGCGGCGCCGGTGATCGCGATCCGGACCTCGGTCGGATACCGGGCGAGGAAGAGGCCGACGATGGCGAACCGGGACGCAAGATTCGGAAACTTCAGGTAAACCGCCTGGGCCGGCTGCGGGAACTCGAACGCGGTAATGATCTCGCCGGGCTGCAAGGCCGTTTCGAAGAGCCCCTGGAAGAAGTCATCGCCCCGGATCGCGCGCCGGTTGGTGACGACGGTCGCGCCAAGCCCGAGGACGGCGGCCGGATAGTCGGCTGCGGGGTCCGCATTGGCCACCGATCCGCCGATGGTTCCGCGATAGCGCACCTGCACATCCCCGATGCCCAGCGCGAGCGAGGCGAGTGCAGGGATGCGCTCCTTCAGCAGCGGGGAAGACGCGACGTCGTAGTGGCGAGTCATCGCTCCGATCCGCACCCGGTCCCCCTCCTGCCTGATGAACGCCAGATGCGGGACGGAGGCGAGGTCCACGAGCCTGCTGATCGCCGCGAGGCGCAGCTTCATTGCCGGGATCAGGCTCATCCCGCCGGCCATCACTTTCGCCTCGGGATCGGACCTCAGGACGTCGGCCGCCTCGTCGACCGAAGCGGCCCGCGAATACGCGAATGGATACACTGCCTATGTCCCCCTCATCGAGCCGCGTCCGCCTTTGCTATAATGACTGCCTGGCGAACATAAACGACCGCTGTGCGGAACACTAAACCGGAGAGCACCAGCTTGTCAACGATATCGACGAAACCGGGCGACGCGGCCGACAGCGAGCTGTTCGTCCGGGCGTTCGCGCGCGGCCTGCGCGTGATACAGGCGATGGGAGTCGGCGGCCCGCGCCACAGCATTGCGGAGCTCTCGGAACGCACGCAGCTCCCTCGCAGCGTCGTCCGCCGCCTGTTGCTCACCCTGGTGGAAGAGCGCTTCGTGAAGGCCGACGAGCGCGACTTCTGGCTCACTCCCAGGGTGCTCACGCTGGGCCTCGGGTACCTCTACACCCTGCCGTTCTGGCGCACCGCGCAGCCGGTCCTGGACGCCCTGCGCCAGGAAACCAACCAGTCCTGCTCGATGGCCGTGCTGGACGGCGAGGAGATCGTCTACGTGGTGCGAACGCAGACGCGCCGCGTGCTCTCGCGCAACCTGTCGGTAGGCGCGCGCATCGCCGCCCACGCCGTGTCCGTGGGGCGCGTGCTGCTCGGTGGCCTGAGCGACGGGGACCTTGCGGATTACCTGGAAACCGCGACGTTCAAGCAGTACACCCCGAAGACCATCATCGACAGGACGCAGCTTCGCAAGGAGATCGTGAAGACACGCGCGCAGGGCTATGCCTGGGCGGACTCGGAGCTCGACGAAGGCATCTGCGGCATGTCGGTACCCGTTCGCGACAATGCCGGAGGGGTCGTCGCGGCAATCAGCATCAGCATCTTCGAAGGAAGCATTCCGGAGAAAGAAACGAAGGCTCGCTTCCTCGCGCCGCTGCAGGCCGCGGCGGCGAAGATACGCGGTGCGCTGATATAGGTCGACGCTTCAGGCGTCGGGAAGACGATGCCTTCGCGCGCGGCGTGGTTGGCCTCAGCGCGCGTCGTGCGAGTGGATCTGCAGCGCTTCCAGGAACCGCGACACCATGTTGTACGCGGCGATGGTGGCGGTGAGCTCGACGACGTGCTGCGCATCGAAGTGGGCGCGCATCGCGGCGAAGACGCTCTCCGGCACCTGCACGTCGCGCGTCATCGCATCGGTGTACGCCAGCGCCGCCCGCTCCCTGGGATCGAATGCGCCGCTGTCCGTCCAGTCCGGCAATGCCGACAGCTGCGCCTGCGACACGCCTTCGCGCAGGGCGATCGGCGCATGCTGATCGGCCTCGTAGGAGGCGCCGTTGAGGGCTGCCACGCGCATGATCACGAGCTCGCGTAGCGCACCGTCCAGCGTGGACCGCTGGCGGATCGCGGTGAGGTAGGCGAGCCAGCCTTCGGCCACCGCGGGACTGTGCAGCAGCATCTGGTACAGGTGCAGCACGCTGCCGCGCTCGGCGACGATGCGCTCGACGAGCGGCGCAACGTCGGGGCGGGCGAGATCGGCGTAGGGAAGGCGGGCCATGGCGGCTTTCGGTGACCCGGCTCCGGACGTCAGTCGGGCGTGATGATCTTGCGCTGGACGAGGTCGTTCATCACCCGGGCGTCGTCCTTCACCCGCGCGGTGAACTCCTCCGGCGAATTGTTGACCACGTCGAAGGCATAGCCGTTCAGGCGCTCGACCACCTGCGGATCGTGCATGACGGCGTGGGTGGCGGCAAGGACCTTCTGGCGCGTGGCGGCAGGCATCCCGGCGGGCGCGACGAGGCCGATCCACGTCGGATACGAGAAGCCCGGTATCAACTCGTTCATCGCCGGCACGTCGGGCAGCTTGGGTGAGCGCTTGGGCGAACTCACGGCGATCGCGCGCATCTTGCCGGCCTGGATGTGCGGCAGCATCACGGAGAGTCCCGCGAAGGCGTAGCCGATATGCCCGCCGAGAAGGTCCTTCAGGAGTGGCGAGGCGCCCTTGTACGGGATGTGCGTGTTCGTCAGTCCCTTCTCGCTCGCCAGCTGCGCGCTGTTGACGTGGCCCGCGGATGCCGTCCCGGCCGAACCGTACGACACTTCCGGATGCGCCTTGAGATACGCGACGAGCTCGTCGAGGTTCCTGGCGGGGATCTCGTTGCGCACGACGAGGACTTGCGGCAGGGTTACCAGCATGCTGAGGTAGTCGAACGACTTCAGCGTGTCGAACGGCAGCCCCGGGATCAGCAGGTAGTTGACCGCCTGCGAGTCGAGCGCGAGCATCAGGGTCTTGCCATCCGGCCTGGCCTTGGCGAGATCGATGGCGGCGAGCGATCCGCTCGCTCCGGGCTTGTTCTCGATGACGATGCGCGCGCCGAGCTCCCGCTCGAGCGCCGGACTCATCGTGCGCGCCGTCTGGTCCACGGCGCCGCCGGGTGCAAAGGGCACGAGGAGACGCACGGGGTCGCCCGCGCCTTGCGCCAGCGCGGGTGCATGCGTGATGCCGAGCGTGACCGCGGTCGCTGCGAGAACGGCGATGCGGCGTGTCGTGTCGATCATGGTGTTCTCCTTCCTTGTCCGTCGTGGTGATGACTGCCTTCAGCGCGTGGCCGCCACGAGTCCGCCGTCCACCACGATGCAGGTGCCCGTGACGTAGCGGCTCTCGTCGGCGGCGAGGAACAGCGCGGCGTGTGCCGTGTCCCATCCGGTGCCCATTTGCCGCATGGGCACCTGTCCGTTGCGGTGATCGATGAAGCCTTGGGTATCGCCTCCGGCGTACCGGACGGCGAGCCCATCGATGAGCGGCGTATGCATGAGTCCCGGCACCACGCAGTTGAGACGGATGTGCTCGGCCGCGTGGATCACGGCCGTGGTCCGCGTGAACTGCATGAGTCCGGCCTTGGCCGCTGCGTACGCCACCTGCGGCTTGCCGATGTAGCGCAGGCCCGCCACCGATGACACGTTGACGATGGCGCCGCCGCCGTGCTCGCGCATGACGGGGATCACGTGCTTGCAGGCGAGGAACGCGCTCTTGAGATTCACCTCCATCTGCGCGTCCCAGACCGCTTCGGTCATGTCCACGGGACCGCCCGGCTGCGACATGCCCACGTTGTTGACCAGGATGTCGATGCGCCCGTGGCGCGCGCGGCAGGCGTCCACGGCAGCGCGCACCGCGTCGCCGTCCGTGGCGTCGCAGGCCATCACGTCGATCTCATGGCCTTCGTCGCGGTTGAGGCGCTGCGTCTCGCGCGCGTGCCCGAGGTGGAGGTCCGTCCCGAAGACGCGGGCGCCCTGGCGTGCGAAGAGGGTGGCCGTCGCGCGGCCGTTGCCCCAGCCGTCCGCGACCGCGCCGCAACCCATGACGAGGGCCACTTTGCCGCTGAGATCCAGCATGCCTCCCCTTCCGGCCCGACCGGGCCCATGCTCATGAGGTCGGATGCTAGGGAATCGTCGGCGATCCGTTAATTTCAAAGAATCGAAGAATTGATAAGATCCCGGAATGAATGTCGCGCCGCGTCAGCTGCGAGTCTTCCTCGTCCTCGCCGGCAACTTGAGCTTCCGGGAGACGGCGGAGCAGTTCTTCGTCACCCAGCCGGCGCTGACGAAGATCGTGCAGGACCTCGAGGCTCAACTCGGCGTGGTGTTGTTCGAGCGGACCACGCGCAAGGTGCGTCTCACCGCGGCAGGCGAGCGCCTGCTGCCGCTGGCGCGGCGCACCGCGGGCGAGTTCGACGACGGCCTGCGGCAAATGAAGGACCTCTCCGAGCGGGAGACGCAGCGCCTCGCGATCGCCGCCCTGCCGTCGCTCGCCAGCACCCTGCTGCCGGACGTGTGCGCGGACGTGGAACAGACGTACCCCGATGCACGCATCGCCGTGCACGACGTCAGCACCGAGTCGGCGATCGTGCGCGTGCAGGACTACGAGGTCGACTTCGCGCTGGCCTACGCATCGCCGGTGCACGTCAGCCTGCACTTCGAGGAGGTGGCGCGCGATCGTTTCGTGCTGCTCGCCGCCGGCGCGCTGGGCAAGCGCATCGCCGGACGCCCCATGCGGCTGGCGGATCTCGTGGACCTGCCCGTCATCAGCATGACCCATGCGAGCACCGCGATGCGGGTGGTGAGCGCGGCACTGCTGCGGCAGGGGATCGAGTTCGCGCCGAAGTATCAGCTCGACCAGTTGGGGACCATCGCGAGCTTCGTGCAGCGCGGCCTCGGGATCGCGCTGCTGCCTTACCTCGGCGCGGTGCCGTTGCCCCGGGTCAATGGCATGCGCCTGGCACCCTTGGAGGACGCGCCCGTACGGTCGATCGGCATCGTGTCGCGGCGATCGACGACCCACAACGCGATCGCCCTGCGTGCGCTCGACAGCGTGCGCCGGCACGCGACGCGGCTGGTCGAGCGCTATCCGGAGTGGGTGTTGCCGCGGAGCGGCAAACGATCCCGCCACGGGTAGCGGTCGCCGAGGTCCGGCCTGCGAGCTGTGCGGCACATGGAACCCGCGCCGTGGGACAGTCCCGCCGCCCGCCGCTGCGGGGCGCGGCGCACCTCGCCGACTATGATGCCGGTTCCCGGGTTCCCCGACGCCACAGCCCGCCCGCCCCTTTGCTGCGATGCGAAGTGCCGTCGACGAAAGGCGCCATCCCGCGTGAGGAGAGACAACCCGTGCTGCTGCTAATCGCCATCTTCCTCCTGACGGCGGTGATCGTGGTGCCGATCTTCCGCCGCATCCGCCTCGGCGCGGTACTCGGCTACATTGCCGCCGGCGTGCTGATCGGCCCGTGGGGCCTCGGTCTCGTGCCGTCGGCCGAGATCACCGTGCACGTGGCCGAGCTCGGGGTGGTTCTCCTCCTGTTCCTCGTCGGGCTCGAGCTCGAGCCACGGCGCCTGTGGTCGCTGCGGCAATCGGTGTTCGGGCTGGGCGGCGCGCAGGTCATCGTCTGCGGTCTCGCGCTCGCGTTGGCCGTGCACCATTCGTACGGTATCGCCTGGCGGCCTGCCCTGGTCGTCGGCTTCGGGCTGGCGATGTCGTCGACCGCGATCGTCCTCGCGTGGCTCGGCGAGCGCGGCCAGTTGTCCGCGCCGGCCGGCCGCAAGGCCTTTGCCGTGCTGCTCTTCCAGGACCTCGCGGTGATTCCGCTGATCGCGCTGCTGCCGCTCATGTCGCCCGGCCACGGGGTCACCGAGAGCGCATGGTGGGCGGCGGCCAAGGGGTTCGCCGCCATCGTCAGCGTGGTCATCGGCAGCCGCCTCGTCATGCGGCCGGCGCTCACGTTCATCGCGCGCTACGGCGGGCGGGAACTGTTCACCGCCGCCGCGCTGCTGGTCGTCATCCTGGCCGCGATGGTGATGGAGGCCATCGGGCTCTCCATGTCGCTCGGCGCGTTCCTGGCGGGCGTGCTGCTCGCCGACTCCGAGTTCCGCCACGAGCTCGAAGCCGACGTCGAGCCATTCAAGGGCCTCTTGCTCGGACTCTTCTTCATGACGGTGGGCCTGGGCGCCAACCTGACGCTTCTTGCCGTATCGCCGCTCCCGATTCTCGGTGCCGCGGCCGCGTTGCTGCTGGTCAAGTTCGTGCTCACCTACGTCGTCGCGCGCCTCGGCCGCAGCGACAACGCGGATGCCCAGCGTATCGCGGTGTGGCTCGCGCAGGGAGGCGAGTTCGCGTTCGTGCTGTTCGCGGTCGCTCAGACGCAGGGCATTCTCGACGGCCGCACCGCGCAGTTCCTCGTGCTCGTGGTGACGATGTCGATGCTGCTCGCGCCGCTCATCTTCGCCGCCCACGAGCGCCTGCTCGAGCGATGGCAGGAGCGGCGCAAGGAGCCGGAGTTCGACGTGATCGACGCCCCCGGCAACCCGGTGATCATCGCGGGTTATGGCCGCTACGGGCAGATCGTCTCGCGCGTGCTGCGTATGGCGGGCATCGCGTTCACGGCGATCGAGAAGAACTATCAGCAGGTCGACTTCGTGCGCCGCTTCGGCAACAAGGTGTATTACGGCGATGCGTCACGACTGGAGCTGCTCGAATCGGCGCGTGCGCAGGATGCGAAGCTCTTCGTGCTCACGATCGATGACCCGGAGGCGTCGATCCGCACCGCCGAACTCGTGCGCAGGCACTTTCCGAACCTGCCGATCCTCGCCCGGGCACGCAATCGCGTGCACCTGTTCCGCCTGCGCGACCTCGGCGTCCAGATCATCGAGCGGGAGACCTTCCTGTCGAGCCTCGAGACCGCGCGTCGCGCGTTGGTCGCCGCCGCCGGCTTGACCGACACGCAAGCCGAGCGCGCGGTGGCGATCTTCCGCAAGCACGACCTCGGCTTGCTCGAGCGTCAGTACGCGATCGGCGAGGACGAGAAGCAGTTCATCCAGACCTCGGCGCAAGCGGCCACGCAGCTCCACGAACTGTTCGAGGCCGACGTGAAGGACGCGCCGATGCGCAAGGCCGCGGATTAGCTACTTTGCGGCGCAAAATTCGGTGCCTCCCGCCCCACGCCTGAGTCCGTAGCTGACGAGTTTGGTGCACAGACGCACCGATTCCGGCCTGCGCCGGGCGATCCTGCCTGAGGTGTCCCGTCTGATGCATTCGCCTTGACAGCCTGAGTATGTTGACCTACCTTAACTATTAACATGGGTAAGGGTAGATCACTTGCCGAGCTTACTGAAGCAGCGCTGACGATGATCCAGGGCTCGCTATCAGAGGTCACTCGCCAGTGCGGCGACCCAAGTTGCGCCTGTGCCTCGGATCCGCAGCGTTGGCACGGGCCGCATCTGTACCTGAAGTACAGCGCTGACGGCAAGGCGCATTCGGTCTACGTTCCGCCGGACCACGCATCGGCGCTACGCGAATCGCACCAAGCCTGGCTGCGCTTCCAGCAGTTGGGTGCCGGATTGGCGGGCGGCAACCGCGAGCGCTTCCTGCGCGAGCTCGACCGCGACAAGCAGCGGACCAAGGCCCGCCGCGCCAAGGCCCGAGCCAAGACACCCCGGTGATCGTGCGCAGCCACTGCCCCCTGCCATCGGGCGGTGGCCCGATCACCGAGGATGTCGCCGCGCTCTGGGAAGGCTGGATGCGGCAGGTCGACGAGCTGCTGACCGACGAGCGCCTGGTCGAGCTGGTGTACGAAGCGCTGGCACGGCGCTGGACGCATAGCCGCACTCGAGGTCGCCGCGGCACACCGGCCGACGTGGTGCTGCGGCTGCTGGTGCTCAAGCATGTGCGCAACTGGAGCTACGGTGTGCTCGAGCGCGAGGTGCGGGCCAATCTGGTCTATCGGCAGTTCACGCATGTTGGCGCCGGTAAGGTGCCCGACGCGAAAACGCTGGGCAGGATCGGTCTGGCTCTGGGTCCGGCGGTAGTCGAGCGACTGCACCAGCGACTGGTGGCCACCGCCTGCGAGCGTGCCATTGTGGTGGGCCGGCGCATGCGCGTCGACACCACCGTGGTCGAGACCAACATCCACTATCCGACCGATGCCACGCTGCTGGGTGATGGCGTGCGGGTGTTGACCCGCACCATGAAGAGGATCACCCAGCTTGCCGGCGCAGCAGGTGCCGTGCTGCGCGACCGCTCCCGCAGCACCCAGCGCTGCCTGATCCAGATCGGGCGCGCCGCGCGTAGTCGCAGCGACCAGGGAAAGCAGCGCATGCAGCAGTGCTACCGTCGGCTGCTGGCCATTGCTGGGCGCGTGGTGGGACAGGCCCGGCGCTTCGCGCAGGAGGTAGCCTGCGGCTGCAAGTCCGCGGTCGATTTGCTGCGACAGATCGCGTTGGAGGGTCATCGCGCTTACATCGAGACCATGCTGCCGCGGGTACAGCAAGTGATGCACCAGACCCGCCAACGGATCAACCACGGCAATACGCATTCACCAGGCAAGATTGTCAGCTTGTTCGAGCCGCACACGGAAATCATCCGCAAGGGCAAGGCCGGCAAGCCCACCGAATTCGGCAAGATGGTCAAGATCCAAGAGGCCGAGCGGCAGATCATCACCCACTACGAGGTCTACGATCGACGCCCTGCCGACTCCGAACTGCTGGTCCCGGCCGTCAAGGAGCACCTGCGGCGGTTCGGCCACGCGCCAAGACTCGTAACGGCCGACGCGGGCTTTTTCTCGGCCGCCAACGAGGCGGCCACCGGCGAGCTTGGCGTAAAGCGAATCTCGATGCCCAACCACAGCAGCAAGAGCCCTCAACGCAGGCTGCTCGAGCGCAAGCGCTGGTTCCGTGAGGCCCAGCGCTGGCGTACCGGTTGCGAAGGACGAATCAGTCTGCTCAAGCGTAGACACGGGCTCAATCGCTGTCGCTACAAAGGACTCGACGGCATGAAGCGCTGGGTCGGACTAGGAGTGATCGCCGACAACCTGATCAACATGGGACTGGCATTGAACGCCGCGGCGCCCGACTGACCGGACGGGCCTCGCCAGCGAGGGCACCAACCGCATCAGCGACGCGCACATCGCGACTGTCGCCAACTCATGGACGCTAGCGCCTCAACTCGTCGCGCGAATTTTGCGCCGCAAAGTAGCTAGAACCCGGGTGACGAGACTTGTCCACCACAATTTCAGCCCGCGCGCATGGTCCGAGCGCCGGTGCACGACTTTTGCTTTCAAGCCAGACGCCCGTGCAAGATCGCACGACGGCGGAGCGTGGCCACGGCGGTCGCGCCGGAGAGGGGACTCGAATGAATCTGGGGAAATGGTGTGCGGTAGCGCTTTGTGCGCTGGCGCCGGGGCTCGCGGCCGGTCAGGGTGAACTCGTGTTCGCCATCACCGAAGGGGTGACCTACCAGGCCACGCCCAAGGAGATTCGTGACAAGTTCGCGCCCATCGCCGAGGTGCTCGCCAAGGCCACGGGACGGCGGGTTCGGATGCAGGTCGTGCCCGCCTACAACGACGTGCGGGCCGGGCTCGCCAAGCAGGAGTTCGACGTCGCGTTCATTCACCCGGCCCACGTCTCGATGACCGAGATCAAGGCCGGCCGCTACAGGGCCGTGGCGTGGACGACCGGCTACACCGAGTACATGGTGTCGATCCTTGCCGACAAGGATTCGCCGCTGAAGGGCCTCGACGACCTCAAGGGCCGGACGCTGGTGACGCCCGATCCCGATTCCATCACTGCCGCCATGGTGCGCGCCATGTTCAGGGTGGAGAAGATCGACACGACCAAGGAAAAGCAGCCGCCACCGGGGCAGGTGCGCGTCACCACCACCCGATACCAGGATGCGGTGCCGTTCTACATCGAGAACAGCTTTGCGCAGGCGGGGGCCACGGCCGCGAACTCGGTGGTGAAGAAATGGACCGAGAAGGGGGGCAAGGTGCTCTACCGCTCGCGGCCCGTTCCCATCAAGCAGTTCATCGTCGCCTCCCGCGTTCCGGCCGAGGAGGCACAGAAGATCCGCGACGCGCTGGTCGGCCTGCGCGACCCGAAGGCGCTGGAGACGGTGGGATACAAGGGATTCGTCGCGCCCAATCCCGACATCGAGAACTCGACCATCGCCTGGCTTGGACTGTAAGCGCCCACTCCTGGGTGAACCGCCGCAAATAGGTGGGCGATGAGCCCTGACGCGACCTGAATCTCACCCGGGATGGCGAGTCACCCGGTCCCCGGCCGGAGGCCGTCCACCGGCTCCCGTTCCGGGATATCCTCCGTCGTCCAGGCAACACCCCGACGCCGGAGGCTCGTATCGAACGCTATTCGAACCACACCTTCGACGAGATCCTCGTCGGAGCCAGCGCGACCGTCACGCGCACGCTGACCGGCACCGAGGTCGAGGCACTCGCCCTCGCCGCCGGCGACATCGAGGCATTCAGCCTGGATCTCGCGCGGCCGGGAGTCGCGGCCCAGGTCGAGGCCCCGGGGGCGGCCGCCGTGTCGCTCGTCGCGGCGTTGCTCTACCGGCGCCTGCCCGGCCCGGGCAGCATCATCCGCTCCACCCGCTTCACCTATCGCGGCAGGCTGCGCGCGGGGGACACGTTGACCGCCACCGTCAAGGTCCGGCGGAAGGAGGCGGCCGAGCGCCTCGTCGAACTCGATTGCAGCGCGGTGCGCGCCGACGGCGAGGTGCTCGTGGAAGGCAGCTGCACGGTCGTCGCGCCCGCAGCCGCGGTGGCGATCTCGCAGGTCGCCGAACCCGCGATCATCCTTCGCCGCAACGATGGATTCGCCAGCGTCTTCGCGCGCTGCGAGGGATTGCAGCCCGTGTCCTGCGCGGTCGTGCACCCCTGCGACCCGGTGTCGCTCGCCGGCGCCGTCGAGGCGGCACGCCAGCGCCTGCTCGATCCCGTGCTGGTGGGGCCCGAGGCGAAGATCCGCGCCGCGGCGCAGGCCGGCGGCATCGACCTGTCGCCCTACCGGATCGTGCCGGAGCGCCACAGCCACGCCGCCGCCGATCGCGCGGTCTCGATGGCCGCGCGCGGCGAGGTCGAGGCGCTGATGAAGGGCAGCCTGCACACCGACGAGCTGATGGGCGCGGTGGTGGCGTCCCGCACCGGATTGCGCACCGAGCGGCGCATCAGCCACGTGTTCGTGATGAGCGTGCCGGCGTATCCGCGCCTGCTTCTCATCACCGACGCGGCGATCAACATCGCACCCGACCTCGACGACAAGGCCGACATCTGCCGCAACGCCATCGCGCTGGCCAAGGTGCTCGGCGTGGAGACGCCCAAGGTCGCGATCATGTCGGCGGCGGAGACGGTCAACTCCAAGCTGCTGTCGAGCACGGAGGCAGCGTCCCTGTGCAAGATGGCCGAGCGCGGACAGATCACGGGCGGCGTGCTCGACGGTCCCCTCGCCTTCGACAATGCGGTGTCGCTCGACGCCGCGCGCGCCAAGGGCATCGTTTCGCCCGTGGCCGGCGCCGCCGACGTGCTCGTCGTACCCGACATCGAGGCGGGCAACATGCTGGCCAAGCAGCTCACGTACTTCGCCGGGGCGGACGCGGCGGGCGTGGTGATGGGCGCGCGCGTACCCATCGTGCTCACCTCGCGGGCCGACGACGTGCGCACGCGCCTCGCCTCGGCCGCGGTGATCAAGCTCGTGGCTCACGACCGGCGCGAGCGGCTCATGCCGAAGGAGTGAGCCTGCCTCGGCCGTCGCCGAGCTGAATTATCATGACCCTTTCGCAAGCCATCGCGAGCAGGAGAGGTCATGAACGACAAGCGTATCGAGAAGGACGCCCTGGGCGAGGTCCCGGTGCCGGCGCACCGGCTGTGGGGCGCGCAGACCCAGCGGTCGATCGACAACTTTCCCATCGGCGTCGCGCGTTTCGCCTTCGGCCGTCCCGTGGTGCGGGCGTTCGGCCTCGTCAAGCAGGCCGCGGCTCGCGCCAACGTGGAGCTCGGCGTGCTGCCGCAGGACAAGGCCGACCTCATCGTGCGCGCCGCGCAGGAGGTCATCGACGGCAAGTGGGATGACGAGTTCCCGCTCGTCGTGTTCCAGACGGGTTCCGGCACGCAGTCCAACATGAACGCCAACGAGGTGATCGCCAATCGCGCGATCCAGCTCGCTGGCGGCACGCTCGGTAGCAAGAAGCCGGTCAATCCCAACGACGACGTCAACCGCAGCCAGTCGTCGAACGATGCCTTTCCCGCGGTGATGCACATCGCGGCGGTGGAGGAACTCGAGCGCACGCTGCTGCCGGCAGTGAAGCAGTTGCGCGCCACGCTCGACGCCAAGGCGCACGCCTTCGCCGACGTCGTGATGCTGGGCCGTACGCACCTGCAGGATGCGACGCCCGTCACGCTGGGGCAGGTCATCTCCGGCTGGGTCGCCCAGCTCGACGACGGGATGCGCTTCCTGCACGGCGCGCGCGACAGCCTCTATCCGCTGGCGCTGGGCGGCACCGCGGTCGGCACCGGCATCAACTCGCCCGCCCGCTTTGGGGAGGTCGTGGCGCGGCATATCGCGCAGGCGACCGGCAAGCCGTTCACCTCGGCGCACAACAAGTTCGCCGCCCTCTCCGCACACGATGCCATGGTCAACGCCAGCGCGGCGTTGCGCACCTTGGGCGGCATCGCGATGAAGATCGCCAACGACGTCCGCCTGTATGCGAGCGGTCCGCGCGCCGGCTTCGGTGAGATCACGATCCCGGACAACGAGCCCGGCTCGTCGATCATGCCGGGCAAGATCAATCCCACGCAAAGCGAGGCGCTCACGATGGTCGCGGCGCAGGTGTTCGGCAACGATACCGCGGTGGCCTTCGCGGGCACGCAGGGGCACTTCCAGCTCAACGTGTTCAAGCCGGTGATTCTGCACAACGTGATGGAATCGATCGAGCTCCTGGCCGACGGGATCCGCTCCTTCGACGAGCGCTGCGCCCGCGGCATCGAGCCGAACCGCGAGCGCATCCGGCGCAACGTGGAGGAGTCGCTCATGCTCGTGACCGCGCTCAACCCGCACATCGGCTACGAGAACTCGGCGAAGATCGCGCTGAAGGCGCATCGCGAGGGAACGTCGCTGCGCGAGGCCGCTCGCTCGCTCGGCGTGGTGAGCGATGCCGACTTCGATCGCTGGATCGATCCCAAGGCGATGACGAAGCCGGAGGGTTGAAGCGGCCGCGGTGGCCCTGGCGCCCGGCAGGAGGGGCCGTCACTGCCTGCCCGACGCGATCGAGCTCGCTCGACGCGCGCGGGCCGGCGATTCACCGGTGCCCGGAGCGAAAGCGATCGCCCTCGGTCAGGCTCTTCCCATACTTCACGAGGCAACCGGTAATGAAGATCACGCTACCCTTGATGTTGGCGGCCCTTCTGTTGTCCGGGTGCGGTCCGGAAGGGCAGCGGATCGACGCAACACCGGCAGCAACGAAGTCCACTGAGCCACAAGCTCAGTGGGATGCATCCTATGGTGGGGCAGATAAGGGTTATGACAGCGCTCTGATCACGACCAGGGATCAAGTTGCTCCAACTTTCAGAACGCTCCGCTATGCCGACGAGTCGACAGGGCGGACGATGGAATACAGCCTGTATGTTCCCAAGGGTCATGAAACTGGACAGAAATTTCCCCTGGTCGTGTTCATCGCAGACGCGAGCACTGTCGGCAAGGGCGTAAAGGCGCCCCTGATGCAGGGGTATGGGGGCATCGTATGGGCTACCGAAGCCAGTCAGGCAAAGCACCCTGCGTATGTACTGGTTCCTTCGTTCGCAGGTCCGGAATGGGCCACGAACGATAACTGGCAGATCAGCGACGAGGTTGGAGTCGCCCATCGCCTGATCAGGAAGATCATTGCGGAATACGACGTTGATCCCAACAGGGTTTACGCTACTGGCCAGTCAATGGGCGGAATGATCTCGTTCTACTTGAATGCGACAGACCAGAACCTGTTTGCCTCGTCCATGTTCGTGGGCAGTCAGTGGGACACGAAGGTCCTCGCACCTTTGGCGAAAGATCGCTTCATCTATGTCGTGTCTGCTGGAGATGCCAAAGCGTCGGCCGGAATGCACGACCTTGGAGAATTGCTGGCCTCACTTGGAGCAAAGTACGCAGAGGTGGAGTTCCCGGCAAATCTCCCGCAGGCGCAGCAGGATGAATTGGCAGCGGATCTGCTGGCGAAAGGACTCCCCATAAACTTCATTCGGTTTACGCCGGGCACGGTTGCTCCGCCTCGTTATTTGGCAGAATCCAAGGGATCTGAACATATGTACTCGTTCGATCACGCTTATCTTCTGGAGCCGGCCAGGAATTGGCTGTTTCAACAGAGCAGGTAAGGGCCTCTCGAGTTTTTCAACCCGAAAGGATGGTTAGCGCGCGGGCGGGCCGTCGTCCGGTAGCATGCGTGCATGAACACCCGCTCCGGCTACCCCACACCGCTGCGCAGCGCGCTCGCGCTGCTCGTCATGGCACTGGCCACGCACGCCGTGGCGCAGGCGCCCCGCTCGCCGACGCCCTCGACCGTCGATGGTCCCATCACCACGGTGGAGGTCGCGCGCGGGCTCGACCATCCGTGGGGGCTCGCCTTCCTGCCCGACGGTCGCATGCTCGTCACGGAACGTTCCGGTGCGCTGCTGCTCCTCGACCGGGACGGCAAGTCCCGGCGTACGGTAACCGGCACGCCGAAGGTCGCGGCCGGGGGCCAGGGCGGCCTGCTCGACGTCGCGCTGTCCCCGGCCTTCGAGCGCGACCGTTTCGTTTACCTGAGCTTCTCCGAAGCCGGCGACGGTGGCGCAGGCACCGCGGTCGCCCGCGGCGTGCTCGACGATGCGCGTCTCGACAACCTCGAGGTCATCTGGCGGCAGGTGCCCAAGATCAGCGGCAGCCGCAACCACTGGGGCTCGCGTCTCGTGTTCGCGCGCGACGGCACGCTCTTCGTGACCACCGGCGATCGCTACATCGGGCGCCAGTACGTGCAGGACCTGGGCACCACCGTCGGCAAGGTCGTGCGCATCAATCCCGACGGCTCGATCCCCAAGGACAATCCGTTCGTGGGGCGCACCGGCGCCCGTTCCGAGATCTGGTCGTACGGGCATCGCAACGTGCAGGGCGCGGCGCTCGATCCCGCGACGGGGCAACTGTGGACCGTGGAGCACGGCGCGCGAGGCGGCGACGAGCTCAATCATCCGGAAGCGGGGAAGAACTACGGCTGGCCGGTGATCACCTACGGTGTCGACTACTCGGGCGTGAAGATCGGCGAGGGCACGGCCAGGGCGGGCATGGAGCAGCCCGTCTACTACTGGGATCCGGTGATCGCGCCGTCGGGGGCTGCGTTCAATACGGGAGACCGCTATCCGGGGTGGCGGGGGAACCTCTTCGTGGGGTCGCTCACGCCGGGTGCGCTGGTGCGGCTCGTACTCGACAAGGGGCAGGTGGTATCGGAGACGCGCTACCTGCCGGACGTGGGGCGGGTGCGCGACGTGGTGCAGGGCCCGGACGGCTATCTCTACCTGCTGACCGACGCCGACGACGGGAGGCTGCTGCGGGTGGTGCCGAGGTAGCGCCGTCAGCGCGCCGCGAACGCCACCACGTGCTCCGCGTCGAGCCGGATCCCGATCGACTCGCCGATCGCATGGTCGTGATGTGACGGCACGAGCGAGAGCACGCGGGTGCCCGAGGGCAGCGCGAGCGTGTAGAGGAAGTCGGCGCCGCGAAACGCCTTGCTGACGATGCGTGCGCGCTGCGGGGCATGGTCCTCGTGCACCACGTCGTCGGGACGCAGGAGCACGTCGACCGTGGCGCGCGCGGGCACGGGCTGCGTGAGCGCGAGCGGGCCCAACTCGGTGCTGACGGTCGAGCCCTCTGCCGTGCCGCGCACGAAGACGCCCTCGCCGACGAAGTCCGCGACGAAGCGCGTGCGCGGCTGGTGGTAGAGGTCGTAGGCGCTCGCCCATTGCTCGAGGCTGCCGTCGCGCATGACGCCCACGACGTCGGCGAAGGCGAAGGCCTCGCGCTGGTCGTGCGTCACGAGGAGCGCGGTGGTGCCGGTGGCCTGCAGGATCGCGCGCACCTCGAGCGAGAGCCGCTCCCGCAGGTCCACGTCGAGACTCGAGAAGGGCTCGTCGAGGAGCAGGAGGCCGGGGGCGGGCGCCAGCGCGCGCGCCAGGGCCAGCCGCTGCTGCTGGCCGCCGGAGATCTCGTGCGGATAGCGCGCGGCTTCTCCCTGCATGCCGACGAGGTCGAGCATGGCGTGCACGCGCGCTGCCCGTTGCTCGGCCGGTCGCCGTCCGAGACCGAAGCCGACGTTCTCCGCCACGGTGAGATGCGGAAAGAGCGCGAAGTCCTGGAACACCATGCCGATGCTGCGCCGTTCCGGCGCGACGATCATCGAGGGGGTCGACAGCGTGGCCGGTCCGAGCGCGATCTCCCCGCCGCGCACGGGCTCGAAACCCGCGACACAGCGCAGCAGCGTGCTCTTGCCGCAGCCCGACGGGCCCAGAAGGCAGCCGATCGCGCCGGGCGCGAGCGTGAAACTGAAATCGCGCAGCACGGGCGTGCGGCCGTAGGCGTGCGTGACGTTGCTGACGGTCAGGGCGACGGCCATCGCGGGGCGCGGGGGTCAGGGCGAAAACGGGGCAGGGGGAGGTGGTCCGATGGCGTCATCGAGGAGCGTGCGGCGTACCTATAATCTCGCATGATCACGCCAGGCCGCGCGCGCGCGAAGGAAAACCGGCATGCGCACTAGCGCATCGTGGCTGGCGGGCGGCGCCCTGGTGGTGGCGTTGGTCGCGGCGCTGCCCACCATGGCCGTGATCACTCGCGGCTTCGCCCCCGGTGCGGGCGCGACCTGGGCGCATCTTCTCACGACGGTGATGCCCGAGATGATCACCAATACACTGCTGCTCATGGTGCTCGTCGGCATGGGCGTCGTGGTGGGCGGCACCGCGTGCGGCTGGATCGTGGCGCGGCACCGCTTTCCGGGCAGCCGTGTTTTCGAATGGGCGCTCCTGCTGCCGCTCGCCATGCCGGCGTACGTGATGGCGTACGCGTACACCGACTTCCTGCAGTATGCGGGCCCGGTGCAGACGGCGCTGCGCAGCACCTTCGGGCTGGCCCGCGGCGACTACTGGTTCCCCGACGTGCGCACGCTGCCGGGCGCCGCGGTGGTCTTCACCTTCGCGCTCTTTCCCTACGTGTATCTGCTCACCCGCGTGGCATTCCTCGAGCGGCCGCGTTCGCTGATGGAGGCGGCGCGCACGCTGGGGCTGTCGCGCCGGCAGGCGTTCCTGCGCGTGGACCTGCCGCTGGCGCGTCCGGCCATCGCGGCCGGGGCGGCGCTGGTGCTGATGGAGACGCTCGCCGACTTCGGCACCGTGTCGTACTTCGGCGTGCCCACGTTCACCACGGGTATCTATCGCGCGTGGTTCAACCTGGGCGACCGCGCCGCGGCGGCCCAGCTCGCCACCGCGCTCCTCGTCTTCGTGGTGACCGTGATCGTGCTCGAACGTGCGAGCCGGGGCGCGGGCCGCACGCATGCGGCCGCGCGCGGGCGCGCGCTGACCGATGGGACGCGCGAGACGCTGCGCGGCCTTCCGGCGCTGGCCGCGACGGGCGTGTGTGCCATCGCGGTCACCGTCGGCTTCGCGCTGCCGGTGCTGATCCTGCTGCGTCTCGTCCAGGCCGATCCGGACATCGCCTTCGATCCGCGCTTCTTCACCTGGATGGGCAACACCCTCGCCGCTGCCGGCGTGGCCGCGGTCGTGTGCGTGGTGCTCGCCATCGTCGTGGCGTATGCGCTGCGCCTCAATCCGGGACTGCCCATGCGGGCCGCGAGCCGCGCGCTCACGCTGGGTTACGCGGTGCCGGGCACCGTGCTTGCCGTGGGGTTGCTGCTGCCGCTCGGCGCGCTGGACGCGAGCTACGCCGACTGGCGCCGCAGCGCGACGGGGGTCTCGCCCGGCTTGCTTCTCACCGGCACCATCGTGGCGCTCGTGTATGCCTACGTCGTGCGCTACTTCGCGGTCGCCTGGAATGCCGTGGAGCCCGGCTTCGCGCGCATCACGCCGGCCATGGATGCGGCGGCGCGCAGCCTCGGCGTCGGCGTCTCCGGAACGCTGCTCCGCGTGCACGCGCCGCTGCTCCTGCGCAGCGTGGCGGCTGCGCTCCTGCTCGCCTTCGTGGACGTGATGAAGGAGCTGCCGGCAACCCTCGTCCTGCGGCCGTTCAACTTCGACACGCTCGCCACCCAGGCGTACCAGCTCGCCCGCGACGAGCGGCTCGCCGAGGCAGCGGTCCCGTCGCTGGCCATCGTGCTCGTCGGCCTCGTGCCCATCATGCTGCTTGCCCGTCTCGCGCGGCGAACCAGTTTCGCAAGCGCTCGAAATGGACGTAGATCACCGGCGTGATGAACAGCGTCAGGAACTGCGAGAACACGAGCCCTCCGACCACGGCGATGCCGAGCGAGCGGCGCGCGGCGCCGCCGGCTCCCAGCGCGAGCGCGATCGGCAGGCTCCCCATCAGGGCCGCCATCGTCGTCATCATGATCGGG
This sequence comes from uncultured Alcaligenaceae bacterium, assembly GCA_964439475.1. Lineage (GTDB taxonomy): Bacteria > Pseudomonadota > Gammaproteobacteria > Burkholderiales > Casimicrobiaceae > VBCG01. The sequence continues at coordinate 46,976 of CAYTOT010000013.1, forward strand.
CGGAAGCGCGTGATGCACGCCTGGAAGATCGCTTCCGCCGCCGCCTTGCCCTGATTGCGCTGTGCGTCGATCGCAAAGTCGATCATCATGATCGCGTTCTTCTTGACGATGCCGATCAGCATGATGATGCCGACGAACGCATACATGTCGAGCACTTCGCCGAACAGGAGCAGCGTGACCAGCGCGCCCAGGCCCGCGGTCGGCAGTCCGGAGAGGATCGTCAGCGGGTGGACGAAGCTCTCGTAGAGGATGCCGAGCACCAGGTAGATGACGAAGATCGCCATCACCAGCAGCGCCCCCATCCCCTGCAGCGATGCCTGGAACGCCTGTGCCGAGCCCTGGTAGGAGCCGTTGATCGATGCCGGCAGCCGCATCGCCGCGGTCGCGCGGTCGATCTCCCCGATGGCCTGCGACAGCGCCACTCCGGGCTGCGTATCGAACGAAATCGTCACCGACGGAAGCTGGCCGAGGTGAGTGATCGCGAGCGGGCCGATCGCCGGCTTCAGCGTCGCCACCGCGTTGAGCGGGACCAGGGCGCCGGTGTTCGAGCGTACGTAGAGCATCGACAGCACCGACGGGTCGGTCTGGTAGCGCGGCAGCAGCTCCATGATGACCCAGTACTGGTTGGTGGTGCCGTAGATCGTCGACACCTGGCGCGAGCCGTAGGCGTCGTAGAGCGTCTTCTCGATCGCCTCCGCCGAGACGCCGAGCGCCGATGCCTTGTTGCGGTCGATGTCGACGCTGATCTGCGGCTGCGTGATCTGGAGGTCGGAGGTGACGTCGAGGAGCCCCGGCAGCTTCGCGATGGCGGCCTCGACGCGCGGCGCCCATGCATAGAGCTCGGCGGTGTTCGTTCCCTGGAGCGTGTACTGGTACTGGCTCTTGGTCAGCGTCCCGATGCGGATCGCCGGGATGTTCTGCACGTAGGCGCGGATTCCCGGAATCGTCTGCACTTTCGGGCGCAGCTCCCGCACGACCTCGTCGGCGGGCGGGCGTTCGTTGCGCGGCTTCAGCGTCACGAACAGCCGGCCGTTGTTGAGCGAGCCCGTGGGTCCGCCGGCGCCCGCGAAGGCCATCACGTTCTCGACGTACGGGCTCCTGCGGACGATCGCCGAGACCTGCTGCTGCAGGCTCGCCATCGCGTCGAACGAGATGTCCTGCGCGGCTTCGGTGATCACGAACAGCTGTCCGACGTCGTCACCGGGCAGGAAGCCCTTCGGCATCCCGGCGAACAGGAAGCCGGTGGCGATGAACAGCGCGGCGAACACCAGCATCACGAAGCGGTGATGGTCGAGCGTCCAGCGGAGCCCACGCCGGTAGCCGGCGAGCATCGCGTCGAAGAAGCGCTCGGACACCGCGTACACGTGCCCGTGGCGGACCTCGCGGTCGACCTTCAGGATGCGGCTGCACAGCAGCGGAGTGAGCGTCAGCGATACGAAGCCCGAGATCAGCACGGCGACCATGATCGTGACGGCGAACTCGTGCAGCAGACGCCCGAGGATGCCGCCCATGAACAGCACCGGGATGAACACCGCGACGAGCGACAGCGTCATCGACACGATGGTGAAGCCGATCTCCTTCGCCCCGGAGAGCGTCGCTTCCATCCGCGACTCGCCCATCTCCATATGGCGGGTGATGTTCTCCAGCATCACGATCGCATCGTCGACGACGAAGCCGACGCACAGCGTCAGGGCCATCAGGGAGATGTTGTCGAGCGAATAGCCGAGCACGTGCATCACCGCGAAGGTGCCGATGATCGACAGCGGCAGGGCGAGGCTCGGGATGAGCGTGGCACGCACGCTGCGCAGGAAGGCGAAGATCACCAGCACGACGAGGCCGAGTGCGAGCAGGAGCGTGTACTGGACGTCGCGCACCGATTCGCGGATCGATTCCGAGCGGTCGTAGAGGACCGACAGCCCGATCGACGGGGGAAGCGTCGCCTGGAACGACGGGAGGATGCGCTTGACCGCGTCGACGACCTCGATCGTGTTGGTGCCGGGCTGGCGGTAGATCGCGAGCACGACGCCGCGCGTGCCGTTGTACCAGGCGGCCGACTTGTCGTTCTGCACGCTGTCGATGACCCGCCCGATCTGGTCGAGCCGCACCGGCGCGCCGTTGCGGTAGGCGACGATCAGCGGCGCATAGGCCCGGGCGTCCATGAGCTGTCCGGTCGCCGTCACCGACGTCGCGCGGTGCGGGCCGTAGAGGGTTCCGGTCGGCAGGTTGACGTTGGCGCTGCCGACGGCCTGCTCGATGTCGGTCAGCGCGATGTTGCGCGACGCGAGCTGGTTCGGATCGAGCTGGATCCTGACCGCGTATTCCTGCGACCCGAACACGAGCACCTGCGCGACGCCGCTCACCGTCGAGATCTGCTGCGCGAGGTTGTTCTCCGCGTAGTCGTCGACCGTCGATAGCGGCTGCGTCCGCGACGTGAGGGCGAGGAGGAGGATCGAGAAGTCCGAGGGATTCACCTTGCGCTGGGTCGGAGGCGCGGGCATCGACGACGGGAGCTGGCGCGCCGCGGCGGCGATCGCCGACTGCACGTCCTGTGCCGCGGCATCGATGTTGCGATCGAGCGCGAACTGCAGCACGATCGTGGTGAGGCCGTTGCTCGACGTGGAGGTCATCGAGTCGACGCCGGCAATCGTGGAGAATTGCTTCTCGAGCGGTGCGGCGACCGCCGAGGCCATCGTGTCGGGGCTCGCCCCGGGAAGCTGCGCCCGGACCTGGAACGTCGGGAAGTCGACGTTGGGGAGTGCGTTGACCGGCAACAGCCGGTAGCCGACGACGCCGAAGATGAGGATGCCGGTCATGACCAGCACGGTCATGACCGGGCGGCGGACGAACAGCTCCGAGATGCTCACACGCCCTTCGCGCTGTCGATCGTCACCGGCACACCGGGGGCGAGACGGAGCTGGCCGGCAGTCACCACCTGTTCGCCGGGCGCGATCCCGGAGGCAACCACCGCATCGTTGCCCTCCGTGCGCTCGATCTTCACGTCCCGCAGTGCGGCGCGCCGGTCGGGCCCGACGACGAACACGTACTGCCCGTTGGGGCCGTTCTGCACGGCGATCGCGGGCACGACCACCGCGTTGCGCTCCTGCGTCAGCGTCAGCACGACGTTGACGAACTGGCCCGGCCAGAGCGCCTTGTCGGCATTGGGGAATTCCGCCTTGAGCCTGATCGTCCCCGTTGCGGCATCGATCGTGTTGTCGATGAACGTCAGCTTTCCGGCGACGCCTGCGCTGCCCGGGCTCGCCGCCGACGCGGTGACCCGAAGCTCGCCGTCTGCCTGGTACCTGCGAACGGGGTCGAGATCCTGCTCGGGGATCGCGAACGACGCGTAGATCGGCCGCACCTGGTTGATGACCACGAGCGCATTCGTGTCGTTCGCCTTCACCAGGTTGCCGCGCTGGATCATGATCTTGCCGGCGTAGCCGGTGATCGGGGCGCGGATCGTGCAGTGGTCGAGCTGAAGCCGCACGCCCTCGATGACGGCCTCGTCGGCGCGCACCTGGGCGGCGGCGGTCTCCGCGTTCGTCTTCACCTGGCCGAAGGCGTCCGGCGAGATGAACTTCCGCGCGAGCAGATCCTTGTAGCGCTTCTCCTGCGCGGTGGCGTGATCGAGCACCGCGCGATCCTTGAGCAGGGTGGCCTGGGCCTGCGCGAGCTGCGCTTCGAACGGCCGCCGGTCGATCTCGAACAGGACGGCGCCCTGACGGACCTCCTCTCCCTCGGCGAAGTGGACGCCGACGACCTGTCCGTCGACGAGCGCCTTGATCGCCACCGTGGCGAAGGGTTCGATGACGCCGATCGCGTGCAGCCTTACGGGAACGTCGTGCCGTCCCACGGCGGCAAGGGTGACCGGCACCGCGGACTCCACGTGCGGCGTGGCGGCGCGAGAGCCCGTGCGCTGGTGCACGAACCAGCCCGCGAGGGCGGTCAGAATCACCGCCACCACGCCCAGCGTCAGCATGCGCCGCGCTCGTGCCATGTCGAACTCTACACCGCGCGATCCTCCGCAGCGTTCGACGTCACCCGCATGGGCCCGGCCCCTTCACACCGGAGCGAGCCTCATCCAGCCGCGGCTACTTCCACCCGGCGCGGTCGGCGATCTTCTGCGCCTCGGGGGTGTTCTTGCCGAGCGTCGCGATGGGCAGCGGATCGATCTTGAACTTGCCGAGCGGTTCGAGGGCGTGGCCGGCGATGGACACGCTCGCGACCACCGGCCATTCGTTGTTGCCGTTGGCAAAGTAGCGCTGGGCTTCGTCGCTGGCGAGGTACTCGAGGAACTTCGTCGCGTTGCCCGGATGCGGCGCGCTCTTCATGACGCCGGCCCCGGAGATGTTGACGTGCGTGCCGGCGCCATTCTGGTCGGGCCACACGAGCCCGGTCTTCGCCACGATCTCCTTGTCCTCCGGCTTGCTCGAGCGCATGAGTCGCGCGTAGTAGTACGAGTTGGCGAGCGCCACGCTGCACTCGCCCGCAGCCACCGCCTTGATCTGGTCGGTGTCCCCGCCCTTCGGCGTGCGCGCGAGATTGGCGACGATGCCGTTCGCCCACGCCTGCGCCTTCTCCGGACCGAGGTGCGCGATCTGCGAGCCCAGGAGCGAGAGGTTGTAGGGATGGCTTCCCGAGCGCACACAGAGCTGACCCTTGAGCCGGGGATCGGCGAGCGAATCGTAGGTGGCGACGTCCGCCGGCTTGATCTTCGCCTTGTCGTAGATGATCACCCGGGCGCGATACGAGAAGCCGTCCCAATTGCCGTTGGGATCGCGGAACTTGGTCGGAATGCGCGTGGCGAGGATCTCGGACTTGACGGGCTGGAACAGGCCGAGCTGCTGGGCCTGCCACAGGCGGGCGGCGTCGACGATCAGCAGCACGTCGGCGGGGCTGTTGGCGCCTTCGGTCTTCAGACGCTCCAGGAGCTGCTCGTCGCCGGCCTCGATGCGATTGATCCGGATGCCGGTGGCCTTGGTGAAGTCGTTGTAGAGCGCCTCGTCGGTCTGGTAGTGGCGGGCGGAGTACAGATTGAGCACGGGCTCTTCCGCGGCGTGGACGGCGGAGGCAGCGAGCCCGGCCACGGTGAGCAGGGCGGCAAGGAAGGACGGTCTGGACATGGTGGGCGAGAGGTGGTGGAGGTGGCGGACAGTACCCGGGCAAACCCGAGTCGTCAATACAAATGCGAACTGTTCGCGTTATCCATGATACGCGCGTCCCGGCCCCGGATGTTGACGGGCGTCATCGACGCGCCACGGTTGCCGGGATTCGCGGCAGGGGGCAACGCTCGCGCCGCGGCGGGAAGGGCGCGAGAGGCGGATCTTGGGTCGGGACGGCGCCAGCGTGTTCTTGCGCTCGCGCCAGCGGTGCGCAGCGCGGGAGGTCAGCGCCCCGCCGGCAGTTGCGCCTCCGCCAGCGTGACCCAGTACGAGGCGCCGATGCAAAGCGCCTCGTCGTTGAAGTCGTAGTGGGGGTTGTGCAGGTTGGGCGTGTGGGCGCCGCGACCGCCGCCGAGCCACACGTAGCACCCGGGCCGAGCCTGCAACATGAAAGCGAAGTCCTCCGAGCCCATCGACGGCGTGGGATGGGTGTCGACGTTGGCCGCACCCAGGAGCGCGGTGGCGGCGGCGAGCGCGTGACCCGTTTCCGCCTCGCTGTTGACCGTGGCCGGATAGCGCCGCTCGTAGCGCAGCGTGGCGGTCATGTCGAAGGTGGCGGCAAGACCTTGCACGATCTCGCGCATGCGGCGCTCGATGAGATCCTGCACGGCGGGCAGGAACGAGCGCACGGTGCCGCGGAGCACGACCTCCTGCGGGATCACGTTCCAGGTGTCGCCGCCGTGGACCTGCGTGACGCTCACCACACCCGCTTCCAGCGGATGCAGGTTGCGCGCAACGATGGTCTGTAGCGCGTTGATCACGTGCGCCGCGAACGGCATCGGGTCGCGTCCGAGGTGCGGCATGGCCGCGTGAGCCCCGCGCCCGGTGGCGACGATCTCGAAGATGTCGTAGGCGCCCATGAGCGGCCCGGCGCGCAGGGCCATGCGGCCCAGGGGCAGTTCGGGCCAGTTGTGCATGCCGTACACCGCCTGCATCGGGAAGCGATCGAAGAGGCCCTGCTCCACCATCACCCGGCCGCCCCCCTCGTTCTCTTCCGCGGGCTGGAAGATGAAGTACGCGGTGCCGTCGAAGCTGCGTCGCTGCGCGAGCGCACTCGCGGCGCCCAGGAGCATCGTGGTGTGTCCGTCGTGGCCGCAGGCGTGCATCTTGCCCTCGTGGCGCGAGGCGTGCGGCACGCCGGACTTCTCGTGGATGTGCAGGGCATCGAGGTCGGCACGCAGGCCGATGGCGCGCGGGGAAGCGCCGTGGCGCAGCACGCCCACGACGCCGGTGCCGGCGAGCCCGGTGTGCACCTCGAGGCCGAAGCCTGCGAGCTTGTCGGCCACGAAGGCGCTGGTTGCCGTCTCCTCGAACGCGGTCTCCGGATGCGCGTGGAGGTGGTGGCGCCACTGGCGCATGTCGGCGTCCAGCGCGCGGATCTCGTCGGGGATGTTCATGCGGAGGCGTCCAAGATCAGCGACCATCGTAGCGCATCCGGTAGAATCCCGGCAGGCGCCAGCGGTGCCCGCCGCCTGCGTCCCGTCCCGTCCTCCCCTCGTCACGCCTTCTTGAGCGCGCCCGTTCACGATCTTCTCGTCATCGGCGGCGGCATCAACGGTGCCGGGATCGCGCGCGACGCCGCCGGACGCGGCCTGTCGGTGCTGCTCGTGGAGCAGGGCGATCTCGCCTCCGCGACCTCGCAGTGGAGCACCAAGCTGATCCACGGCGGCCTGCGCTATCTCGAGTACTACGAGTTCCGCCTGGTCGGCGAGGCGCTCGCCGAGCGCGAGGTGCTGCTTGCCATCGCGCCGCATCTCGTGCAGCCGCTCGCCTTCGTGCTGCCGCACGAACCGCATCTGCGCCCGGCGTGGATGATCCGCACCGGCCTCTTCCTCTACGACCACCTGGGCGGGCGCAAGACGCTGCCGAAGTCGTTCGGCGTGAATCTAGCCGGCAGCCCCTACGCCGCGGGGTTGAAGCCGCGCTTTCACAAGGGCTTCGTGTATTCCGACGCGCGTGTCGACGATGCACGCCTCGTGGTGGCGAACGCGCTCGACGCGAAGGCGCGTGGCGCCGACATACGCGTGCGCACGAAGCTCGTCGCTGCGCATCGCGACGACACGCTCTGGCGCGCCAGAATCGCCACCGAAGACGGCGGCACCACGGAGGTGATGGCGCGCGCGCTCGTGAACGCGGCCGGGCCGTGGGTCAAGGAGGTGCTCGACCTCGTGCGGCCGGCGCGAGCAGGCGAAGGCAGCGTGCGTCATGTGAAGGGCAGCCACATCGTGGTGCCGCGGGTGCACGGCGGGACGCACGCCTACATCCTGCAGAACGCCGACAACCGCATCGTCTTCGTGATTCCCTACCAGGAGCGCTATTCGCTCATCGGGACCACCGACATCACGGTCGAGGCCTTCGAGCATCCTCGCATCTCGGAGGCGGAAACGCGCTACCTCCTCGATCTCGTCAACAGCTACCTCGACCGCCCGCTGGCGCAAGCGGACATCGTGTGGGACTACAGCGGCGTGCGCCCGTTGTACGACGACGGTTCGGCCGATCCGTCGGCGGTCACGCGCGACTACGTGCTCGAAGTCGACGCCCTCGACGGTCCGCCCGGGTCGGACCGTGCCCCGGTGCTGTCGTCCTTCGGCGGAAAGATCACCACCTATCGCAAGCTTGCCGAGCACGCGCTGCGCGAGCTTGCCCCGTACTTCCCCGGCATCAAGGGCGAATGGACCGCCGGCGTGCCTCTGCCGGGAGGCGACCTGCCGCAGCGCGATCCGGCAGCGTGGGAAGCCGAGCTCGCGCGCCGCTATCCCGGCCTCGCGCGCGAGGTGCTGCACGGTCTCGCCTGGCGTCACGGCACGCGCGCCCTCGCGATCCTCGGCGACGCCCGGTCCGCAGCTGATCTCGGCAGGGACTTCGGCGCGGGCCTCACCGCGCGCGAAGTCGACCATCTCGTGCGCGAGGAATGGGCGCGCACCGCCGACGACGTGCTGTGGCGGCGCACGAAGTGCGGCCTGCCGATGCAGCAGGCGCAGCGCGATGCTGTCGCGGCGTACCTTGCGGAGAAACGATGAAGCGCATTTGCCTTTTCTGCGGCTCGAGTGCCGGGACGCGTCCCGCGTACGCGGTGGCGGCGGCGGCCTTCGGCCGGATGCTCGCCGCGCGCGGCGTCGCGCTGGTGTACGGCGGCGGCAGCGTAGGTCTCATGAAGGTTGCGGCGGAGGCCGCGCTTGCCGCTGGAGGCGAGGTGATCGGCATCATCACCGAGCAGCTCATGGTGGGTGAGGTGGGTCACCCCGGGCTCACCAGGCTCACCGTGGTGCCCACGATGCACGAGCGCAAGAAGCTCATGGCGGGGCAGGCCGATGCGTTCGTGGCGCTGCCCGGCGGCTTCGGCACGTTCGACGAATTCTGCGAGATGGCCACCTGGAACCAGCTCGCCATCCACGTGAAGCCGCTCGTGCTGGTGAACATCGAGGGCTACTTCGACAGCTTCCTCGCGCAGGTCGATCGCGGCGTGGACGACGGCTTTCTCAAGCCCGAGCACCGCACGATGGTCGAGGTCGTGCGCTCGGTCGACGACGTCTTTCCCGCGCTCGCACGCTGGCAGCCGCCGCCGGTGCCGAGGTGGCTCACGGCCGGGCCTCCCCGGCCGTGACGGGCGAAGGCACCGCCGGCGGGCCCCCGATGCATGCACGGTCAGCGATGGTCCCCCTCGCGGACATGCCCGAGGCGGTGCGGCGCGGCATCCGCGGCGTGCTCGCCGACATCGACGACACGATCACCACGCACGGCCGACTCACGCCCGACGCTTATGCAGCCCTCGCGCGCCTGCGTGCCGCCGGCAAGCTCGTGGTGCCGATCACGGGACGTCCGGCCGGCTGGTGCGATCACATCGCGCGCATGTGGCCGGTGGACGCCGTGGTGGGGGAGAACGGCGCGTTCTTCATGCGTTACGACGCCACCCGCCGCCAGCTCCTGCGCCGCTTCATCGTCGACGACGCCACCCGCCGCGAGCAGCGTGCGCGCCTCGGCAGCATCGGGCAGGAGATCCTGGCCGCGGTGCCGGGCTCCGCACTCGCCTCCGACCAGCACTATCGCGAATGCGACCTCGCGATCGACTTCTGCGAGGACGTGCCGCCGTTGCCGCGCGGCGAGGTCGATCGCATCGTCGCGCTGATGCAGGCGCAGGGGATGACGGCAAAGGTGAGCTCGATCCACGTCAACGGCTGGTTCGGCGCCTACGACAAGCTCGGCATGACGCGAACGCTGCTGCGCGAAGCCTTCGGCGTCGACCTCGATGCGGGGCGCGCACACTACCTGTTCGCCGGCGACTCGCCCAACGATGCGCCGATGTTCGGATACTTCCCCAATGCGGTGGGGGTCGCCAACGTCGTGCCGTTCCTCGACCGCATCGCCACGCCGCCGCGCTACGTCACCGCGCACGAGGCCGGGGCGGGCTTCGTGGAGCTCGCCGACTTCCTGCTCGGCTGAAGAAACCGCCCTTCGCGGCGCGCGTTGCCGGAGGAGTGGGTCGCAGGGTCGGTGCAATCCGCGACAGGCCCGTCCGCCGGTCAGGCACAGCCAGTCCGGTTGACGAAGGACAAGGAGTCCGGCGCGGCCCCGGGCCTATGGTGACGGAGTGCCCGATCTTCCTCGCTCCGTATCGTGACGACTCCCGATTTCTCCCGGCCGCCCGGCGATCCCTACCAGGTGCCGCAATGGCTGGGGACGCGCGCGAAGCGACGGTTCCACGTGATGGCGAAGCCCGCGGGTGCGGCCTGCAACCTCGATTGCACCTACTGCTTCTATCTCTCGAAGCCCGACCTGCCGCACGGCCCCGGTCTCGGCAAGATGGACGACGACACGCTCGAGCGCTTCGTGCGCGACTACATCCACAGCGTGACCGGCGACGAGGTGGTCTTCTCGTGGCAAGGCGGCGAGCCCACGCTCTGCGGTCTCGACTTCTTCCGCAAGGTCGTCGCGCTGCAGCACAAGTACACCAAGGGGACGCAGCGCATCGAGAACGACCTGCAGACCAACGGCACGCTGCTCGACGAGGACTGGGCGCGCTTTCTCAAGGAACATCGCTTCCTCGTGGGCCTGTCGATCGACGGGCCGCGCGAGATCCACGATCGCTGTCGCGTGACGAAGAGGGGAGCGCCAACCTTCGATCGGGTGTTCGCCGCCGCGAAGCTGCTCAAGCGTTTCGGCGTGCCGTTCAACACGTTGACCTGCGTGAGCCGCTACAACGCGACGCGACCGCTCGACGTCTACCGGTTCCTGCGCCGCGAGCTGGGCTCGACGTACCTGCAGTTCATACCGATCGTCGAGTCGCGGGACTTCGCGACGACGGCCCCGCAGTACGGTGATGCGGCGCGAGCGCCAGTCATCGGAACCCCGGAGGCCAGGCCCGGCCACGCGAACTCGATCGTGACCGACTGGTCGGTCGATCCCGATGAGTACGGTTACTTCCTGTGCAAGCTATGGGACGAGTGGCTCGCGCGCGATGTCGGCAAGGTGCTCGTGAGCTTCTGCGAGACGCTGGTTGCGCAGCGGATGGGATTGCCGGCACAGGTCTGCGTGCACAACGAATTCTGCGGCAAGGGCGTGGCGCTCGAGCACGACGGCAGCGTCTACGCCTGCGATCACTACGTGTACCCGGAGTACCGGCTCGGCAACATCCACGACGGCTCGCTCGGCGACATGGTGTTCTCGCCTGCGCAGGTGAAGTTCGGATACGCGAAGTCCGAGGCCCTGCCCGCCCGTTGCCGGCACTGCAGCTTCCTGCGCGATTGCTGGGGCGGGTGCCCGAAGGACCGGCTGCTGCGGACGCCCGACGGCGAGCCGGGCCTCAACTACCTGTGCTCCGGCTTCCAGCGCTTCTTCGGGCACGCGGGGCCGGCGGCGTCGCGAATCGCGCAGCGGATCCAGTCGTCGCGAGGTCCCTGAGGACTCCCGATTGGGCGCGAACCGGACCCGAGCTGCGGCCGGCGGGTCAGCCCCGACGGCGGGCGGAAGCTTCGCGCGACGCCATGCGCTTCTCGCGATCAGCGCCCAGCGGGCTTCCAGAGGGGGCCGATCGCGTCGAGCGTGTTCTTGATGACGAGCCCGAGCTCGGTGTCGCCTTCCATCACCAGGGCGCGTTCGAAGAAGAGCCGGTCCGGATCCTCCTCACCGCGCAGGAGTCGCCAATAGCTCGCGGTCGGCGCCACGATGCGCAGTACGGGAGGCGTGCTGTCGCCCGCGGCAGCGAAGCGCCCCGCTTCGAGCTGCAAGCGCACGCGGATGCCGAAGTCGCTGACGGCGAGCTCGACGCACCGGCCCGCGAGTGCCGCACGGGCATCCTCGGGGAGCCGCGGCAGCAAGGCCCGATCGAGCAGCTTCGCGGCAAGGAACGACGGCGGCGCGGTCGGCAGTCGCTCGACCCCGGCGGCGATGCGCCGGTGCAGCGGTGCAAGCCACGCGGGCAGGCCGGGCGGCAGCGGTCGCGATCCGGCGGTCGACGTTGCTGTGTTCATGTGTCGCTCCAGGTCATGCCGGGAAGGCCGCGGGGGTAACCGTTGCCGAACGGGCCGGGCACACCGAGGCGGCTCCAGGCCGCGGCGCATTCATCCGACGCCGCGCCGTCGTTCATCACCGCATCGAAATCGGCAAGGACGCGGGCGAAGCCGGTCGCGCAGGGCGACAGCCGCAAGTGCGCCACGCCCGCGGCACGCAGCGCGGGACCGTCGGCGAGCAGGTTCGCCACCGCGGCCGACTGCGTTTGCGTACCGTTGAGAACGAGGAATGGCTGGTCCTCGGTCGACGCGAGCAGCATGCCGTCGGGATCGGCGAGACAGCGAAAACCGCAGTCGTCCTTGGGAACGCGGTGGTGGCGGGCGGTGAAGCAGCGCGCCGAGAAGGCCAGCGGCATGCGGCCGAAGGCCCAGGCCTCGGTGACGAAAGCCTCACCGTTGGCTGTGCGCACCGGATCGCCGGGAGGATTGACGCGCGCGATGGCGTCGAGGGGCAACTCGACGGGGGCGACCCAGCGGGATGCGCCGAGGTCCGCGTACTCCGCGAGCGCTTCGCGGCTGTAGACGTTGAGGTGGGGACCGAGCACCAGCGGTACGCGGCCGGCCATGATCTGCAACGCGGACGCATCGGCGGCCTCGACCGCGAACTCGTGCTGCTGCGCCTGGCGCTCGAGCAGGCGCAGGTCGGCCTCGTTCTCGATCAGCGCCTGCGCGGCAAGCACCACCTCCTTGCCGGCGCCCGCGAGTTCGCGACCCAGCGCGAGCCAGTCGGGGAGCTTGTACTCGCGGCGCCGGGCGCACACCGTCTCGCCGATGACGATCGTGGTGGCGCAGCTGTCGGCAATCTCGGCGTAGAACGCGGTCAGCGTGTCACGCGGCCAGTGGTAGAGGACGGGGCCGACGGTGAGCGCGAGGCGGAGCGCCGATGCTTCCGTCGCGGCGGAGTGCTGCCGAGAGCCTGGTTCGCGGCCGGAGCCTTCTTCGTCAACACTTCCGGCACGAAGCCGGTCCGGTGCTTCGAGGGGTGGCGGATCGAGGGGTGTCATCGCCACGGGCGGTTGTAGGCGCCGAGCGTGTGCTGCTGTCCCTCGGCGTGGCGGGCGAGCGTCGCGGTCCAGTCGGGGGCGACGTGGTAGCGGCCCTGTGCGGCGCAGGCGGCGTCGATGGCCGCACGCCACACCTTGGTCACCTGCTCGACGTAGGCGGCGCTGCGCTGGCGGCCTTCGATCTTGATGGCCTTGACGCCGAGCGCGACGAGATCGGGCAGGATCGCAAGCGTATTGAGGCTCGTCGGCTCCTCGATCGCATAGTCACGCTCGCCATCGACGAGAAAGCGTCCCTTGCACAGCGTCGGGTAGCCGCGCGGCTCGTCGGGAGCGTAGCGGTCGATCAGTACGCCGTTGAGCCGGGCCTCGGTGCCCTGCGCGCCGTCGACCCAGCGCACGGCCGACGGCGGCGAGCAGACGCCGGCGTTGTTCGGCGATTGGCCGGTGACGTACGACGACAGCGCGCAACGGCCCTCGACCATCACGCACAGGCTGCCGAAGCCGAAGACCTCGATGTCGACGTCGGTGTGGCGGATGACCTCTCCCACCTCCTTGAGCGTCAGCACCCGCGGCAGCACCGCGCGCGCGATGCCGTAGCGCTGGCGGTAGAAGGCGATCGCGGCGTGACTGGTGGCGGAGGCCTGCACCGACAGGTGCAGGCGAAGGTTCGGGTGCTGGTCGCGGCAGTAGCGCATGACCGCGACGTCGGCGACGATCAGTGCATCGGCGCCGAGCGCCGCCGCACGGTCGACCGCGCGACGCCACGGCGTCGGATCGCGGGCGTCGGCGTAGGTGTTGAGCGCCATCAGCACCTTGGCACCGCGTGCGTGCGCATAGGCGACGCCGTCGCGGACCTGCGCGTCGTCGAAGTTGAGACCTGCGAAGTTGCGCGCGTTGGTCGCGTCCTTGAGGCCCAGGTAGACCGCGTCGGCGCCGGCATCGACGGCCGCCTGGAGCGCGCGCAGGGATCCTGCTGGGCAGACCAGCTCAGGTGCTTTCGCCGAGGGGGAGGAACGGGACATTGGCTCGTCGCGACGAAACGCCGTCGCCGGTTGCGGCGGAAAGGGACGACTGTAGGCAAATGGCCCGGCGCGACCTTGCCGTCGATCAAGGATTGTCCGCGCGCGCCTCGACGCCTGCGGAAGCGGGCGCCGGCGCCCGCCGGAGGCGCGGCATGCGCCGGGGGGCCCGCACCGGACCCGGGGAGCCTGCGCCGGGGGTGTCGCGAGCGTCCGCCTTGCAGGCGGGTCCCGGCCGGTGCATGCTGTCCGCTCGTTCGCGCGGATGTCTCGTCCCCGCGGCAACCGGAGCGAAGCCACGTGCAAACCGTCCTGCTGGTGGTGGGCGTGCTCGCGCTGGCGATGGGCGTGCTGACCGCGGTCCTGCGGCTGCGCACGATCTACTTCGGCGCCGGCGCGGAGGGTGCGGTCGTCGGGCAGTCGCAGAGCACGTCGACATCGTCGAGCGGCGAGTCGACCCGCTTCACGACCCTGTACGCGCCGATCGTCGAGTTCACGCACGCCGGCAAGAAGCACAAGTTCACGTCTTCGCTCGCGCAGCGGGAGAAGCTCGCCGAGGGCACGCGCGTGCCGGTGCGCTTCCTGCCCGACGATCCCGCCATGACCGCGGAGATCGCGACCCCCGGCCGCATGTGGGGCCTGCCCATCGCGGCCCTTGCGGTCGGTGCCGTCTTCGTCGTGCTTTCGCAGGCGACGAAGGGCTGACCGGAACCACGCGCCGCTTTCCGGAGCGCCGCACGGACCTGCCGCGCCGGCAGCTTCGCCCCAAGACATTGGCCTCCAGCGGAGGATGCGAGCGAAGCCGCTTCGGGGGCCTACTTCCTCGCCGGCAGCAAGGTCATCCCCGCGAACCGCGCGTCGTCTCCCAGCGCATCGGCGATGCGCAAGAGTTCGTTCCATTTGGCGAGCCGCTCGCTGCGCGCGAAGGAGCCGACCTTGAGCTGTCCCGCATTCCAGCCCACCGCGAGGTGCGCGATCGCCACGTCCTCGGTCTCGCCGGAACGCGCCGATACGATGGTGCCGAAGCCGGCGTTCTTGCCCGCGTCGAGCGCCGCCTTGGCCTCGGTGAGCGTGCCCGCCTGGTTGATCTTGACGAGCACCGCGTTGCACGCGCCCTCCGCCGCGGCCCGCGCGACGCGATCGGCATTCGTGGTGAGCAGATCGTCGCCGATGACCTGCACGCGATGCCGCGCGGCGCGCGTGAAGGCGATCCACGCCTCGCGGTCGTCCTCGGCGAGCGGGTCCTCGATCGACACGATGGGATAGCGCTCGATCCAGTCGAGCAGCATCTCGCACATGGCGGCGCTGTCGAGCTCGCGGCCTTCGAGGCCCAGCGTGTAGCGTCCCTCGCGGCCGAACTCGGAGGCGGCGATGTCGAGCGAGATCGCGACGTCGCTGCCGGGATGGCAGCCGGCACGCTCGATGGCGCGCACGGTGGTGTCGAGCGCCTCCTCGTTGCTGGCGAAGACGGGCCACCAGCCGCCCTCGTCGGCGACGCCTGCGAGGCGCCCCTGCTCGCGCATGAGTTCGCCAGCGGCGCGGTAGACCTCGGCGACCATGGTGAGCGCATCGTCGTAGCTCCACGCGCCGACCGGCATCACCATGAGATCCTGGATGTCGATGCGCCGCTCCGCGTGTGCGCCGCCGCCGAAGATCTGCACTTCGGGCATCGGCAGCGTGACCGGCGCGTCGCCCGCGAGGTGCTGCCATAGCGGCATGTCGAAGGCCTGCGCGGCAGCCTGCGCCACTGCAAGGGAGACGGCGACGGTCGCATTGCCGCCGAGCCGCGCCTTGTTCGGCGTGCCGTCGAGTTCCACGAGCCTCGCGTCGACCGCGGCCTGTTCCATCGCATCCATGCCGAAGAGGGCGCGGGCGATGGGCCCACGGACGTTGGCGATGGCCTGCGCCACGTCGTAGCCGCCGAGGCGCGTGCCGCCGTCGCGCAGGTCGATGGCCTCGGTCGATCCGCGCGAGGCGCCTGCGGGCGCGATGCCGCGGCCCACGGCGCCGCTGGCTACGGTGACCTCGGCCTCCACGGTGGGGCGTCCGCGAGAATCGAACACGCGACGGGCGTGCACGCGGCTGATGGTCGTGGGGGTCATTCCGCAAGCATGCCAAAAGCCGGGCCGCTTGCGGTCCGTCGCCTGCAACTCGATGCTCCGCCGCAGGCGCGCGGCTGCGCCACGAGCGGCCAGCACGGCGGCACTGCGCCGGTGTCTGTGTCGTGGGCCGCGCCGGGGCCCGTGCTGGGGCCTGCGCCGGGGCCCGTGCCGGGGCCCGTGCCGGTCTGCGCCCGGCTCCATCGCCTCGGAGCGAAGGGCGCCGAGGCGCGGCCGGGCAGCGGACCGGATGCGGTCAGGAGGGTGGAGCGCCGGCCGGGCGGCCCTGCGTGGCGTTGCGGTCACGCTCGCGCGTCTTCATCTTCACGACGTCGAGCGTCTGCGGATCGACCTTGGCCTTGAAGCCGCGGCCACCGGCTTCCTTGCCGACGATTTCGTAGCACCCGTCGTCGATCTCCACCTTCTGCACCTGCCAGCCTTGGCGCTGCGCCATCTGCATGACCGCCTCGCGCGATTGCCAGCGCTCGATGGGAACGTTGCAGTCGTCGCCGGCGGCGGCCGGTCCGGCGAGGAGCGCGAGCGATGCGGCGAGCAGGCCCGCGGCGAGGGATGGGTTGGTTTGCATGGTGGACTTCTCCTTTTGTCTCGATCAGCGCATCGCGAAGGATTCGCGATGCAGTCGCCACGCCCGCGATCCGCGGGCGTGCTCTTGCAGGGCATCGCCGAGCGGCGCGGACCCGCAGAACCAGAGGCATTCTCGGGAATGCGGCATGAACCGATGCTGAAGGCGGCGTTCATGTGGCATTCATGGCCGCCAGGGTATAAAGACCATCCATGCATGCCAGGGACGCATCCCGCTTTCGCCGCCTCGCGCTGCTGGGCGTGGTCGCGTGCTGGTTGGGGACGGGACGGGTGCTCGCGAGCGACGACCGCAGCGATGACCGCAGCGACGACCGCAGCGATGCCCGCGGCGGCGGAAGCGGCGACTCCCGCAACGACACCCGCAAGGACGGAGGCAGCGACTGGCGCCGCGACGGTCGCGATCACGGCGATCACGACGCCGCCCATCGGGCGCTGGAGCGAGGCCAGGTGCTGCCGCTGCGCACGGTCCTCGACAAGCTCGACCGCGAGTATCAGGGTCAGGTGCTCAAGGTGGAGTTCGAGCACGACGACGGACGTTTCCTCTACAAGCTGCGCCTGCTGCAGAAGGACGGCCGCGTGGTCATGCTCAAGGTGGACGCCGTCGATGGCTCGGTGCTCGGCGTGAAGCGCCGGGAGCGCTGATGCGCATCCTCGTCGTCGAGGACGAGCCGGTGCTGCGTGCGCAGCTCGTGGAGGCGATCGGCGCGGCAGGACACACGGTGGAGAGCGCCGCCGATGGCGGCAATGCGCACTACCAGGGAGAGGTGGAGGACTTCGACGCGGTGGTGCTCGACCTCGGCCTGCCGGTCCTCGACGGCCTGTCCGTGCTGCGCCGCTGGCGGGCGGCGGGACGCAACATGCCGGTGCTGATCCTCACCGCGCGCAGCGCGTGGCAGGAGAAGGTGGCGGGGATGGACGCCGGTGCCGACGACTATCTCGCCAAGCCGTTCCACATGGAAGAGCTGCTCGCGCGCCTGCGGGCACTCCTGCGGCGTCGCGCCGAGCACGGCAGCGCGGAGTGGCGATGCGGTCCGATCTCACTCGACACGCGCCAGGCGCGCGTGCTCGTCGACGGCCAGCCCGTGACGCTCACCAGCCACGAGTTCAAGCTCCTCTCGCTGCTGATGCAGCGCAAGGGCGAGGTGCTCTCGCGGGCGGAGCTCGCCGAGCACATCTACGCCCACGACAGCGATCCCGACTCCAACACCATCGAGGTCTTCGTCGGACGCCTGCGCAGGAAGCTGCCGCCGGACAGCATCGAAACCGTGCGTGGCCTGGGCTATCGTCTCGTCGGCGGCGATGTGCCGCCATGAGCGGGGCGGTGCGGCAAGGGTCGCTGCGTCTGCGGCTGCTCGCCGGCACGCTGGCCTGGATGCTCGTCACCATCGTGCTGGTCGGCTGGGGATTGCGCGGACTCTTCGAGGACCACATCACCCAACAGTTGCAGGCCCAGCTCGTCGTCCAGCTCGACCAGCTGAGCGCGGCGGTGGAGTGGACGCCGGAGCGCGGCGTCACCGTGCCGCCGCTCGCGGGCGACCCGCGCCTCAATGAGCCGCTCTCGGGCCTGTACTGGCAGGTGGACCAGCTCGGGGCGGCGCCGCAGGCCGGCGTCGTGCGCTCGCGGTCGCTCTGGGACCAGACGCTGCCACTGCCCTCGCTCACCGGTCCGTCACCAGGCCCGGGCGACCACGTCCTGCAGCTCGACGGCGCACGGGGCCATAAGCTCCTGGCGGTGCTGCGCATCCTGCAACTGCCGGAGAACAATGCCCCGCTGCTGCGCCTCGTAGCCGCGGGCGACGAGGGTCTCATCGCCGAGCCGATCCAGCGCTTCACCCATCTCCTGCTCGGCGCGCTCGGCTTTCTCGCCGTGGGGCTTGGCATCGCCGTGGCGTTGCAGCTCGCTCTCGCGTTGCGGCCCCTGGAGCTGCTGCGGAAGCGTGTCGCCGCCGTGCGCGGCGGGACGGCCACGCAACTCGAGGGACGCTTTCCTCGCGAGCTCGAGCCGCTGGTGAGCGAGTTCAATCACGTGCTCAATGCCAACGCCGAGATGGTGCAGCGCGCCCGCACCCAGGCCGGAAACCTCGCCCATGCGGTGCATACGCCGCTGGCGATCCTCGCCAACGCGGCTGCGCAGGAGCGGTCGCCGCTGGCGCAGCTCGTGCAAGAGCAGGTGACGAGCGCCCGGCGGCAGGTGGACTATCACCTCGCCCGTGCCCGCGCCGCCGCCGCGGTGCGGGCCACCGGGTTGCGCACTCCCGTGCTCGCCCCCGTGCAGGCGTTGCTGCGCACCATGGCGCGCCTGCACGCAGGCGATCGTCCGCTCGCCTTCGAGGTCGCGGCGCAGGCCCGGGATCTCGCCTTTCGCGGCGAGGAGCAGGATCTCTTCGAGATGCTGGGCAACCTCATCGACAACGCCGGCAAGTGGGCGCGCAGCCGCGTCGTCGTCGACGTCCAGCGCCAGGATGACGATCTGTGTCTCACCGTCGACGACGACGGCCCCGGCATTCCCGCCGGGGAGCGCGAGCGGATGTTCGAGCGCGGCGTGCAGATCGACGAGCGCGCCCGCGGCGCCGGGCTCGGACTCGATATCGTGCGAGCGCTGGCCCAGACCTACGGCGGCAGCGTGCGAGCCGAGACGTCGCCCCTTGGCGGCGCCCGCATGCGTCTTTGCCTGCCGCGCGCCGACTGACGCGGGAGAGCGACGGTGTGGCACAGAGCCGACGGTACAATCAATCTCCGTCGCGCGCGGCCGACCCTTGTCCGGCGAGCGTGAGGACGCCGCGCGCGGCAAGCTTCGAGTGGTCGTGACGCGGTCCGCGCAACGCGCAACCACTCGCTGTGGAGATTCGTATGAGCAACAGCACCACGACTGTCGACGTGCCCATGCTGAAGGCGTTCTCGGCGGCCTGGAACCGGCACGATGTCGACGCACTGATGACCTTCATGGCCGACGATTGCGTCTTCGAGACGGCCGCGGGCGCCGACGCCTGCGGGACGCGTCACGTCGGACGCGAGGCCGTGCGCAAGGCGTTCGAGGCCGTCTGGATCGCCTTTCCCGACGTGCAATGGGCGGACGACACGCATTTTGTGGACGGCGACCGCGGCGTGTCCGAGTGGACGTTCAAGGCCACCCGCCCGGACGGCACGCGCCTAGAGCAGCGCGGCTGCGACCTGTTCACGTTCAAGGGCGGCAAGATTCTGGTGAAGAGCGCCTTTCGCAAGGATCGGCCCGCGCTTCCTGCCAGGGGATAGGTGCCGCTCCGGAACGCCTGGTCAGCAGATAGTGTGAGTACACACTCTCAATGGACGGCTCGTAGGGAAGCGTCACTTGAAGCCGGCCCGCCCGGATCACCGGGCGAGCGAGCCCATGGCTTGCGACACCGGGTTGCGACACGGGCAGGGTTCTCCCCGGCCCGCCTGCCAATCCGGTATGGGATTTGCATGCGGTCGTGATCCCAACGGACGAACATTGCCCGCCAAGGTCTTGATCGTGCGGAATTTGTCCGGTTGGAGCGAACCCGAAGGGAGACTCCAGTGGACCGCTACGGCTTTTCGATCCGTACGAAGCACGGCCAGAGGGTCGACAACATCCTCATCATGGCCGCCACGCAAGGCGACGCCGAGAGGCGCCTGCGGCAGATGTACTACCAGTGCGTGATCGAGGCATGCACTCCGCGCAGCCCGCCGCGACGTCTCGAGGCGCTCGACGTCGACAGCGTCATCGGCCTCATCAGCGCCAGCGGGTCAATGCAGAAGACCCGAGCCCAGTAGCTCGTCGTAGAGCTCCGCATAGTCGTGCGCTCCGCGGCTGCCGGGCGCGTGGCGAAAGATGTCGAGCTCCAGCGCCGGACTTTCGGCGAGGCGGACGTTCTCGCGGATCCTCGTGACGCAGATCTCGTCCGGGCGCAGCACCTCGCCCATCCGTGCCGCCACTGCCTCGCTCATGCGCCGCCGCTGGTCGTAGCGCGTGAGCACATACCTTCGCGGCAGGCGGCGCTTGAACACGGGTTCGAGCGCATTCAGCGCGCGCTCCACCTGCTCCGCGCCGCGCAGCGACAGGAAGTCGGCCGACACTGGCACGAGCACGAGATCGGCCGCGAAGATCGCGTTGAGCGACAGCACGTTGAGCAGGGGACAGCAGTCGATGACGACCGGGCCGGGGGTGGCATCGTGCCGGTGCAGCGCCAGGCGCAGGCGGGTCACCACGTTCACGCCCTTGCCGAGCAGGGTGTCGAGCTTGGCGAGTTCAAGGTGTGCAGGAAGCAGGATCACGCCGCTCTTCGTGATCTGCGCCAGGTCGTCGAGCGGCCGCTGGCGCAGGAAGAAGCTGTAGACGGAGTCGTCGGCGCTGCGCGGGGCGATGCCGAAGATCTGCGAGAGGTGGCATTGCGGATCGAGGTCGATCGCCAGCGGACGCTGCTTGCGAAGCGCCATGGCCGCGAGCAGGTTGAGCGCCGTGGTGGTCTTGCCCACACCGCCTTTCTGATTGAATACCGCCACGATCGCCACGGGCGGAGGATAGCGCAGGCCGGAGGGGAGCTACGGCTGCGTAACCGGTAACCTTCCTCTTCCGCGGGGTTGTGCTCCCTGACCCGCGCCGCCATCTGCCAGCGACACTGCCGGCAACGGCCAACCCCACGAGGACCCCGCGTGACCTTCTCCCTCCGCCATCCCGCCCTCGCCCTCGCCGCCGCCACGCCGCCTGTCCCGGCGGGGTCGCCGTCGTCGGCCGCCGCGCAGGCCCGGCGCATTCCGATGCGCGATTTCTTCCGCAATCCGGAGCAGACCGCCTTCCAGATCTCGCCCGACGGCCGTTACCTCTCGTGGCTCGCCCCGTGGGAGCGGCGTCTCAATGTCTTCGTGCGGCCGGTCGCAGGCGGCGAGGCGGTGCGCGTCACCGCCGAGACGGCGCGCGACATCGGCGGCTATGCCTGGAAGGGCGAGCGCCTGGTCTACGTCAAGGATTTCGGCGGCGACGAGAACTTCCATGTGGTGAGCGTGAGCCGCAGCGGCGGCGAACCGCGCGACCTGACGCCCGGTGAGAAGGTCAAGGCCGAGATCGTCGACATCCTGGAGGATGACGACCAGCACCTGATCCTCTCCCACAACCGGCGCGACGAGACCGTGTTCGACGTGTATCGCGTGGACCTCGACACCGGCGCCGAGACGCTCATCGCCGAGAATCCCGGCAACATCACGAGCTGGGGCACCGACCACGACGGCAAGCTGCGCGTGGCGGGCACCTCCGACGGCGTGAATACCTCGCTCCTCTACCGCGCGAGCGAAGCCGACGAGTTCGTTCCCATCCTGACCACGAGCTTCAAGGAAGGGGTGGCGCCGCTCTTCTTCACCTTCGACAACCGGCGCCTCTTCGTGTCGTCGAACCGCGGCCGCGACAAGGCGGCGATCTTCGAGTTCGATCCGGCCACTGCGCAGGAGGGCGCGCTCCTCGTGGAGAGCGACGAGGTCGACGTCGACTCGCTCTCGTACTCGCGCAAGCGCAAGCTGCTCACCACGGCACGCTGGACCACGTGGAAGGTCCAGCGCAAGTTCTTCGATGCGCAGACCGAGGCGATGTACCGCGACGTGGAGGGCAAGCTCCCCGGCTACGAGGTGAGCTTCACCTCCGCCGACAAGGCCGAGGACAAGTTCATCGTGGCGGCCACCAGCGACCGCACGCCGGGCAAGCGCTACCTCTACGACCGGACCACGCGCGAGCTCACGCTGCTCGCCGACGTCGCGCCGTGGCTGCCGGAGGGCGAGCTCGCCCCCATGCAGCCCATCGAGTACACCTCGCGCGACGGCCTCGTGATCCACGGCTACCTCACGCTGCCGAAGGGCGTGCCGCCGCGCGGCCTGCCGGTGGTCGTCAACGTCCACGGCGGCCCCTGGCATCGCGATGTCTGGGGCTTCAACCCCGAGGTGCAGTTCCTCGCCAACCGCGGCTACGCCGTGCTGCAGGTCAACTTCCGCGGCTCGACGGGATATGGTCGCGCCTTCTGGGAAGCGTCGTTCCGCGAGTGGGGCCGCAGGATGCAGAACGACGTGACCGACGGCGTGCAGTGGCTGATCGCGCAGGGCATCGCGGACCCGGCGCGTGTGGCCATCTACGGCGGCAGCTACGGCGGCTACGCGACGCTCGCCGGCCTCGCCTTCACGCCCGACCTGTACGCCGCAGGCATCGACTACGTGGGCGTCTCCAACCTGCTCACCTTCATGAAGGCGATCCCGCCGTACTGGAAGCCGATGCTCGACATGCTGCAGGAGATGGTCGGCCACATGGAGAAGGACGAGGCGATGCTGCGCGCGGCCTCCCCCGTGTTCAGCGCCGACCGGATCAAGGCCCCGCTGCTCATCGCGCAGGGCGCCAAGGATCCGCGCGTGGTGAAGAGCGAGAGCGACCAGATGGTCACGGCGATGCGCGAGCGCGGCGTGGAAGTCGAGTACCTCGTCAAGGACAACGAAGGGCACGGCTTCCACAACGAGGAGAACCGCTTCGAGTTCTACGAGGCGATGGAGCGGTTCCTGGCGAAGCACCTCGACGCGGCGGCGTGAACGGGTGCGGGCCCGCGACGTCAGTACACCGTCATTCCGGCAATGGATTCACGGGCGCCGGCAAAGCGGTAGCAGGAAGGGAAATCCGCGTCGGTCATGCGCGCTACCGCGTGCGGGCGATGCTCACGTCGTGGCCAGCGCCTTCGCACGCGTGACGCGAGGCGCGGGGCGCTGGCGCTCCCGCCACAGATCGTAGGTGAGCTGCATCCGCAGCCAGACCTCGGCGTCACCGCCGCGCTCCGGACCGAGCCAGCGCTCGATGCGTCGCGCCATTTCCGGCGAGATCGCGGCGCGTCCGTTGAGCACGCGCGACAGCGCCACGCGGGTCACGCCGAGCTGATGCGCGGCTTGGGTCACCGAGAGGCCCAGTGCGGGCAGCACGTCTTCCTTGAGCGTGGCGCCGGGGTAGGGCGGATTGTGCATGCGCGTCACGTCATTTTCCTAGTGGTAGTCCTGATAGTCGACGAGCATCGCGTCTTCTCCCTCGAAAGCGAAGGTCACGCGCCAGTTGCCATTGACCCAGATTGACCAGTCGCCGGCGCTCAACTGGTGCAGCCGCCAGCCGGGGAGATTCATGTCGGCGGCACGTTTCGCCGCGTTGAGCTGCGCGAGCTGACGGGCCAACCGTTCAGCGTGATGCGGCTGGATGCCGGCCTTCGCGCCTCGCTCGAAGAATCGCTGTAGCCCCTTGTGCTTCCAGCTCCGTATCACGGCGGCAAATGTATAGCGTAGCGTTACGCTTGTCAACCTCTGCGGCCACGGACACCCCGTGGGCGCACCCGCTCCAGGCCGCAGCGACGTATCACCCTCGCGCCTACTTCGTGGCGGCCCCGCCGATGTCGCTACGAGACGCCGTCACCGTGATCGACGGGAGGCGATGGATTTCGACGCCGTTCACGAACTGGCCGGTCGGCACGCCGATCACGTGGCTGGCGGGAGAGGTCCGGCCGCTGCCATACCAGGTGGCGCCCAGGAGGGCCAGCGACACGAGAACGATGGAGATGGCGGCGGCGAAGGCGCGGGCGAGTTGGCTGGCTTGCATGACGGTCTCCTCAGGTTCGGTTGACGTTCGACGACGGTGCCAATGTCCGCCTGAAGCCCCGCTTCAGTCCTGAAGGCGTCCTTAAACGTGGCTTAAACCTGCGCGACCCCGCAGGGCGAGGCTAGACTGGCGGCAGGCGATGCAGACACCGCCCGACCTCACCGAAGCGTTCGTTCGGACCCCGATGACGCCCGCTGCCTCCGTTGGCATCCCCTGCCCGCCATGTCGCTTCGGCAGGTTCGCGCTCCAGCCGGATGAGCGTCGCCTGCTGGCGGACGGCGAGCCTGTCTCGCTCGGCGCGCGGGCGTTCGACCTGCTCGTGGTGCTGGTGGCGCACGCCGGCCGGCTGATGTCCAAGAACGAGCTCCTGAGCCTCGTGTGGTCGGGGCTCGTGGTCGAGGAGAACAACCTGCAGGTGCAGATCTCGGCGCTGCGCAAGCTGCTCGGCCCGAGCGCGCTGGCCACCATTCCCGGCCGGGGCTATCGCTTCGAGCTCCCCGTGGAGCCGATGGACGCCGCAGGCGCTGCGCCGGCGCGCACCGGAGCGGATGCCGCCGCGCGCCACGTCGCCCATCGAGTCGGAGCGGCGGGTACCTCCCCCGCCGCCGCATCCGCGTCCGCGACCTCTCCGGCCGGCCCCGATGCGCGGGCAGGTGTCGTTGCGCCGGAGGCGGAGGCTGCACCACCACGGGTCCCCACCAACCTGCCGGCACGCCTGCCGTCGCTCTACGGGCGGACGAGCGACGTCGACGCCGTGCTGGCGTTGCTCGAACGCAACATCGTCGTGACGGTGGCAGGCGCGGGCGGCATCGGCAAGACGCGTGTGGCGCAAGCCGTGGCCGCCCGCATCGCGGTCGAACGTACCCAGGACTTTGCCGACGGCGTGTGGTGGGTCGGGTTCGCCCCCCTGGCAGATGGCGCCCTCGTGGCAGCGACGGTGGCGCAGGCCGTCGACATCCAGCTCGCTGCCACGCGTCCGCCGGCCGAGGCGCTGGCCGCCGTGCTCGCCGTGCGGCGGACGCTGCTGGTGCTCGACAACTGCGAGCATGTCACCGACGACGTCGCGGCGCTGGTCGACACGCTATGCGCCAGGGCGCCGGGCCTGCGCATCCTCGCCACCAGTCAGGAGACGCTCAAGACCGCCGACGAGCATGTATACCGACTGGGGGCGCTCGCGGTGCCCGCCGATGGCGTCGATGCGAGCGCCGCACACGCTGCCGGCGCCGTCGCGCTGTTCGTCGCGCGCGCCGAGGCGGTGGATCCCCGTTTCGTGCTCGCGCCGGAGAATGCGCCGGCGGTCGTCGAGATCTGCCGGCGCCTGGACGGCATTCCACTGGCGATCGAGCTCGCTGCCGCACGCCTGCCGCTGCTCGGCATCGAAGGCTTGCGCGCACGGCTCGACGAACGCTTCAGCGTGCTTACGGCGGGCGCGCGCGTGGTGCTGCGCCGGCATCAGACGCTGCGCGCCATGTTCGAATGGAGCCATGGCCTGCTCACCACGGAGCAGCAGACCCTATTCCGGCGCCTCGGCGTATTCGCCGGCAGCTTCACGCTGGAAGCTGCGCAGTACGTCGTGCAGGACGACGCGATCGACCCCTGGTCGGCGCTCGATGGCCTGGGCGCGCTGGTGGACAAGTCGCTCGTGCTCGCCGAAGGCGAGGGCATTCCGCGTTATCGGCTGCTCGAGACTGCGCGTGCCTACGCCCTCGAGCGCCTCGCCGAAGCCGGCGAGACTGCGGTGGTGACGCGGCGCCACGCGGAGAGCCTGTTGCAACTGCTGGTCGCCTTCGACGCCGAGGATGCGCTTCAGGCGCCGACGGTGGTGCAGTGGCGCGTCGCCGCCGCCGAGGTGGACAACCTGCGCGCGGCGCTGGCGTGGACCGTGCAGCCGGGCGGCGACGAACGGCTCGCCGTGGCGCTGATCGCGCACTCGTTTCGCGTGTGGTGCGCGTGCGGGCAGATGACCGAGGGCTTCGACCGCGGCCTGGCCATGCGTCGCTGCGTGCGCGACGACCTGCCGGCGGAGCTCGTCGCCCGCTTCTGGCTCACCATCGCCAATCTGGGGGCCTACACCACGCGCCACGAGGCCTACGACGCGGCACTGACCGCGGTCACCGCGTTTCGCGCGCTGGACGATCCTTCGCGTCTGTGCGATGCGCTCACCGAGGTTGCGATCCAGGGCATCCGGTTCGGTTCGATCGAGGCGATGGGTGCGGCGATCGCCGAAGCGCAGGCATTGATGCCGCCCGACGCCAGCACTCGCCGGCGCGCGAGCCTCGAGTTCGCCCGATGCCGCTGGTACATGCAGCAGGGCAAGGTCGAGGAATCGCTGGCCGCCGCGGAACGCCAGTGCGCGCTGTCCCGCGAAGGCGGCAGCGAGCTGGGCGCGCTGTACGCAACCTCGAACGTCGCCTCGGCGTTGCTCGAAGTCGGGGATCCGGACCAGGCGCTCGCGCGCTCGCGTGCGGCGATCGCGCGGGTCGAGGAACTGGGCGCCCCCGGCGCCGGCCATCTGTGGCTAGGCGTGGCGGGGGCGCACGCCCTGCGCCAGGAGGTGGACGCCTCGCTTGCTGCCTGCGCCGTGGCGTACCGGCACCTGCTCACCGAGGCCGACCAGTTGCGCGTGTTTCCGGTGTGCGCGCACTGCTGCGCGATGCAGGGCCGGCTCGGGGATGCGGCGCGGCTCCTGGGCCATTTCGAGGCCGCCTATGCGCGCACGGGGGCCCGGGAGGAACTGTATCGCCGTCGCGGCCGGCGACTCCTGGAGGCGCTCCTCGACGCCGGCCTGTCACCGGAAGCACGCGCCAGGCTCCACGCGGAGGGCGCGGCGATGCGCGAGGAGGACGTGATCCGCGCCGGCCTCGCTGAGGCGACGGTCACGGGATCCTCCCGTTCCGATTCCATGCGGGACTGAAGCATCGAGTCGAGCCGGAATCGGGTACGCATGGCCAGAATGTCTCGAAATGTGCTATTGTATGTCTCGTTCTAGACAAGGCATGGGGGAATCGTGGCCGTCTCAGCCGGAAAGGGAGCGAAGCTGAAGTCCACCAGCGCGAAGCGAGTCCTGCCCGCCGCGCGCCGTAGCCTGCACGCGTCGAGTGGCCGATCATCGCCACCTGCCGCCGCGATGACAGGTGAGGCCGTCATCATCGCGGTGCGCACGTCGAAATCCCCACGCGAAGGTCCCGGCGCCGGCATCACCTACACGCCCCGGGCCGGCGTCGTTCCCTATGCCATGAGGGTGGCGCGGGCGACGCCCATGGAGGCGGTCGAGATCGAGCGCCAAGGGGTCAGTGGCAGGTATCTCAAGGACCTTGCGAAGCAACTGGGTCTTGCGACGACACGGGTCCTCAGCATCATCGACATGCCTCGCGCAACCGCGGCGAAGAAGGCCGCGAGCGGTGAACCGGTGACGGGCCACAGCGGTCAAGCGGCTCTCGCCCTCACGAAGCTGGTGGCCATGGCCAATGAGCTTGCGACCGGGAGTACCGACCCGCGCGCGAAGGACTTCGATGCGGCAAAGTGGCTCGGATCATGGATCGAACGCCCCCAACCCGCGCTCGGCGGTCGTAGGCCGGCCGATCTCCTGGACACGCCGACGGGTGCCGATGTCGTTGCGAGATTGCTGGGGTCGATTGCCAGCGGGGCCTATCAGTGATCCTGTGGCGGATTGCCACGGAGACTCGGAAGTACCCAGCACATGATCTTTCCGGCGCCGGAGCGGCGGCTCACCCGGGACGCTGGAACGACAGCGGCGAGCCGGTCGTCTACTGTGCTCCGACCATTGCCATGGCCGTGCTCGAGACCGTCGCACACATCGACGACACGGGATTGCCGCTCGACAAGTATCTCGTCGAGATAACAGTCCCCGATTCCGTGTGGTCACTGCGGCAACGCCTGCCGGTTGCGGCGCTGCCCGTCACCTGGGACGCCGTACCGGCAGGGCTCGCGAGCGTCCGGATGGGTTCCACGTGGCTCGCTGCCCTCAGCGCACCCATTCTATTGGTTCCCTCCGTCATCGTTCCGGAAGAGGACGTTGCGCTGATCAACCCCAGGCATCCGCGGTCGGTCTCGATCACCGCCGCCGCGCTTCGCAAGTATCAGTACAACGTCCTGTTTCGCCGATGACCAAGCAGGGATGCCTGTCCTCGCCGGTACCTCGTCGTTGGCCGGCAAGCCGCAGGCGCGAACCGCGACGCGCTGTTGTATTATTGTATTTTCTGAATACGAGGCCATCGTGACACTCACCGTCAGACTGGATGCGGCCCTCGAGACGAAGGTCGGCCAGGAAGCCAGGCGTCTCGGCGTGACCAAGTCCGAGTTCGTCAAAGACGCCCTCGAGCGGGTCCTGGGACTCAAGGATCCGGCGGTCCTTCTGAAGGCCGTCAGGGGGGGCAGGCCGATGGGCGACCCGAATGCTTCGCAGAACGTTTCCGCGAGAATGAAGGCGCGCCTGCGTGAAAAGCGTTCTGATTGACTCCGGGCCGCTGATCGCGCTGTTTGCAATCGACGACAAGCACCATCGCCGCTTCGACGATTGCATCGCATCGCTTGCGCGCGACGGCTTGCGCCTGCTGACGACCTGGCCATGCATCGTCGAAGCCTCGTACCTGCTCGCTGCCCCGCAGCGCTACGAGATGTTGCGTTGGATCGAGCTGGGCGGCGCCGTCGTGTACCCCTTCGAATCCCACCACCTGGGCGACATGGTCGAATGGATGCGGCAGTACTCGAAGAAGACCCGGCGCGAGATGGACCTGGCAGACGCCTCGCTCTACTGGCTGGCGATCGAGACCGGAGTGACGGGCATCCTGACCACCGACATCGCGGACTTCTCGCGCTATCGGCTTCCTGACGGGCAATGCTTCGCCCTGCTCGAGTGATCGCGGGCTCGCCGGTGCCCGAGCGCACGGTCCTGCCCGCTCAGATCACCCGCTTGCGCACCTGCGTGACCACCACCTCCGCGATCACCACCACCACCACGATGGCGATCAGGATCAATGCCACGCGCTCCCACTGGAAGAGGTTGAGCGCCGAATCGAGCGTCATGCCGATGCCGCCCGCACCCACGAGGCCGAGGACCGCCGACTCGCGCACGTTGATGTCCCAGCGAAACAGCGCGATCGACCAGAACGCCGGCTTGACCTGCGGCCAGAAGCCGTAGGCGATGCGCGAGAACCACGGCGCGCCGGCGGCGGTGAGCGCCTCCACCGGCCCCGGCTGCGCCTCTTCGAGCGCCTCGCCGAAGAGCTTGCCCACGAAGCCGATCGAGCGGAATGCGATGGCGAGCGTGCCGGCGAGCGCGCCCGGGCCGAAGATGCCCACGAAGAGCAGCGCCCACACCAGCGAGTTGACCGAGCGCGACGAGACGAGGATGAGCTTGGCGAAGAGGTTGAGCGGGGTGAAGGGCACGAGGTTGTGCGCGGCGAGGATCCCCACGGGCAGTGCGAGGATCAGGGCGAGCAGCGTGCCCAGCGAGGCGATGTGAATCGTCTCCATCAGCGCCGCATGTACCGGGTCCGCGTAGTGCTCCCAGTCGATGGGCCACATGCGCGAGAGGAGGTCCGCCACCTGCTCGGGGGCGTCGTAGAGGAACTCGGGGATGACCTCGATCGTCCGCAACGACGCCACGATCGCCGCCACGATCACGAGGTAGACGACGAAGCGCGTCGTGCGCTGCGCGAAGCTGAAGCGGTGCCACGCACGCTCGATCACCGGCGGACGCGCGGCGGCGGCGTCCATCAGTCGTCCTCCAGATGGCGTTCGCGCACCAGGAGACCCCTGCGCCGGAAGAGATCGGCGAAGGTGGCGTTGTCGACGAAGATCGCGCGCACCGCGGTGGCCAGCACCTCACCGATCATGATGAGCGAGATGATCGAGATCAGGATCGCGCAGACGTAGTCGTAGTCGAAGCGCTGGAAGGCGGCGAAGAGCGTGCCGCCGATGCCGCCTGCGCCCACGATGCCCACCATCGTGGAGTTGCGCAGGTTGCTGTCGAGCTGGTAGGTGGAAAAGCCGATGAAGCGCGAGAACACCTGCGGCAACACGCCGTAGGCGAGCAGCGAGGGAAAGGGCGCCCCGGTCGCACGCACCGCTTCCACCTGCTTCAGCGATATCTCCTCGATCGCCTCGGTGAAGAGCTTGCCGATGAAGCCGATCGACGCCAGCGTGAGCGCCAGCACGCCGGCCAGCGCGCCGAAGCCTACCGCCTTGACGCAGAGGATGGCCACGATCACCGGATGGAACGAACGTGCGGCGACGACGATCGCCCGCGCCGGCCAGCTCACCCAGGCCGGCATCAGGTTGCGCGCCGCGGCCAGCCCGATCGGCAGCGCGAGCACGATGCCGAGCGCCGAGGCGAGCACGGCGATCTGCAGGCTCTCGACCAGGCCCTTGACGAGCAACTCCCAGCGCTCGAAGTTGGGCGGAAAGAGGCGTCCGAAGAAGCGGTGTGCATTGTCCATGCCCACCAGCACGCGCTCCCAGGAGATCTCCATCTGGGCGCAGGCATAGACGACGTAGGCGGCGAGCGCAATCCAGCCAACCCGCGACCAGAGGTTGCGCCGGAAGGGGTCGCGGCGGACGGCCGTCGCGGTGGCGGCGGTCACCGGGTGGCCATTCGCGTCTTGCGCAGCGAACGCAATCGGGCGCCGGCGCAGCACGTCGCGCCGGGCACGCTGCGTCGCGCCACGCGCGCCATGGCGAACGCTTGCGCAGAACGTGCGGTCCGGTTCATGCAGCGCATGGTTCGACGGTCAATGCAGCCAGTCCTCGCCGCCATAGATCTGCTTCAGCACCTCGTCGCTCAAATCGCGCGGCGGGCCGTCGTACACGATGCGTCCCCCCGACATGCCCACGATGCGGTCGGCGAAGCGCCGCGCGAGGTCCACGTCGTGCATGTTGACGAGCACCGGGATCTCGCGCGAGCGGCCCACGTCGGCCATGAGCTCCATGATCTCGACCGACGTCTTGGGGTCGAGCGACGACGTGGGCTCATCGGCGAGCAGCAGCCGCGGCTCCTGCATCACGGCCCGCGCGATGCCCACGCGCTGGCGCTGCCCGCCGGAGAGCGCGTCGGCGCGGCGCAACTCGAAGCCGCTGAGGCCGACGACGTCGAGCAGGCGGAAGGCACGCTCGATGTCCTCCGGCGGAAAGTGCCGCCGCCACGCGCGCCACGACGACACGTAGCCCAGGCGCCCGGAGAGCAGGTTCTCCATCACCGTGAGGCGCTCCACGAGGTTGTACTCCTGGAACACCATGCCGATGTGGCGCCGCGCGTGCCGCAAGGCGCCGGCGTCGAGCCGCGCGAGATCCTGTCCGTCGAACAGGATCTCGCCCGCGGTCGGCTCGACCAGCCGGTTGATGCAGCGGATCAGCGTGCTCTTGCCGGTACCCGACGGCCCGATGATCGCCGTGATGCCGCGGCCGGCGATCGCGAGGTCGATGTCGGTGAGGACCGGCTTGCCGGCGACGTACGACTTCGAGAGGCGGCGCAGCTCGAGCATCAGCCCTTCTTCTTCTTGGCCGCGGCCTCGGCTTCCCGCTTCGTCTCCTTCTCGTAGGTGGCCTTGTCGAAGGCCCCGCCCGAGCCCTTGGCGACCTGCCGCACGACTTCCCAGTTCGTCTTGTAATTGATCGGGAAGAAGCGATCGGCGCCGTCGAACGCCTTGACCATCTCGGGCGGGAAGCGATAGTCGTAGAAGCAGGTGAGCATCTTGTCCGCGAGCTTGGGGTCGAGGTCGTGCGCGTAGGCGAACGACGAGGTCGGGAACTTCTGGCTGCGATAGATCACGCGGTAGTCGGACTCCTTGATCTGGCCGCGCACGCCCATGCGGTGGAACACGTCGGAGGCGACGGCCGCGGCGTCGTAGTCACCCGAGCCCACGCCGAGGATCGACTGGTCGTGCTTGCCGGAGAAGAGCGGCTTGTAGTCGGTCTCGGGAGAGAGCCCTTCGGCGGGAAAGAGCGCGAGGGGCGCCAGGTGCCCCGAGTTGGACGACGGCGCGGTGTGCGCGACCTTCTTGCCCTTGAGGTCGGAGAGCTTTTGATACGGCGAGCTCGCCTTCACCACCACGATCAGGTTGTAGCCCTGGAAGTCCTTCTCGGTGCCCTTGATCCCGAAGGGGATGGCGCCCGCGAGGTTCACGGCGAAGGCCGTGGGACCGGTCGAGAAGCCGCCCACGTGCAGCCGTCCCGAGCGCATCGCCTCGATCTCGGCGGCGTTGTTCTGCACCTGGTAGAAGACGACCTTCTTGTCCAGGCACTTCGCGAGGTAGGTCGTGAACGGCTTGAAGATGTTCTCGTAGACCGCGGGATCCTCGACCGGCGTGTAGGTGAAGACGATGGTGGACGGGTTCTTCCACTTCTTGGGGTCGGTGGGCACGTCCGCGACGAGGTCCTTGTTCTTGTCGCAGTACATGGTGTCGAGCTCGCCCCGATTGGGGCAGGCGTCGGCGGCAAGGGCGTGCGGGACGTAGGCCGCGCCACACAGGACGAGCGCGGACAGCAGCAGGCGGGTCTTCATCGAATCCTCCATGGAAAGGTGCCGGGCTCTCTTGGGAATGGAGTCCTCGGCGGGTGGCAAGGAATAACTCTAGCACCGCCGTGCGTGCGCCACATCCCCCGGTCAACGAGTGGCGTTCGCGAGTGCTGCCGCCGCCGTGCGCAGCCGCTGCGCGAGGTGGGTCGCGATATTCGCGAAGAGACGCTCCGACAGGGCCGGA
This sequence comes from uncultured Alcaligenaceae bacterium, assembly GCA_964439475.1. Classification (GTDB taxonomy): domain Bacteria; phylum Pseudomonadota; class Gammaproteobacteria; order Burkholderiales; family Casimicrobiaceae; genus VBCG01. Next base: position 79,683 of record CAYTOT010000013.1, read on the forward strand.
TTCCCGGCGCGGATCGCGGTCATCGCGTCCCGCGTCAGCGTGTAGAGCACGCAAGGAGCGTCGGCGATCGCGTCGGCGCTGCGGCCGGCGCCATCCAGCGGGGCGAGCTCACCGAAGATCATGCCCGGCGAAAAGCTCACGTAGCGGCGCGGCATGTCGTCGTCGCCCTGGCCGCCATGGAGCACGGTGACCGAGCCTTCGGCGACCACGTACAGGCGATCGCCCGCATCGCCTTCGCGAAAGATCACGGCGTGGCGCGGGAAGGACTCCCGCTCGACATGGCGCAGCAGCAACTCGAGCTCGCCCGGGCCGAGGCCGGCGGCGAGCGCGCTGCGCTCGAACGGCACGCGCTCATCCACGGCGCCTCCGGTCTCGCCGAGCGTCGCGAGCTCGGCCGCTTCGACGGCGTAGTCGACGTCAGGGAACCAGCGCCGCATGCCGGCGGTGCCGGTATCGCTCAGCGCGCGCAGCGCGCGGCCGTGGCGGCTGCCGGGGGTGATGCCGGCGACCAGCAGGTCGACGCCGCCGGAGGCGAGGCGATCGGTCTGCCGCGCGAGCTCGACGGCGCCGCTGGCGTCGATCGTGGTGACGCGGGCAAGGTCGAGGATCACGAAGCGCGTGCCGGCCGGCAGGGCGTCGAGCTCGTCGGTGACCCGGTCAACGTTGCCGAAGAACAGCGCCCCTTCGAGGCCGAGGATGCGCACGCGCTCGCGCAGTGGCCGCAGCATGGCCTCCTGCGCCGGCGGATACACGCGGCGCGAGGGCTGGAGCGCGGCGCTGTAGCGGGAGCGGACGAGCGTGCGATTCATGGCGTGCATGAACACGAGCATCGCCACCAGGATGCCCACGCCCACGCCGGCCACGAAGCCGAAGGCGACGGTCACCGCGCAAACGAGCACGACGATGCCGAGGCTCGTGAAGAGATCGCGCGTGCGGTCCCGGCCGAGCAGCTTCCCGGCGAGCTGGCGCGTCCAGCGGTCGACGAGCCCCAGCGCGATCACGAGCATGATGCCGGCCAGCACCGGCAGCGACAGCAGCACCAGCAGCGGCCTGCCGGCCAGGAAGAGGGCGCCGGTGAACACGGCACAGGCCAGCGCGGCGATCCGGCCGCGGCCTCCCATCTGCAGGATCAGCGCGGCGCGTGTTCGCATGTAGACGACGGGCAACCCGCCGAAGAGGCCGGACGCGATGTTGGCGAGCCCGAGTGCCACGAGATCGCCGTTCGCGTCGTGCTGCGTGCCCTCCGCCTGGTCGGTGGCCCGGGCGCCGAGGATCGACTCCAGCGAGCCCAGGATGGCGAGCACGGCCACCGTCGAGACGAGCTTGGGCAGGTGACGCAGCAGCACGCCGGTCGCGCCGGAATCGGTCCACGGCAGGAGGGCGAACGGCAGCGGCAGCGTCGCGGGGATCACGCCCACGCGCTCGCCGGCGCCGAGATGCGGTGCGCCGGAGCGCAGCCAGGCATCGAGCAGGCATCCGGCCACGAGCCCGAGCAGGATGCCGGGCCACCTCGGCGCCCGCCACGCGAGCAGGAGCACGATCAGCGTGGTCGCCAATCCCACGAGGAGCGCGCCGGGCTGGATGCCCATCACCAGGTTCTCGCGGTGGCGAAGCGCCTCCGGGGCGACCCCGAGCAACGCTGGCACCTGCGCGATCGCGATGAGGATCGCCACCCCCAGCATGAAGCCGGCGAGCACGGGCTGCGGCACGTACTTGGCGACGGCGCCCAGGCGCAGCATGCCGAAGGCGATCTGCGCGATGCCCATCGCGAGCACCACCGCGGCCACGCCGGCCACGATCGCGGCAACACCTGCCGGCTGTGTCGGGTCCACGGCCGGATCGCGAGCGAGGGCCGCGACGAGATTGGTGATCACCAGCGCGGTGGCCGAGCTCACCGCGGCCGTGGGCATGGCGCTGCGACCCCGCCACGCGAAGACGAAGGCGCCGAGGCTCGCGGCGACGAACGCCGCGGGAAGGCCGACCTGCGCGGCACCCTGTCCGAGCGGCGCGAAGGCGAGGAGGCCGAGCGTCAGCGGCACCGCCACCGTGGCCACGGCCGCCACCATGCCCGCCACGGCATCGCGCGGCCGCGTCGAGGTCATGCCGATTGCAGGTGCGATGTCGCCGGGCACGATGCGGGGAGCGGAAGCCGGGCTGGCGCGCGGCTCGTGCAAAATAACATGCTGCCTGCGCACGGCGGGCGGCACGAGCGATGAAGCACATTCAGCAGATCGAGGGAGCCATCGCCGCGCTCGAGGCGCAGCGGAGCGTGCTGGGCGACGCCGTCACCGACCTCGCGGTGGAGCCATTGCGCGCGCGCCTGACGTATCTGCGCGAGCGGCACGCGCGGCCGGCGCCGAGCCTGCGCCAGGTGAGCGTGCTCTTCATGGATGTGGTGGGCTCGACCGAACTCACGCGCGAGCTCGGCAACGAGGAAGCGGGCATGCTCCTGCGTGACGCATTGGCGCGCTTTGCGGCCTGCGTCGAGGCGCAGCGCGGCCGCGTCCTGCGTTTCCAGGGGGATGGGCTCAAGGCGGCCTTCGGCGTGGACGCCGCGCGCGAGGACTCCGCCGCCGCCGCGGTGCGCGCCGGTCTCGCGATCCTCGCCGCCGCGCGCGACTTCGCGGCCGCGGCGCGCGACGCTCTCGCCGGCCGGCCGTTCGCCGTGCGCGTGGGCGTGAGCACCGGCGACGCCGTGCTCGGCGCCGGCATCGAGGCCGAGAACAGCGTCACCGGCGACGTCGTGCATCTCGCCGCGCGCATGGAGCAGACCGCTCCGGCGGGCGGCCTGCGCATCAGCGCCGACACCCACGCGCAGGTGCGCGGCATCTTCGACGTCGCCGAGGACGCACCGATCAAGGTGAAGGGCGTGGCCGACCCGTTGCGGACCTGGGTCGTGCGCGGCGAGCGTCGCCCCGGCGTGGCCCAGGGAGCCCGCGGTGTCGAGGGGGCGACGGCGCCGATGGTGGGACGTGCCGGCGAACTCGCGGCGCTGGAGGCGGCCCTGCGGGAGGTGCGCGATGGCAAGGGCATGCGCGTGGTCACGGTCGTCGGCGAGGCGGGGATCGGCAAGACGCGGCTCGCGCACGAGTTCGTCGACGGCATCGCATCGCCGGTGCAGCAGCTCGCTGCCCGCGCGCATCCCGACAGCGTGCTGCAGCCCTATGCGGTCGTGCGCAACCTGCTCGGGCAGCACTACGGCGTGGCCGAGAGCGACGGCGTCGCGACCGTGCGCGCGAAGCTGGTCGACGGACTCGCCGATACGCTCGCCGGTGACATCGCGCTGGCCGGCGACCCGAAGGTGGATGCCGAGCTTCTCGCGCGCCTCGCCGGCTTCGATCTCGGCACGAGCCCGGCGGTCGACGCGGTGGCGAGGGATGCGCGCGCGCTGCGTGCCCGCGGCGAGCGGGCGCTCGCCGCCTGGATCCGCGCGTTATGCGCGGCCGGCCCGGTGGCGCTGCTCCTCGAGGACCTGCACTGGGCCGACGCCGCGTCGCTCGAGATGATGGCCGCCCTGCTGCAGCGGGTGCGCACGCTGCCGCTGCTGGTGATCGCGCTGACCCGCCCCACGCTCTTCGATGCGCGTGGCGACTGGCCCGGTGCCGAGGTCCCGCATCGCCGCGTCGACCTGCGCGACCTCGAGCCCGTGCACAGCCAGGCGCTCGCAGCCGCGCTCCTCGCGCGCATGCCCGAGCCTTCCGTGGAGCTGCGCGCGCTCCTTGCCGGACGCGCGGGGGGCAACCCGTTCTACATGGAGGAGCTGCTCCGCGTACTGCTCGACGACGGCGTGATCGTCCGTCGCGCGACGGCGCAGGGGGAGGTGTGGGAACTCGATGCGGCGCGCCTGTCGGAGGTGCGCATGCCGGGCACGCTGACCGGTGTGCTGCAGGCACGTCTCGCGGGCCTGCCTGCACCGCAGCGCCAGGCGAGCGAGGCCGCGGCCGTGATCGGCCCGGTGTTCTGGGATCAGGCGGTCGCGGTGGTCGAGCCGGCGGCCGCCGGCGAGCTCGACGATCTCGTCGACCGCGGCATCGTGCGCGAGCGGCCGACGAGCGCCTTCGCCGATGCGCAGGAGCTGGCCTTCCGCCACCACCTGCTGCATCAGGTCGCCTACGACATGATTCCGAAGGACGCCCGTCGGCGCGGTCATGAGCGCGCGGCGGCGTGGCTCGCCGCGCGCGTCAGCGAGCGCTCCGGCGAGCACCTGGCCATCACCGCCGAGCACTATCGCCGTGCCGGCAATCGTGCCGCGGCCGCCGACTATTTCGAGCGCGCGGCGACGGCTGCCCAGGGACGCTACGCGAACGTCGACGCAGTCTCGTATGTCGCCCGGGCCCTCGACCAGCTTGCGGCGGACGACCACGACACGCGCTGGCGGCTGCAGCGGCAGCGTGCGGACCTGTGCGACAGCCTGGGGCGGCGGGAAGAGCAGGAGAACGCCATCGACGCGCTCGACGGCATCGCGCTCGCCACCGAAAGCGCGGAGCGCAGGGCCGAGGCGTCGTTCATGCGCGCCCTCCTCGCGGACCGTCGCGGCGACTTCGCGCTGGCGATCGAACATGCCACGACGAGCGCCGCGCTGGCCGAAGCGGCGGGCGCCTGGATGACCGCCGCGCGCGCGTTCGGCGAGCGTGCCTTCGCGCTGGCCCAGACCGATCGCGCCACGGAGGCTCGCGAGTGGGCGCGCAAGGGCCTCGCCTGCGCCGAGCGCGCCGATCATCCGCTCACGCACGCGCAGCTCCTCGCGGTGTCGGCGCACGTCGAGCGCGAAGCCGCCAACTTCGCGGAAGCGATGCGGCTCGTGCGCGAGGCCATCGAACTCGCGAAGGCGCACGGGCACCGGCGTCTCGTGGGCCTGCTTGCCGGCAACCTCGGGATCATGCTCGAGGACGTGGGTGAGTACGGCCCGGTGCGGGCGTGCTACGAGGAGAACCTGGCGATCGCCCGGGAGGTGGGCGATCGCAACGGCGAAGTCTCGGCACTGTGCCAGCTCGCGCTCGCCCGCCTGCGGGAGGGTGATGTCGACCGCAGCATCGAGCTTGCCGGTGCGGGCGTGAATCTCGCCATCATGATCGAGGATCGCTATCGCGAGGCAAAGGCGCGGCGCTACATGGCGCTCGCACATTCCCACCGCGGCGACGTCGCGCTCGCCGAGCAGGGCAGCGCGGAAGCTGCGGTCTTCTTCGAGGCGGCCGGGCTGCGCGTCGAGGCGATGGACACGCGCGCGCTGCGTGCCGACATCGCCTTCGACTCCGGAGACTTCGCGGGGGCGCTCGCGCACGTCGAGCGCATCCTCGCCGAACCGGATGCGTTCGCACCGCTCGGGGCGGCGCCGAATCCCGCGGTGGCATTCGCCTGCTACCGCGTGCTGGAACGCGCGAAGGACCCCCGCGCTGTCCGCGTCCTCGAAGGCGCGCACGCCGAGGTACTGCGCCGCCGCGCCGCGTTGCGCGATCCCGCGCTGCAAAGATCGTTCATGGAGAACGTGGCACTGAACCGCGACATCGAGACGGCATGGGAGGCCATGCGGACGGGAGGGCTGACCGGGCGGGCCTGAGCCTTCGATCCAGGTTCCTGTCCGGGCGTCGGGCGAGGGACGCCTCGTTCGCCTGCCTCGATTGGGGTCGTGATGCTTCCCGAGTACGGCCGCCTTCGCATGTTCTCCCGGTAACACACGGTTGCCCACGGCATCCGAGTCGCCGAACGGGCGGGGACGACGGACGAGCGGGTGCCCGCGCGCGTCCTGCGAGGGTCGTCGGGCAGCACCCGTGACGTATCATTTCCTTCCCTCGTCGACCTCGCGAAGCCGTGGCTCCTCCTCTCAACGTCGTCGTGCTCGCCGCCGGGCAAGGCAAGCGCATGCGCTCGTCGCTGCCCAAGGTGCTGCACCCGCTCGCCGGCAAGCCGATGGTCGCGCATGTGCTCGCCGCGGCGCGCGCGCTCTCGCCCCGCGCCATCGCGGTGGTCGTGGGTCATGGCGCCGACGACGTCCGCAAGGCGCTCGCGGCCGGTGACGTCGCCTTCGCACTGCAGGATCCTCCGCGCGGCACCGGCGACGCCGCCCGCGTGGGTCTCGACGTGCTGCCGCACGACGGCGTGACGCTCGTCACCATCGGCGACATCCCGCTGGTGCCGGTGGAGGCGCTGGCGCGCGTGGTCGCTGCCGCCGCGCAGGACCGTCTTGCGGTGCTGACCGCGCGGGTGCCGGATCCCGCCGGGCTCGGCCGCATCATCCGCGACGGCGCCGGGCGCGTGCGGGCGATCGTCGAGGAGCGCGACGCCGCCGATGCGCAGAAGCGCGTCGACGAGATCAATACGGGTGTGATCGCCGCACCCACCGTGCTCCTGCGCAAGTGGGTCGCAAGGCTCCGCCCCGACAACGCGCAGAAGGAGTTCTATCTCACCGACGTGGTGGCGCTGGCCTGCGCCGACGGCGTGCCCGTGGTCGCCGAGCTCGCCCACGACGAGCGCGACGTGCGCGGCATCAACGATCGCGCGCAGCTCGCCGCCGTGGAGCGCGTGCTGCAGGAGCGCTATGCGCAGTCGTTCATGCGCCACGGCGTCACGCTGGCCGATCCGTCACGCTTCGACGTGCGCGGCAACCTGACCTGTGGCCACGACGTGACGATCGACATCGGCTGCATCTTCGAGGGCAACGTGGCGCTCGCCGACGGCGTGCGCATCGGACCCTACTGCGTGCTGCGCGACGTCGCGCTCGGTGCGGGCACCGTCGTGGAGGCGTATTCGCACCTCGTCGATGCGCAGGTCGGCGCCGGCTGCCGCATCGGGCCCTATGCGCGGCTGCGGCCGGGCGCATCGCTCGCCGAGGACGTGCACGTAGGCAACTTCGTCGAGATCAAGGCGAGCACGCTTGGCAAGGGTAGCAAGGCCAATCATCTCTCCTACATCGGCGATGCCGTCGTCGGCGCCGGCGTGAACTACGGCGCGGGCACCATCACCGCCAACTACGACGGCGCCAACAAGCATGCGACGGTCATCGGCGATGGCGCGAGCATCGGCAGCAACTGCGTGCTGGTGGCGCCGGTCGCCGTCGGCGCCGGCGGCACGATCGGCGCCGGCAGCGTCATCGCGCAGGACGCGCCTGCCGGCAAGCTCACCGTGGCGCGTGCGCGGCAGGCGACGATCGAAGGCTGGCAGCGCCCGATCAAGAACGCGGAAAGGAAGTAATCCATGTGCGGCATCGTGGGCGCGGCATCGACGCGCAACGTGGTTCCCATCCTGATCGAGGGCATCCGCCGCCTCGAGTATCGCGGCTACGACTCCACCGGCCTAGCCGTGCTCAACGGTGCGCAGGGAACGTCGCTCGAGCGGCTGGTCTCCACCGCCCGCGTGGCGGATCTCGCCGCACAGGCGGAAACACGCCACCTCGCCGGCACCACCGGCATCTCGCACACGCGCTGGGCCACGCACGGCGCACCGTCGACGGTCAATGCACATCCGCACCTGTCGAGCAACGAGATCGCGGTGGTCCACAACGGGATCATCGAGAACTTCGAGGCGTTGCGCACGCGCCTGCAGGCCGCCGGCTACGTCTTCTGCACGCAGACCGACAGCGAGACCATTGCCCACCTCGTGCACTGGTACTGGCATGGCGATGCGAAGCAGGATCTGCTGCGCGCCGTGCAGCTCGCCGTGGCCGAGTTCGCCGGCGCGTATGCGATCGCCGTCATCTCGTCGCGCGAGCCCGGCCGCGTGATCGGCGCGCGGCAGGGCAGTCCGCTCGTGGTCGGCATCGGCGCCGACGATCACTTCGTGGCCTCCGATGCCGCGGCGCTGATGCCCGTCACGCAGAAGGTCGTCTACCTCGAGGAAGGTGACGTCGCCGACGTGCGCCGCGAGCGCTACGTCATCCACGATGCGCAGGGACAGGTGGCGCAGCGTGCCACGGTCACGGTGGCGGCGTCGGCCGCGGCGGTCGAGCTCGGGCCGTACCGGCACTTCATGCAGAAGGAGATCTTCGAGCAGCCGCGCGCCGTGGCCGACACGCTCGAAGGCATCGCGCGCATCCAGCCTGCCCTCTTCGGCGCTGCCGCCGAGGAGGTGCTGCCCGCCGTCGACTCGGTGCTGATGCTCGCCTGCGGGACGAGCTACTACTCCTGCCTCGTGGCGAAGCAGTGGATCGAGACGCTCGCCGGCATTCCCTGCACCGTGGAGATCTCGAGCGAGTACCGCTACCGCGACAGCGTGCCCAACCGCCGCGCACTCGTGGTGGTCGTGTCGCAATCGGGCGAGACTGCCGACACGCTCGCCGCGCTCAAGCACGCCAAATCGCTCGGCCACGAGTACACGCTTACCATCTGCAACGTGCCCACGAGCACCATGGTGCGGCAGACCACGCTCAACTTCCTCACGCGCGCCGGCGCCGAGATCGGCGTGGCCTCGACCAAGGCGTTCACCACGCAGCTCGTCGCGCACTTCCTGCTGGCGCTCACCCTCGCCAAGGTGCGCGGCCGGCTCTCCGAGGCCGACGAGGCGAAGTGGATGCAGGGACTGCGCCATCTCCCCGCCGCGATCCAGGGCGCGCTCGCGCTCGAGCCGCACCTCATCGCCTGGGCGGAGGCGTTCTCGCGCAAGCAGCACGCGCTCTTCCTCGGCCGCGGCCTGCACTATCCGATCGCGCTCGAAGGCGCGCTCAAGTTGAAGGAGATCTCCTACATCCACGCCGAGGCGTATCCCGCCGGCGAGCTGAAGCACGGCCCGCTCGCGCTCGTCGACAGCGAGATGCCGGTGGTGGCGATCGCGCCCAACGATGCGCTGCTCGAAAAGCTCAAGAGCAATCTGCAGGAGGTGCGGGCGCGCGGCGGCGAGCTGTACGTGGTGGCGGATCTCGACAGCCATCTCGCGGGCGGCGAGGGGCTGCATCTGATCCGGGTGGCTGAATATGCGGGGCTATTGTCGCCCGTGGTGCACGTGGTGCCGCTGCAGTTGCTCGCGTATCACGCGGCGGTGCTGCGGGGGACGGATGTGGACAAGCCGAGGAATCTGGCGAAGAGCGTGACCGTGGAGTAGGGGGTGGAGTAGGAGGCTCCGCTGTTCAATACGAATAGAGTCTGGAATTTCGGGAATAGTGTCCAGAAGAATTCGTTAAGGCCATTTAATAGAGCGTGGAAAGAGCGGAGCGGTGTTCGAGAATGAACTGTGGAAAATGCTCGTGCCTCCTCCGAAAAACGCACTTGCGTTGAATTGCGTTACCTGCAAAGCGCGTTCGTATTGCCGCCGTGATGCGATGTGATTCCCCGCTAAACAAGCGCGTATTGGAGGCGTCCGCTCCGCGTGTTGCCTGCTCCCGGTCCTCTTGATCGGGCTCGGCGGGACGGGCCCGTGGGTCAGCAGGCTTGACAGCCTCTCGGCGTACAAGTGGCACTTCGTCATCGCGACCGTCGCGCTCCTTGCATACGGCTCTATGCTTGCCTACCCGAGCACCCGGGCATGCGGCGATGCCTGGTGTGACGCCTGTCGCCTCGGCAAAGCGGTTCGAATTGCGCTCTTGCTCGGCGTGGCAGTCGCGATCTCCGGACTTCTGTACGAGAGGTTCCGAGTCGCTACTGCTCGCCTGAGCGCGGAGACGAGGACCCGGCGCTCCCGCCGCGGAACGCCGCCCGAGGAGATCGACAGCGAAGGGGTTGACACGTTGCTATATTTCGATGATTATAGAAATATGGAAAAGAAACCCGCACTTGCCGCGTTGGCCAGCCTCGCTCAGGAGAGCCGCCTCGACATCTTCCGCCTGCTCGTCGAGCAGGGTCCGGAAGGCATGGCGGCGGGGGAGATCGCAGAGAAGCTGCAGCTCGCCAACGCGACGCTGTCGTTTCATCTAAAAGAATTGACCCACGCGGACCTCGTCGTCCCCCGCCAAGACGGTCGGTTCATCTATTACTCGGCCAACTTCACCACCATGAGCGGGTTGGTCAGCTACCTGACCGAAAACTGCTGTCGCGGCGCCACGTGCGACATTGCCTGCGCGCCCAAATCTCAACCGAAGAGGAGAGCATCGTGAAGCGTTTCCACGTACACGTCGGCGTCACCAATCTCGCCGACAGCGTCAGGTTCTACTCGCAGATGTTCGGCGCACAGCCCACCGTCCTCAAGGACGACTACGCGAAGTGGATGGTCGAGGACCCTCGCATCAACTTCGCGATCTCGGCCCGAGGCTCGCAGCCGGGCGTGAACCACCTCGGCCTGCAGGTGGACTCCGGCGAGGAGTTGGAGGGCATGCGCGCGCAGCTCGCCGCCGCCGACGCAAGCCTCGTCGAAGAGAAGGGTGCCAACTGCTGCTACGCCAGGTCGGACAAATATTGGGTCACGGACCCCCAAGGCGTGGCGTGGGAGACCTATCACAGCTTGGGCTCGATCCCCCGCTTCGGCGCCGACGACGAGGCCACCGAGTCCTCCGCCGCAAGCACCTGCTGCGCGACGGGACCAGCCAAGGTGAACGCGCAGATTCCGGTCAAAGCCAAGAGCTGCTGCGCGTGAACGAGCGCGTTTACAACGTGCTGTTCCTCTGCACCGGCAACTCGGCGCGCAGCATCATCGCCGAGAGCTTGCTCAACACCTTGGGCAAGGGCCGGTTCAGGGCGTTTAGCGCCGGCAGCCATCCCGGTGTAACCGTGAACCCCTTGGTGCTCGCGCACCTGCGCTCCCTACAGCTCATCACCGAGGGGGCGCGCAGCAAGTCGTGGGACGAGTTCGCGCGAGACGATGCGCCTCGCATGGACCTCATCATCACCGTATGCGATCAAGCGGCCGGCGAGCTGTGTCCAGTGTGGCCTGGCATGCCCGCTGAGGCGCACTGGGGCGCGCCCGATCCCGCCGCCTACATGGATGATCCGGAGAAGGCGCGCGCGGTCATTCGCGAGGTCACCCAACTCCTGCAGCGTCGCATCTCGTTGCTGATCAACTTGCCCATGGCCACGTTGGATCGAATGTCGCTGCAAGCCGAGACACGAGCCATCGCCGCCCAGTCCGAGCACGCTCAAGCCTAGGTCCGCTGTGAGCACGCCTACCGTGCCATTGCGCGCGCGCATGGGCGCGTTCGAGCGTAACCTCACGTGGTGGGTCTTCGCCTGCATCGGCGTTGGCATCGTGCTCGGGAGCGTCCTCCCCGGTCTCTTTCAGGCGGTGGGACGGCTCCAGGTGTCCGAAGTCAATCTGCCGGTGGCGGTGCTCATCTGGCTCATGATCGTGCCGATGCTGCTCAAGGTGGACTTCGGCGCATTGAGGCAACTGCGTCGGCACGCGCGTGGCATCGCGGTCACGTTGTTCATCAACTGGGCCGTCAAACCGTTCTCGATGGCCTTCCTCGGCTGGCTGTTCATTCGGCACGTGTTCGCCGATTTCCTGCCGCACGACCAGCTCGACAGCTACATTGCCGGTTTGATCCTACTCGCCGCTGCGCCTTGCACCGCCATGGTTTTCGTGTGGAGCAATCTCGCCGACGGCGACGCCAATTTCACGCTGAGTCAGGTCGCGCTCAACGACGTAATTATGCTGTTCGCCTTCGCGCCTCTGGTCGGGCTGCTATTGGGCATTACTGCTATCGTCGTACCGTGGGACACGCTGGCGTTGTCGGTGCTGCTCTACATCGTCGTCCCCGTCATCTTTGCGCAACTGCTACGACGTAACCTCCTCGCCCGTGGCGGGCTCGTGGCGGTTGAGCGCATGCTGGTTCGGCTGCATCCGGTTTCGTTGTCCGCGCTTCTGCTGATGCTCGTGCTTCTCTTCGGATTTCAGGGGCACGAGATCGTTCAACAGCCAGCGGTCATCGCCATCTTGGCGGTGCCGATCCTGATTCAGGTCTACTTCAATTCGCTCCTCGCATACTGGCTCAACGGCACGCTTGACGTGCCGCATGCGGTTGCCTGTCCGTCGGCGCTCATAGGCGCCTCCAACTTCTTCGAGCTTTCCGTCGCTGCCGCGATCAGTCTCTTCGGCTTCCACTCCGGAGCAACTTTGGCCACTGTTGTTGGCGTGCTGGTGGAGGTGCCCGTCATGCTTAGTGTCGTCCGCGTCGTCAAAGGTAGCAAACGATGGTATGCGCGTGACCGTGCGGACCGGCCGACGGTCGACTAGCGTGCGCTGGCGCGCTTACGAACTCATTGTTGTGGGCAGGCGCGGCAAAGGTCTGTATCTCGCAGTCAGATGCGTATCTCAGTCTGACTTCGCCTTACCGTGCGACGGACTCGCTTCGGAGAGTTCTTCTAGCGTCGAGAGCGTTTGCCGTGCGCTCCACAGTGCCCTTCGAAGCATGGATTCGCCGGTCGAGGGTGTGCTGTCTCTCGGGGCGATTGCACGCAAGCAGTAGCTGATCACGGAAGCCGGTGCCCCCAGCTTCTCGCTCTCATACTTGGACAGGCATGTGCGGTCGACGCCGAGCGCGGCCGCAAACTGCGCCTGCGTCTTTGTTCCTCTCGCCATCCTGACAAGCTCCCCTTGGCTCGTCGGGAATGTCGAATCCTGCTTATTCTTGACCACGCTCGATGTTGCTATAATGGCACATAATGTGCAATAATAGCACATACGCCGTTGATCGTCGGACACGGCTACGATGGCGGGCGGGAGACCTCGATGGCACGTGCAGATCAGATGAAAGCGTTACTTCGTGCCTACGCGGGGCAGGACAACAGCACCTTCCTTTCCGTCGCGCTCCAAGTGGCGGCAGACGAGGCGCAGCGGGGACACACCAAAGTCGCCGCGGAGCTGCGTGAGTTGATCGACCGTGCGCGGGAGAATCATTCACCCCGCCCACGCGTGGGCGCGATGCCCTTGGCGCGTCCCAAGGGAGAGCTTGCCGACCTACTGACGGTCCAGTACCCGCAACGGCATCTCGCGCAAATGGTCGTTGCACCACAGATCGCGGACAAGCTCTCTCGCGTACTGAACGAACAGCGACAGCACGAGCGACTCAGCGGCCACGGCCTGGCGCCACGCCGCAAGCTGCTGCTCATGGGGCCGCCGGGCACCGGGAAGACGCTCACGGCTGGCGTGCTGGCGACCGAACTGCGCCTACCGCTCTTCATCGCTCGCTTCGACAGCCTCATCACCAAGTACATGGGGGAAAGCGCGGCGAAGCTGCGCCTTGTGTTCGACGCTCTTAGCTCCACGCGCGGCGTGTACCTGTTCGACGAATTCGATTCACTGGGTCTGCAACGTGGCAGTCAGCACGATGTCGCCGAGATGCGACGGACGCTCAACATGTTCTTGCAACTGTTGGAACAGGATGCGTCCAACAGTCTCATCGTGGCCGCAACGAATCACGGCGACTCACTCGACTTCGCGCTGTTCCGCCGATTCGATGATGTGATTCACTTTCACGCGCCTGATGAAGCGCAGATCGAGATGTTGCTCCGTAACAGTCTCGCCATCATGGCGGGCGACGATTTAGACTATGCGTTGTTGGCTCGGCATGGTGCGGGCTTGTCTCACGCCGACATCGTGCGAGCCTGCGAAGACGCGATGAAGGATGCCGTACTGGAGCATCGAGAAAGTGTGGATGACGCAGGGGTGCTGAAGCATTTGTCGGAAAGGGCGTCAACCGCTCAGCAGCGCCTGATTTAGACGATCTGGAGGCCGTAAGCCGCCGTTCGAGCGGCCCGGCGTATGGGGAGGACAAGGCGTGCCCGCGCTCGATCATCTCTTCGTCTCGGGATTCACCGAGAGCACCGCGTTCAAGTCCACGCTCTCGGTCCAGAAGCAACCACCTCCACAGCGTGACCGACAGGCGCATGGCGCGCGGCTCCTCGCGCAACTTGCCGCATTGAAGATCAGCATGGCGCAGATCAAGGCGCGGCGGGCGCAACTCGGACTGCCCCAGCACACTGGGGTTGCGATAGCGCTTGAAATATCGCCTCGCGGTGCGCTCGACTATGCCAAGCAGCTCGAATGGCGCCGGGATGGTATCGAAGTCTTGAGCGCGGTAACCAACGGCAATCGAGAGGTCGTGGTGCTCCACGTGCCGGACGGCAAGCTCACCGCCTTCGAAAAGCGCGTGAATGAGTACCTGACGAAGGACGTGCAGCGAGAGGGACAACCCGCCAAGCCCAAGAACGCAACGCTGATCAACGCCATCGCGAACATTCGTCGAGCGGCCTTCGAAGAGCTGTGGACGGACGCCGGCGCGCCACCGCCGCGGGAAGAACAGCGGTGGTTCCAAGTTTGGCTTCGCGTCACGACCGACGCGCCGGCCGCCCAGCAGGCATTCATCGCGGCGGCTGAGCAGTTCGGCATCGAGGTGGAACCGGGCTATGTGCGTTTCCCGGGGCGCGTTGTCGTCGCGGCCCGGTCGAGCCGTGCAAGTCTCGAAGCGGCGCTGGAGTTGCTCGACCTGATCGCCGAGATTCGTCACGTCGACACGACGGCCGACTTCTTCCTGACGGAACTCAAATCGTTCGAGCAGATTGCGTGGGTCGACGACTTGATCGAGCGCTCGACTTACCCGGAGCCAACCGCCGACGTGCCGCACGTCACCATCATGGACACGGGCGTCAATCACGGTCACCCGCTGCTTTCGCCGACATTGGCCGCCCCTGATCTGCACGTCGTCGACCCGGCGTGGGGAACGCACGATGACGATGGACACGGCACCCAGATGGCTGGGGTTGCGTGCCATGGCGATCTCGCCCCTCTCTTCGACTCCGATGCGGATAACATCGTCCCGCATCGCTTGGAGTCGGTGAAGCTCCTACCACCTAACGGTCAAAATCCGCCTCATCTCTACGGTGCGGTCACCATCGAGGCAACCCAGATGGTGGAGGCGGCCGCCCCCGCTCGGCGTCGGACATTCGTCATGGCAGCGACGGCCGAAGGCCAGACGGCGGGCATACCGTCGGAATGGTCGGCAACGGTGGATCAACTCGCGTTCGACCAACGCGAATCGAAGGTCGAGGCCCCCGACGCGACCCCTGACGAGACGACGGCCAACGCGCGACTCATCGTGCTTGCGGCGGGCAACATTCCTTGGACCGCGTGGGGCGACTATCCCAGCGTCAACGACACGTCCTCCATCGAGAATCCTGCGCAGGCATGGAACGCGTTGACGGTCGGTGCGTGCACGCACCTGACGCAGGTCGATGCCGCGAAATGGCCGGGACTCGCGCAGCTCGCTGTCGAAGGCGGGCTCTCACCGTCGTCCACGACTTCGCTCCTATGGCAACGAGCGTGGCCTTTCAAGCCGGACGTGGTTGCCGAGGGTGGCAACGGCTGTCTGGACAAGGGCAAAGCAGTGGAAGTCGTGGTCGGTCCCGAGAGCATGCGAGTCTTGACGACGTGGCACGAGTTGACGAAAACCCCGCTGTCGGATTTCGGCGACACGAGTGCAGCAGCCGCTGAGGTCGCCCGGCAGTGCGCGCACATCCAAGCACACTACCCAACGTACTGGGCCGAAACCGTGCGCGGGCTCGTGGTCCACGCGGCGCGCTACTCGCCGGCAATGCGCGCCACACTTTCGCTCGTCCCTACAAAGGAAGAGAAGCGCAATCTGTTGCGCCGATTCGGATATGGCCGCGCCACGATGGAGCGGTCCCTTGCGTCAAGCGAGCGTCGACCCACGCTTGTATTGCAGGAATTCATCACACCGTATGTGAAGAACGGTAGCAGCAACGCGCTTGGCAACATGAACATGCATGCCCTGCCTTGGCCCACCGAGCAGCTCCAGGCACTTGATGCCGACGTAGCGTTGAGCGTGACGCTGTCCTACTTCATCGAACCGAATCCCGCCCGGCGCGGCTGGCAGAGCAAGTTCCGCTACCAGTCGCACGGCTTGCGATTCGCGGTCAAGGCTTCGACGGAAAGCGACAAGCGCTTTCGTCAGCGTATCAACCAAATCGAGCGCGAAGAGCTAAATCCCGATCAACTGGAGGAGATGACCGATCCGGATGCGGCGCGGTGGTTTCTCGGCGCGAGGATGCGTAATCGCGGGTCCATTCACTCTGACGTGTGGTTCGGCAATGCGGCAGGACTCGCCGCCAAGTCGCACATCGCCGTGTTCCCGGTCGGCGGTTGGTGGAAAGACTGGAAGGACGCGGGGGCGGACCTCACGCCGGTCAAGTACGCGCTCATCGTGTCGCTTGAGGTCCTGCAAGACATCGAAGTGGATATTTACACACCCATCGCGAACGCGATTGGCGTGCCGGTGGCTGTTCAGACCTAAGCGTGTATTGCTGCTCGCAGAATCGTAGGTCCAAGGGCCACTTCGGATGAAGACTCGGCAAAAGGCCGCACAAGCCTCGGCACCTCGCAAGGTAAGCCTCAAACTCTGGGTCCTTGATCTCTACTGGGCTTGCTTGTCGAACTCAGGTGATTTGCTAAAGGAGGCAGAACTGCTCGTAAGCCATGGCCATGTCCCGCGAGCCTACTTCCTCGCCTACACAGCGCTTGAGGAGCTGGGTAAGTCGCAGGTCGTCGCGGATTACTTCTACGATCTTGTGTCAGACGCCGAGTTTGACGCGGCGTTTCGAGACCATGTGTTCAAGGCGGCCTACATCAATCGGTACGTACAAATTCCGAAAGACCTCGATCAGCAGTGGTTCATCGAGTACGACAAGGGGGCAGCCAAGCGGCATGTCGCTGACCGTGGAAGAGCGCTTTATACGGAGCGCAAACCTGACAACGCGCCGCAGTCGCCTGGAGACGAAATATCGGCGACGAGCGCAGAAGAGATGATCGCTTCAGCACGCAACTACTTAGAGGCGATCAGACGGATGGAATACCTGACGGAACGCATTGGCACCAAGGCATTCACCAAGTGACTGCGTATCGCGGCTAGAGCAGCGTCCGCGCGTAGACACGATCTTACGAGCTAGCGGTACTAGATCGCAACGCTGGATGGTCGAGCATGGTGCGGATGACGCGTTCCCAATGGATCGAATCCCGGCAATCCGGGACTGGACCCGCGTCGTGAGCTGGCATCAGCAACGACTCAATCACCGGTGCGGCAAGTGGGTCTTCCGCTTCGGCAATGGCAAATAGAGCGACGTTCAAGCGCTTGGCTGAACTCAATGAGCGCTTCAGCTCTGCAATGAAGGCTTCGGGGACGGTCGAGGAAAAAATCGCTGTCAGTGTGCGAAAAAATCCAGCGAGGTAGCACAGCCGGTGCAGAACGCTGACCATGTCCTTCGAGAGCGTCGCGACCTCGGGACCAAGGCGAACGAAGCAGACGCCGCTCACTGATCCCGCCACGTCGTCGGGCCGATAGACCAAGGCATCCACATGCACGAAGGCACGCGCGAGCACCCTGCGCGCGAGTAGGCGATAACCCGGGCCGAAGCCAAAGGTGGCCAAGTCGTGCTGCAACGCCGTGGTGGCAACGCGCCCCAGCGCGCTGGCGGCACGCTTGGTGAGCGCCCGGTCCGAGGCTCGCCCGTGAGCGGCCTCGGCGACGAGCGCACTGTGGCGGTCGCGCAATGCGCGCAACGACAATTCGCCGTTGATCGTGGGTTGCAATAACTCGACGCCGAGCGCGGGTTTGATCGCGAAGATGCGCTTGAGCACTTCCAGCGAGGACAACGGGAATGTATCGGGATCGCCCTTGATCGTGGCGGCTTCCGACTCCGTGAGCACGTCTACGAATTCGCGCACGGCCAAGAGCCGTCCAAGCGTATTCAGGCTGAGGTTGGAGGCTTGCGCGGCCTGCGCTAACCACTCCTTGAGCGCGGGTTGGCCTGCCGACCAGCCGCGGGACGCGATGGTCCGGGCGATAATCTTCGCGACCGAATACCAGCGGTGCTTGCGCGTCCGCAGCGCTTGAAGCTCTCGCAACGCCTTATCCATGTGTCCGCCCCATATAAATGGGTCGCCCCACTAGACATAGACGACCGATTGTGTAATAATAGCATCTGGGTCGCCGCATTTGAATGGGTCAATGCGAAAGATCGAGGCAGTGAGCACCGTACGAGGAGGAAGACTAATGAACCGCCCATAGCAAAAAAGCCAACCCGTGACCGGATTGGCTTTTCTGGCTTCCGAAGAAGCGGTACCGCGGACTAAGCAACTGCAGTATCGGTTTTTCCCTCGGCCACGTCAATTCCGGTTTGTCACGCACTGCGGTTCGCGCCTTGCGCGTGAACCGACGGCGACGTGTTGCCTGCCGATACCTACGGGGTCGCGCGCACCGTCGTGGCCAAGAAAGAGGGATGTCATGAAAGCAATGAGCTGGGAAAAACTCGAAGCGCGGCTGTCGCTCGGCGACGGGCAGGGGCACTTGGAGGACTATCGCGCCTTCCTGCGAGTCACCCGAGGCAATATCGCACGCCAAGGGAACCAGGCCGTTGGCCCGCTTCCGAATTATCGACGCCGATTCAACTTTCTCTCCCGCGTCGAGCGTCACGTCGCGTTGGCGTGCACATGGCTGGGCGCGCTGGACGTGCGCGAGCAGTTCCCGCTGTGGCCGTGGCCCCATGCCCACCCGCTCAGCGACTGGCCGCACGCCACGGTTGGTGCGAACCCGGCGCCGGGGTTGCTCGACATCGCCCGCGAAGCGCAGATCGATCACGGACATTGGGTGGGCAGCCGTGTGCCGTACGTGGCCACGCTCGATCTCATGCTGACCGTGGGTACGCTCGAAGCGCCACGCTTGGCAGGCATTGCGTGCAAGCCCAAGGAGTTGCTGACCTTGGGCGAGAAAAGCGAACGGCGTCTTGCGCGTCTCGAACTCGAACGACGGTACTGCCAAGCCATCGGCGCCACCCACGTCATCGTCGACCGCGCCAACGTGCCAACGACGCTCGCCGCCAACTTGGAGGCGCTGGCGCCGGATGCCGGGCTTCTAGCGCGTACCGGCGCCCACGGTTCGTACGAGCGGCTGTGCGATCTCCTCACCACCCGCCTCCAGGCAGGTGAATCGATTCGCGCCGCCGTTTTCGCCGCCGTCGCCGGCGCATCCTGCTTCGACGGCGATGGCTGGGATGCCTTCCGCTTGCTGGCGTGGACCCAGGCCATCGACATCGACCTCTCGCGTCCCATTCACCACACGCAGCCCGTCACGCCCGGCGGTCGAGCGTTGCGCGCGGCGATGCGCCGTCAATTCTTCGGGGACGTGTGATGGCGCTCCCCAAACTCTACGAAGTGTTGCGGCCGAGTGAGTGCCCCGACAAACCGTTTTCGGACCTCCTGCGACTCATCGCGAAGAGCCGTGACGGCCACGGGCTGTGGTTGAGTCCCATGTCGGTCAAGACGCGCTCCGGCTATGCCCGCGCTCCTATCTATCGGACGTGCGCAGAGGTTGAAGGCTGGATCGCGCGCGGATTGGCAAGCGCCAGTCCCTTGGTGACACCCGGCCACTGGCTCATGACCGATGTCCAGATCAGGGGGCGCGAGCTTGCGCCCGGGGAGGTGGAAACCAACCCGAGGCTGATCAAGCGCAACGCCGATTGGGCGCTCATTCGGGAGTTTGTCGATCAGCATGCCACCGCCGACATCCTCGAAGAGCGTCTGCTGACGCCGTGGATTCGTGTCCAGGCGCAACGCTGTCGTGTCTCGAAGCGCCGGCTCTATTGCGCGATCCATCGCTATTGGGCGAGCGGCTGCAACCGTAATGCGCTGTTGCCCGAGTTCGCGCAATGCGGTGCGCCGAATCAGCCGAAGCCACAGAACCGCAAACTCGGACGCCGCAATGCTGCTGTCAAGGCGGGCTACGACGAGCTGGCCGGCTTCGTGATGTCGGATGGCGCCAAGTCCGACCTGCAAATCGGCTGGCGCAACTTCCTATCGGGTCGAAGCGTGCATGAAGCGTATCTCGAAACGATGGCCGCGTTCTTTCGTACCGCGACGCAGATCAAGGGCGGCATTGAGCAGCCGTTGCTTCTGCCCGCGCATCAGCGCCCGACGGAGGTGCAGTTTCGCTACTGGGGTCCCAAGGGCGAAGACAACCAACCGGCGTGGCGCACCTATCTCGGCGTGAACGAGTGGGAGAAAGAGCACCGTCCGCTCCCCGGAAGGGCCACCGACGGCATCGTCGCGGTGGGCCAGTGCGCGAGTATCGATTCGACTTCAGGTGACGTGCACTTGGTGTCCGTGGCTTCGCGCCTCAAAGTGGTCGGTCCGCTCACCCGCATCACGGTACTCGACGGCGCCGTCGGCTACATCACCGGGATGTACTGCGGCTTCGATGCCCCCTCGGCCTCGACGGCCTTGCAGGCGATTGCTCACGCGGCTTCCGACAAAGTGGCGTACTGCGCTCGTTACGGCATCGAAATCACCGCGGACGAGTGGATCGCGTGCTCGCACAAGCTCTATCTCGCCGACAACGGTGAGCTGCGCAATCAACAGTCGATGGCCGCGCTTGAACACTGGGGCGCGACTTTGGAGTACGCCGAAAGCGGTCGCGCGGACCGCAAGCCCGTCGAGTCCGATCACCGCTCGGCGCAGAAGAAGGTCGATCACCGCCTACCCGGAACCACGTTTGGTCGACGCAAGAAGCGCGGTGAGGCGGACCCAGCGACCAAGGCGGCGCTCAATCACTACGAGTACGTGCGCCAGCACATTCGGCGCATTCTGTACCACAACAACAAGGCACGCGTTCCGCATCTGCTGACGCTCGAAATGCGCCGTGACAACGTGCTGCCGTTTCGCGCCAACATCGTAAAGTGGATGTGCGCCAACGGCTATGGCACCGCATTCGAGCCACCGGTCGAAATTCTGCGCGCACATTTCCTGCCCGAATTTCGGGCCGTCATCCGCGGTAACGGCCTCTTCCTTCAGCGACCGGATTGCGACGACAAGCGCGTGGTCTACGGCGTGCGCTTTGTCGGCCAGTACCTGCTCGACTCGGGCCTCATGGAACGGGGGCGCAAGGCGGTCATTCCGGCGGTCGTGCGTGCCGACCCGAACGATCTGTCCAGAGCCTGGCTCGCCACCCCCCATGGTCTTATGGAACTCACCAATGTGAACTCGGACACGCTGCAGATCGCGCAGGCGACGCTGTGCGACCTCCTCGCCATTCAGGACAGCACGACGCTAAGCAACCTCCTCAATCGTAGCGAGTACGACCAGGCAGATGTGGAGTTCGTGACCGCTCGTGACATCGAGGCGGAACAGGCGGTCAAAGCCAAGAATGCCGCGATGGCTGCCTTAGGCAGCAAGCCTAGCAAGGCGGACCTCATGGCGGACCGCAAAGAGAACCGCGCGATTGAAAAGGCGGCGCAACATCGGCGCGAACGCTCGCGCCACGCGGAGGACGCGGTGGTTACGCCTTCGGCTGCGGCCGTGCCACCTCCAGTCACGCCGGCACCGAACCCTCCAGACAGTCCGCCGGCGGCCGCCAAGCCGCAGGAGGCCAAGCCGCCGACGACGACAGCGCCCAAGCCTGCGCCCACTGCAGCGAGCCTCATGGCGGATGCGCTGCGCCGCGTGAATGCCGCAAGGGAGGCCGCATGAAGCCCTGGCTCAGCGTCGATGAAGCGCTACAAATCGGGGATGGCGACAATCCGCTCATGGCCCCGCTTGGCCTTCGCTTGGACACCGTAGGGCTCGGCGACAAACTCTGGCACGAACCCCTCGCCCGGTTTGAGTGGCAACGCGTGCGTCCGGCGGAACGCGACGAGTTCCTGCCGTGGGTTAAGGACCACTTCGTTCCTACGCCGGACACGCTAGCCGCCGCGGCTGCGTTCCAAGGGTTGTTGCGCCAGCACTACCTGCGGCGCAACCCGTGTCTCAGCACGGTGCGCGCCCGCGCCGGCACGCTTGCTGCGCAGCGCGGCCAGCGTATCCGAGACCTGCCGTGGTTCAACGACGGCGCCAGCGGGATGGCCATCAGCGGGATCACCGGTATCGGCAAGTCGGTGTTAGTCGAGCGGCTATCGAGCCTGTATCCGCAAACCTATGAGCACGAGCCGAACCCGGCGGCGGGTTGGGTCAAATTCCGCCAGCTCGTTTGGTTGCGCGTGCAGATGAGCAGCGATTCATCGCGCGCTGGCTTCCTCATGCAAATCCTGTCGCAGGTCGATAAGGCACTGGGCACCGACTACACCGCGCAGTATGGCAACAAGCGCCAGTGGACCGTCGAGAAGCTCATGGTGGTCGTCGGCATCGTACTCACTACCCACTGCTGCGGCGCACTCGTCATCGAAGAGCTGCAGGAGCGCAACTTCTCCGAAGGCGCGTCGCGTGAGTTACTGCTGACGTTCTTCCTGCGACTTCTTAACTTCGGGATTCCGATTGTCCTCATCGGCAATCCACTGGGGTTCCAAGCCTTCGACGACTTTTCACAGGACGTGCGTCGTCTGTACTCGGCTGGTTGCTTCGAGTTGTGGCCGTCGGATCGTTATGACGACGCCGGTTGGGAAGAGTTTCTGCTGCCCGGGCTTGCGAAGTTCAATCTCGTGGGCAAGCCGCTGGTGTGGACACCCGAGTTGCGGAAGTTGGCCTTGGCCAACACGGGCGGTGTCACGGGCTTCATGGCCACCTACTGGGCATCGATTCAGCAGAGCGCGCTGCTGGCCCAGCGTGACCATATCCTGCCCGAAGACTTTCGGCCTTTCGCGAACGTACCTGAGCTGCGCAAGCAGCGGCGCTTGATCGAGGCCCTGGCAGCGCGGGATGTCAAACAAATGACCGGCATCAAAGATGTGCCCTATGCGGCATTTGGCGAACGCTGGAGTGAGCAGGTGAAGCGCGAGGAGCGAGAACGCGCGAGCGCCGATACGAGCGGTGAGGGGAGCGCCGAAGAGCCCGCGCAGGAGCCGGAGATCGCGCGCAGCCCAGGCGCGCCGCGCTACAAGCGTGTGCAAGCGCAGGCGAAGGCGGGCAAGACACGCGCCGAAAAGAAGAGCAAGACCTCGTCCACGTTCCCGGATGACGATCTGCGCAGCGCCTCTCACTCAGCCCTGCAGGCCGGCTTTCAAGCGCTGCGGCAGAACTGCGAGGGGGCCGCCGCCGCACGTGGTGCCACACCAACGCAAGGTGAAACCGCGGCCGGGAGCGCCTGAATGCGTGCCGAACCGCTTGCCACGTTACGGAGCTGGCTGCCGACCTGGCTCCCCGCGGAGACGTTGTACAGTTGGTGCGGTCGCTACCACCACGCCGCGGGCAACGCGCTGGACAGCACCACGTGTGCGCAACTCTTCGGTGCGCCGCGACGCGGGGCCGCCCATGACTTCCCGGTCGGCATCGACGCGTTCAGCGCGCGCACCGGCGGCGCGCTCGGCGATACCGCCACGCTCATTCGCGAGCACACGCTCCTACCGTTTTACCTGCCTTGGCACTCGCTGCAGGCGCAGCGGCAGGCGGTCGCGATGCTGCGTGCGCCTTCCTCGGGCTCACTTAAATTCCGGCTTGGGCTTCTGACCAGCCGCTTCGGCGCCCATCACCCGCTACGTGCCTGCGACGATTGCCAAGAGGAGGACACGCAGTTGTACGGTGCGCCCTATTGGCATCGTCCGCATCAGTGTCCCGGCGTGTACGTGTGTCAGCGTCATGAGACGCCGCTGCGGACCGCACGGGTCAAAGCGAACGGCGTGGGACGGTTCTTATTCTTCCTTCCGCAGGACCGCCATCTCGCGCCCACCCCACGGTTCGACGCCACGCAACGCCGCGCGCTGGCCAAGCTTGCGCGCTTTGCCACGAACATTCTAGATAGTGCCACCGGCACTGTCTTCGAGCCCGGGCGGCTGTCCGAGACGTACTTCGCGCGGGCGCGAGAGTGCCGGCTGACCCGGGGCTCGCGTTCGCTCGCCCTCGACGAACTTGCGCGTGCTTACGCCGCCGCCACTGAGCCACTCACCTGCGTAAACGAGCTAGCGCCCGCGCTTGGCGAGGCAGAGGCCGTTCGCGAGCGCGTTGCGCGTCTGTTTCGCTCGCCGCGCGGGCGCACGCACCCCTTGCGGCACTTGGTCCTGATGGCCTGTCTCTTCCCCGACTGGGCCGACTTCGTGCGTGCCTACGACGCGGATGCGTCCCCAGCGTCAAGTGAGGCGAAGTGTCGCCGTGGCCCCGCTGCTTCGCACGCGGTGCGCGAGCGGTTCCTTCGCGACGTTAGGGAGCACGGCGTCTCGTTGAGCGCTGCTGCGGCCACGGCCGGGATCGCCGTCGCCACGGCCCAGGACTGGGCCACGCGCGCCGGCGTGCGCGTCTCGGTACGGCCGAAGCGGTTACGTGCTGACCTGCGGAGTCGTGTGGTGGCAGCTCTGAAGCGAGGCCAAAAACAAGAGGCCATTGCCACCGCACTTCACATTGCACCGAGTCTCGTGCGAGCGGTGTTGCGCACCGAGGTCGGGCTGCGTGACCAGTGGCGGGAGGCGCAGCTTCACGTGCGCCGAGCGCATTGGCGGGGTTCGCTTCGCGCGCTACGGCGTCGTCATCCGGCTTGGTCGCGAAAGAAGCTGCGTGCACGTTTCAAGGCCGGATATGCTTGGCTGCGCCGTCATGATCGCGTGTGGCTCGAACAGGCACTGCCCAAAGCAACGCCCCGAGGTAGTGGCGGCAATCACAGTCGCACCGACTGGCGGCGGCGAGATCGGAACTTGCAGGAGGCGGTGCTCGGCTGGGCGAATGAACGGCGCAGCAGCGGTAAGCGGGCGAGGCGGGTCCTCCCTTGGCAGGTCTGCCAGGCGGTACCAGCCTTGCGCACACACCGCCGCCATCTCGACCGGCTGCCGCTCACGAGGGCGGCTTTAGAGCGCCTTTGCGCGCGTTGAGTGCTTCGGGAATACGCTGTCGGGTTTCTGTCGTGGTGGGCCAACTACCACATGCGGCAGGATGGCGGCGTCACCTAACCGAAACGAGAACCATGACCACGACCGTTGAACCCCGTCTTCTGACGCCCAAGGAAGTCGCCCTGCTGGTGCGCACGCTGCGCGAAACCCGCCAATGGACGCAGGATACCCTCGCCGAGATCGCGAAGGTGACGCCGCGCACCGTGCAGCGGGTCGAAGCAGGCGAGCCCTCCGACCTCCATACGCGGCGCGCGCTGGCGGGTGCCTTGGGCTGCGAGGACCCGGACTTCTTCAATCGCAGGCTGGCCATTCCGACCGAAGACGAAGCGCGCGCGCTCCAGGAAGAGTTCGAGCGCGAGCATGTAGTGCTGGACGTGACCCGTGTTGCAAGCGGGCGGGAGCTGGCGGCGCTTTTCGAGGTCTCGACCATGGACGTAAGCCTTGCCGGCAAGGATGCCTCTGACGAGGTAGCACGCGAATTTGCAAGCATGGTCGATGAGCTTCGTGATTATCGCGACATCGCGTCCGATTATTCCGAGACGGAGAAGTGCGCTTTCGGCGAGCACCTGCTATCGCGCATCGTGCTGATCGCCGCTTCCGGCTTCGTGGTCTGCGCTGCGCGTCGGCAGGTCCGGATTGGCAACGACCAGATGCCCACGAAAACGCCGTGGGACGCCAATCTGCTTTACCTCACCACGATGGCCAAGGAGAGTTCGCAGACCAAGATCGCGGTGCCGCGGCGCATTGCGTTCTAACGCGCGCATGGGTCGTTGCCTTACCGATGCGGGATGGCGCCGGCGGCTCCCTCGCCATACAGCACTACGCCCGATTGCCCCGGTGCCTCGGGCCACTGCGCCGCGGGCAACGCAGTCAGCTCGACGGGAAGCTCGACTTCGGCGTCGATGGTGGCAGTCAGCAGTGGATCAAGGCGGCGCAGGGGCAGGTGCCACGATGGCGGCTCGTCAACGACCACCAGGAAGGCGAGCGGAAAGAACTTCAACAGCATGAACGGCGCGACATCGTTCAAGCCGCGAAATGAAAGCCCGGCGTGCCGCACGACAATTTGATTGCTGTGGGGGTACATCCAGTAGTAGAGCCGCAATCGGGCCGGAAACACAAGCCGCTCGTCCAAGAAGAAGTCGGTCAACGCGTCGTTCGCGCTCCCCTGCCGGTGCTGCTGGAGGCCGAACGCCAAGAGGTGGCCGACGACACTGCGTGCCAGCCGATTGGGCTTCGTGATGAGTTGAAGCTGCGCCGGTAGCTGGAGTTTCGAATCCGCGATCCGCCCCACCTCGTGCGAAAGTCGGACCAGCGCAGGATCGTAACGATGGCCCAACAGCTCGTTGTTGCAACGGGCGCACAGCGTCCGATACTTCATCCCATCCTGCGAACGGCGCGCGGAGCGCTTGAGCGGGGTGATCGAGAGCAACTCGACCAGGTGCAGCATGGTCACCTGCTTCAGTCGCAGCGCGCCTTTCGGCGGGATGTGGTCCTTGGTGAGCGGACCGATGACGCCGCAGATGTTGCACGGGCCATGTCTCGCGCCGAGGGTGTCGAGTCGCTTCGAATAGCTGATGAATGCGATCCTTCCGCAGGCGCGATGGCTACAGTCGCTGCCGGCCGCTTGGCGCTGCTAGCCCCGCTTGCGCTCGTTTGCCTTGCTCCGAACTGGCTGCAACAGCGCGTTCACATCGACTTCCAGCAGGTCGGCGATCCGACACAACACGTTGAGGCTGGGGTTGGCGACGCCACGTTCGATCTTGCCGGTGTAGCTGCGATCCACGCCCGCCTCCCACGCCAGCCGCTCTTGCGCGATCCCCCTGCTTTCCCGCAGGCGCCGGACGTTGGCGGCGAGCCGTACCTGAGCTTCGGCGAGCGAAGGGGCCTTGTTCATGCGCACATCCTCGTGCAGCCCCGGCCTATCGACCACTGTCTATGAACCGTGGTATATAGTCCACGGTTTATAATCACCATTCCGAACGGGCGATACCGGACCGCCGCCCACGGAGAACGTGGTTTGCAGGGCCGGGTTCGTTACAGGGGAGACAACACCATGCGCCGTTGGCTGATCGGTCTTGTGGGACTTGCAGTGGTGGGGTGCGCTTCGATGACGCCTACCGTTACCAAACAGGAAGCCTATGCCATCTATGACATCAAGGGTGGGGCTGGAAGCGCCGGCGCCATTGGCGATGGCATCACCCAAGTCTTGCAGAAGAACATGACGGGGGTGCGGGTCAACAAAGAAATTCCTCCCTCGCCGTTGCCGGACAAACCGCAGCGCTTCCTGTTGACCGACCTCTTCAAGAACAGCGGACTGGCCGCCGTTGCTGGTGTCAGTTACAAGGTGCCAAGTTGCCCCGGCGCGATGCTGACCACCGCGGCCAGCAACGAAGCGATGGCCAAGTATGGGGAGAACACGACCTTCTTCGTGTGCGTGCAACCCTATGCCGACGGCTATTGGATGACCGTCTACTCGACGTTTTCCAAGCGAAGCGGTGCTACCAGTCCGGCCATGGTGGGAGCGGAACTCGCTCGCGCGTTCGTTGGCGACTCCAGCCAGTTCATTCCACGGACCGTGAATGACTTGGTCGCCGCCGCGAAGGCGACCGGCGCGAACGTCACTGTGGTCGAAGCCTATCCGTAAGCCGTCCACGGGAGAGTTGCCTTGGGAGCGAGCTTGCGGTCCGAACCCGATGGAAGGAGCCGTGTGCTGTTGAGCGAGGCGGAGATGGCGCGGTGCATCGAAACGTTCAACACGATGCCACCGCTACGAGTGAGCTTCCCGGTCACCCTCAGCAACGGGGCGAGCGTGCATACCGTTCGCGGGGTGTGTTCCAAGTGCGCGCACGACATAGCCGCAGACGACGTGCATGGCCGCGTGACTTGGCCCATCGCCACCGTCGCGGTCGTGGACGCGGCGGGGCTGTGTCGAGCCTGCAGCACCATGACTCAACTCTACGTGCGCTTGCGACCGACGGGAGTCACGTATCGTGCGGAAGCGCCAAGGCTCGACGGGAGGGGCTGGGTCGCCGTGCAAGCGCCTCCGCTTGCCTGGTGGCGCACGCTGCGGCGCTGGCTATTGCGCGCACTTCGCGCCTAGCCATGATCGGCGAATACTGACCCTCGGGAAAGGCCGCGTGAGTCACGGTCCGAACGACCCAAACGCCGCCCCTGCGCACTTGCCGACTGCCTTCGCCAGGCTGCGGTGTCTATCGATAAGGAGACGTGCTCGCCGCCGCTCAAGGACGCGTAGTGGCAGCGTCGCGCAGCAGGCACGGCGTACACAATACGGCGAGTTCGCCGTGGTACGACCGCAGTGCCTCGATCACGGCTGCGGGGGGCGCGTCGCAGCGACTGCCCATGGCGATAGCGATGGCCTTGTCGAGTGCGCGCGACGGACAGACGCGCTCGCGCAGCCACTCGATGCCGCGCAGATCGAGCGCCTGGAGAAACACAGCTTCCAAGACCAGGAGTCTTCCTTCGAGCAGCGCACGCCGTGCTGCAGGCAGTTGGCTGAGCGCCCGCACCGCACGCTTGTCTCCGGTCAGAACGCACCGATCTGCAACGCCGTCGAGGAGCGCGAATAGAACAGCCTCGCCAGCGTCGATGTCGGTTGCATCTTGGAAGGCGGCGAGTCGTGCCGGGTCCACGGTGGGAAGCGGCGCCATCTGAGCCAAGGCATGCATCACCGCATGTGCGGCATCGGTGGTATGGAAAAGCTTGCCGTCCGGCTTGGTTGCCGCGCGCTGCGCGCGAAAGCGCAACGATGCGACCGTACTCATCCGATCCCAATCGACCCCAACGAATGCCGGCAGGTCCGGCAGCATGCCCCAATGCGCGAGCTTGGCCAGCACGTCTACGTCGACCAGCAGGTCCACGGCCCGCTAGCCTGGAGCGCGGGCCAGGCCGGTAACGTTCTCGACCAGTTCCTGCACGTCATCGGCGAGGCGGTCGAGATCAAGCTGCGCGCGAAGCTGATCCAGCAGAAGCGATGCCGGGTCGAAATCCTCGGAGAGAAAGCGCAAGGCGTTGGTGGCGTCCGCCCAGCGCTTGGATTCGAAAGCGTGGCGCAGGATGATGTGCCCCGGTTCTACGCCAAGGCGTTGGCCGAGCTGCCGCGCGGCGACCGCGAGTCCGGGTGCCGATTCACGGACCGGTAAGTTGGCGAGAGCTGCCGCGAGGTCAGGACCTCCCAGCGCATCGAGCGCGAAATGATCTGCGGCGCGTTCCTCGGCGTCTTGCGCTGAGTCGGTGGCGTAGGTCGCCGATTCATGCAACGCCACATCGATCAAGGTCGAACCGGGCGCGATGTGGCCGAGGGCGAGGTGACCCATTTCATGAGCGAGGATGAAACTCAACCAAGCGCGCGACGACTGCCGTTTGGCGATGACGATGACCGGCCGCTGCCCCACCCGCAGGGCCGCGCCGTCCATCTTGCGCACACCCACCGGGAGGTGCGGCAACGGAATGACAGGGATGCCGCTGTTCCAGCACAACGCGAGCAGTGAATCGAAGCCCACGAGTTGGCCATCGCGCTGTGCGCGTGCCGCGGCGCGCAGCGCCTCGGGAGCGCCAGGCAAGGGGGTGTAAGGGACCGGAAACGCATCGAGCACAGCCTGCGCGAGCGAGGCGGCGATATAGCTTGCCGCGGCATATCGCTCCGGGTCTGCCCCCGAGCGGTGTTTGTACGCGACTTGCGATACCGCGCCCTTCGGGACGACGCGACCTTGAAATAGCGCGGTGAGATCGATGCTCAACCGACGGCTCAAGTACAAACCGAGTTCAGCGACGCCTGCTTCCTCCGCTTCGACTTCTGGCGCCCACCACGAGGGCAACAGTCCGCGTACCTGTGCCTTCGTCAAGCCAAGGTGGCCGACGGTTTGGTACAACATGCGAGCGGACGGCGCGGTCACGACGTTGTCTTGGGCGAGGATTCCGAGTTACTGGCGTCGAGAATGGCGTCGATCAAAGCCGCCAGCTTCTCGCTCAAGCGCGGGTTGAGTGCGCAGGCGCGATTGATGGACGCAGCGAGCCGCGCATTATGCGCCTTCGTTATGCGAGGAATGGGAAAGTTATGCAAGGAATCGATCAGGGCTTGGATGCGAGGGGTCACGGACTTGGTCCTTCCCGACAAGAAGCGGCATAGGGTCGACTGCCCGATGCCATGAGACTTAGCGAAGTGGTTGACTGTGTGTCCCGAGCGCGTGATGTACTGTGCCAGCGCCCGCCGAGTCTGATCCGATTCGGGGCTTGCCGGGCGCATGATTCTTGGCATAATATGCATAATACATTGCATAACCCGTAGCCCGCAAAGTCATGCCGTCATCGCCATTGCCTGTTTCCGAAGCGGACCTGCGTGACGCCGTGCGCCGGCAACTGGTGGCGCGCGCGGTGGCCGAGTCCGGTCGTGTGTGCGAGGAGTTCGCGTTGGAGCGCGGTGCCGCACGCATTGACCTCGCGGTCGTCGCCAGCCATCTCGAAGGCTTCGAGTTGAAGAGCGACCGCGACAGCTTCGCGCGGCTTGCCGAACAGATGCACACCTACAATCGCGTGTTTGATCGCATCACGCTTGTGACCGGCAGCATGTTCGAGGACGCGGCGCGGGCGCTGATGCCTCGTTGGTGGGGACTGGTCGTGGCCCGACATGATCCCGTTCTCGGCTTGGACTTGACGACAGTGCGCGACGCGACCGCCAATCCCGTGCAGGAGGCACACAGCCTTGCCATGCTCTTGTGGCGAGAAGAGGCGATGGGCGTGCTTACCCTTGCCAACGACCGGCCGCCGCGCAGCGCCTCGCGCGCCGTGCTGCACGAGCGCCTGGCGGCGCTCGTGCCGCTCGCGCAGCTACGCACCTACGTGCTGCAATGTCTGCATGCGCGCTTGGCTCAGAGCGCGGTCGCCGTCAACACGAGATGATGGTTGGTCGCGTCACGGCGCCAACTGCTCGGATTACCGTTGTTCACGCCCGCGGGCCCTGACGCCACCTTGTTGTAGTGCGCGTCGCCGAAGCTGAAGGTGGGCCCGGAGTACACGGGATCGCCCATCAGGATTTGGCACAGGTCACGATACTGATTCGGCTTCCCACGCTTGAAGCCGCCGGCCTTGAATATCTGCCACTCGGTTGCTGCAGCGTAGCGAATGGCGACCGAAGGATTGACCTGTGTGGGGTCCAGCTCGGGAACCGGCGCCGGATTGCTTACGGTGTAGTCGCCGTAGCGCAACACCTCGTATTTGGCGACCTTCTGCAGTCTCGTCCACACGATCCACTCAACTCGCCGCACTTTGACAATTCCTTGCTTGAAGCCGATGAGGTTGATGGGGAATGACCCGCCAGCGTAGGTGACGCTCGCGACAGCGCAGGCGAGTGCCGCATCCAGATACGGTTGAATCGCCGTATCGCATGCCGCCGGATCGGCATTGACGATGGAGTCCTGATCGATCAACAGATGCAGATTCTTCTCGTTGGTCCCCGCGGCGACCACGGCGTCGACCAACGCGTTGATCTGCGTTGCGTCTACTACGCGCGACTGTACGCGTAGGATCACTTCCGGGAAATCAGCAAAGGACGACAACTTGCTTGCCTCGTTCGCCACCATGGTCTCGCTGATCACGGGGATCACGGGCCGCTCGGTGCGTTTGGCGAGCGCAGCGGCAATGACGGTGGCGAGCCGAACTTGCCCGGCGTAGGGTGGGGCCACGTAACGGGTGTCGACGGCGAAGGGTTGGTCTTCCGGAATCGCGTCGACCAATTGCTTGACGAGCTTATCGCGATAGGCCGGCAACGCGGCGTTGAGTTCGGCGGCATTTGGCGCTGCCGGGACGGCGGGTAGCTCCAACACCGGCACAAGATCGTTCCATTGACCAGAGGCAAGCTCACGCAACGCGATGCGCTCGCCCTGCTTCCACTTGAGAATCGGCAGGTACTTCCAAGTTGTCGTCATGTCGTCCTCCGTCGGCTGTTAGCGTTGTGATTTCTCCGGATTGCACGAGCGTCGGAGCCCTAGCGAAAGGCATGCCAACGCATTTCGGGGCTTGTGTCAGGCGCACACGGAACGCCTGCGCGCGAGACGATTGAGCCGATGTAACGCGGCCCAGGCCCCGGTCACGATTGCGGTCGCGCGCATGGGTCTTCCGACCTTCCCGCTGCTTGACTCTGAAGTGGGTACAGAGTGCGTAGTAATGGTCCCAACGAGGGGTCCATCCACGCGTAATGCATACGTTAGTCAGCGTGCAGTCTTCATCGCGGCGATCCGCCATGCTCACCGGCGCGCCGTGGTGGTTGCTCGCGATCTCGGTGGTCGTCATCGATCAGGCCCTGAAGCTCGCCGTGCAAGCGTGGTTGCCGTATCGCGAGTTCGTGACGGTCACGAGCTTCTTCAATCTCACGCATGTCGGCAACCCGGGCGC
Source organism: uncultured Alcaligenaceae bacterium (assembly GCA_964439475.1). Lineage (GTDB taxonomy): Bacteria > Pseudomonadota > Gammaproteobacteria > Burkholderiales > Casimicrobiaceae > VBCG01. The sequence continues at coordinate 111,752 of CAYTOT010000013.1, forward strand.
GGCCTTCAGCTTCCTCGCCGACGCCAGTGGATGGCAGCGCTACTTCTTCATTGTTCTGGGCACCCTAGTCGCTGTTTGGCTCGCCGTTCTGCTGGGCCGACCCCTGCCACGCACCGAGGCGTTCGGTTACAGCTTCATTCTGGGTGGGGCACTCGGCAACGTCGTCGACCGCGTGATCC
>CAYTOT010000014.1:0-59946 GCA_964439475.1 uncultured Alcaligenaceae bacterium
TGGCTGGGCCTCGCCTGCTACACGCTGCAGATCTACTTCGACTTCTCCGGCTACTCGGACATGGCGATCGGCCTCATGCGCATGTTCGGCTTCCGCATCCTGGAGAACTTCAACTATCCGTACATCTCGCGCAGCGTCCGCGAGTTCTGGCGGCGCTGGCACATCTCGCTGTCCAACTGGTTCCGCGACTACCTCTACATTCCCCTCGGCGGCAACCAGCGCGGCGAGAAGCGCGCCTACGCGAACCTCGTGAGCGTCTTCCTCCTCTGCGGCCTGTGGCACGGCGCGAGCTGGCCATTCGTGCTGTGGGGTGCATGGCACGGGCTCTTCCTCGTCGTCGAGCGCGCCGGGCTCGATGCGTGGCTGCGCCGAATCGGCGTGCTCTCGCACGCCTATGCCCTGCTGGCGGTAATGGGCGGCTGGGTGCTCTTCCGCTGCGAGACGCTCACGCATGCCGGCCACTTCTACGCGGCGCTGCTCGGCTTGGCCCCGGCTGGCGCTGCGGCCGGCAGGATCGCCGAGCACCTCGATCCCTTCGTTGCCACCATGCTCATCGTGGCCATCGTGTTCGCCACGCCGCTCGCCCGGCACGTCGGGCGGTGGCGCGATCGCGTCGCCTCGTCGGGTGGAGCGCGCGGCACGCTTGCGCTCTGGCTCGACATGACATGGATCGGCACCGTCTTCCTGCTCGCGAGTGCGTTCCTCGCGGCGGGGACCTACAATCCCTTCATCTATTTCCGCTTCTGATCACGTCGCGGGCCCGGCGAAGCATCCGGGCCAGCCGGGATCCGCCCCATGAGCCTCGCGCTGCCTCCCGTGCCGCCGCCCGCCGCCGCCGATCACCCGTGGCGAGACCGGTTCGTCGCCATCGGCTTCTTCCTCGCCGTGGCGATCCCCGGGCTTGCACTCGTCTTCACCGCATCGCGGACCGTCACACGCTTCGAGAACCGCCCCATGGCGGCGTGGCCCGCCCTCGCGCCGTCGCGCGCCTTTCCACAGAGCTTCGAGCGTGCGTTCTCGGATCGTTTCGGCGGCCGCGACGCGCTCGTGGTGATCCATCATGGGGGCCTGCTGGCACTGTTCGGCGTGTCGAGCCTCGCCAACGTGCTGGCCGCCGGCAACGGCTGGTTCTACTGGCTCGGCGAGGACGGCAAGTCGCTCGCGCGCCACTACCGGGAGACGCTGCCGTTCCCGCAGGCCGAGATCGACGGCAGCGTGGCCGAGTTCGTGCGCCGCCGTGACTGGCTCGCCTCGCACGGGATCGCCTATGTGGTGGCGATCGTTCCCGAGAAGTTCACGATCTATCCCGAGCATCTTCCGGCATGGATGACGAAGGGTCCCGGCCCGACGCCGTACGACCGCCTCGCGCAGGCGATGGCGAAGCACCCCGAAGTGGCGTTCGTCGACCTGCGGCCGGCGCTGCGCGCGGCCAAGGCGCGCGAGCTCGTGTATTACAAGACCGACTCGCACTGGAACTACAACGGCGCCGTCGTGGGATACGAGGCGCTGATGGCCGCGGTCCGGCAGGCATTGCCGGGCCGGATCGACGTGGTGGCGCCGGCCCCACGGCCGCCGTTCACGCCCGGGGTCGACCGCTATCGTGGTGACCTGCTGCACATGCTGGGTCGCCCGCCGGGCGTCTACGAGGACGACGTGGCGCCGCTCGGCAAGGTGCTCGCGGCCCAGGCGACGCGCTGCGCGCGCCGCGTCGACGAGGGTGGACAGCCGGACTTCGAGTACTACGCCTGCACGAAGCCGGGCCTCCCGCGCGCCGTGATCCTGCGCGACTCGATGGCCATTCCGCTGATCCCCCTGCTTTCGGAAAACTTCAGCCGTGTCGTCTACGTGAGCACGCGCCAGCTCGACAAGGCGCTCGTCGAGCGCGAGAAGCCGGACATCGTGATCGAGGAGCTCGTGGAGCGCTCGATGCACGCACCCGGCGCGCTGCCGATGCGTTGACGCGATGACGGCGCGGCGGCCGCCCTATCGCGCACCCTTGCGCAACTCCGGGCCGAGGCCCAGCTCCTGGATCTTGCGCGTGAGCGTGTTGCGGCCCCAGCCGAGCCACGCCGCCGCCTCCATGCGGTGCCCGCCGGTGTGCGCGAGCGCGCGGCGGATCAGCGTCTTCTCGAACTCGCCCTCGAGACGCTCGCCGACGTTGCGCTCGCCGCGGGCCAGCGCCTGCGAGAGCTCGCGGTCGAGCGCAGCGCGCCAGTCGGCCTCGCTGCCATCGGCATCGTCGGCCGCCGCCGCGGCCGGCTGACGCGCTTCGGGTGGCAGGTCCGCCACCTCGATGCGCTGACCCGGGGCCATGACCGTGAGCCAGTGGCAGATGTTCTCGAGCTGGCGCACGTTGCCCGGAAACGGAAAGCGCGCCAGGACGTCGAGCGCTTCGTCGCCCAGGGTCTTGGGATCCACGGCGAGATCTCGCGCGCTCTTCCGAAGGAAGTGGCGCATGAGCGGACCGATGTCCTCGGGCCGCTCGCGCAGCGGCGGCAGGCGCAACCGCACCACGTTGAGGCGATGCAGGAGATCCTCGCGAAAGAGTCCCTGACGCACGCGCTCCTCGAGGTTCTGGTGGGTGGCCGCGATGATCCGCACGTTGGCGCGCAAGGGTCCGTGGCCGCCTACCCGGTAGTACTCGCCGTCGGCAAGCACGCGAAGCAGGCGCACCTGCAGGTCCGCCGGCATGTCGCCGATCTCGTCCAGGAACAGGGTGCCGCCCTCCGCCTGCTCGAAGCGGCCGCGACGCATCGCTTGCGCGCCCGTGAACGAGCCTCGCTCGTGGCCGAAGAGCTCCGATTCGAGGAGGTCCTTGGGGATCGCCGCGGTGTTGATCGCCACGAACGGCATCGGCGCCCGCGGACTGTGCCGATGCAAGGCGCGGGCGACGAGCTCCTTGCCCGTGCCCGACTCGCCGGTGATCAGCACGGTGGTGTTCGATTGCGAGAGCCGGCCGATCGCGCGGAACACCTCCTGCATCGCCGGCGCCTGGCCCAGGATCTCCGGCGTCTCCGCGGCCGCCTGCCGCGCCGGGGGCGTGACCTGCGACTCGCTCGCCGCACGGCGGATGAGCGCGAGCGCGTGATCCACGTCGAACGGCTTCGGCAGGTACTCGAATGCCCCCCCCTGGAACGCCGCGACGGCGCTGTCGAGATCCGAATACGCGGTCATGATGATGACCGGGATCTGCGGATGCTGCTCCTTCACCTTGTCGAGAAGCACGAGCCCCGATTCGCCGGGCATGCGGATGTCGCACACGAGCACCTTCGGCTCGCCCGACGCAAGCGCCTGCAGCACTTCGTAGGCCGTGGCGAACGTCTTGTAGGGGATGGCCTCGCGCGCGAGCGCCTTCTCGAGGACCCAGCGGATCGAGCGGTCGTCGTCGACGATCCACACGGCCTTGGTAGCGTCACCGCGCGGCGGCTCGTAGTCGTAAGCTTGCATCGGTCGATCAACCCTTCCCGTGAGCATCAGCCTGCCGGCCGCGCCAGTTCCAGCGGCAGGATGATGGTGAATGTCGTCCGGCCCGGCTCGCTCGACCATTCGATGGTGCCGTCGTGCTGCGCCACGAACGCCTGCGCGATCGTGAGGCCGAGCCCGCTGCCGCCGTCGCGGCCGGAAACGAGCGGATAGAAGATCCGCTCGCGGATCGACTCCGCGATGCCCGGACCGTTGTCACGCACCGCGACCACGAGCGCCAGGCGGTGCCGCTTCCGCGCCAGCGTCACGCCGCGCGCCACGCGCGTGACGAGCGCGATCTCGGGATCGGGCATGCCCGCCGACAGTGCCTGGGCGGCGTTCTTCACGATGTTGAGGACCGCCTGCGTGAGCTGATCGGTATCGGCGTCGAACTCCGGAATGCTGGTATCGAAGTCGAGCACGAAGCGGATGGCCGGGAACTCCGCCTGCACCACGCTGCGCACGCGCACGAGTATCTCGTGGATGTTGGTGCGCCGGTACAACGGCAAGCGGCTCGGCGTGAGCAGCCGGTTGACTAGCGCCTGCAGGCGGTCCGCCTCGCCGATGATCACCTGCGTGTACTCCGACAGTTGCGGCCTGTCGAGCTCGCCCTCGAGGAGCTGCGCCGCGCCGCGGATGCCGCCGAGCGGATTCTTGATCTCGTGCGCGAGGCTCCTCACGAGGTCGCGGTTGGCCTGCTGCTGCTCCAGGAGGCGCTCCTCGCGCGCGATCTTCAGCTGCTGGTCGATATGGCGGAACTCGATGAGAAGCGCAGCGGCGTCGTGATCGATCGGCGACACCGTGCACGTGAGGTGGAGGCGGCACTTGCCGATCGCGCCGAGCTCGATCTCCTGCTCCGTGTACGACGCTCCGGAGTGCACGGCCTTGGCGATCGCGGCCAGGAGCGGCGTGGCGTCGGCGAAGATCTCCGCCGGCGTGTGGCCGACGAGCTTGCTCCGCGACAGCTCGAACAGGTTCTCCGCCGCAGGGTTCACATGGACCACGCGCTCGTCGGCGCGCAGCAGCAGCACCGCGGTGGCCAGGAGGTCTAGACCGGGAAAGACCGGCGCCTTCGCCGCCGACGACGACGGGAGGAAGGGCAGCTTCACGGCAGCATCCGTGCGGTAGCCCGCCGTCGCACGCGATCCGCCAGCGGCATCCTGTGCGGGGCCCGGCCGGCCTCGCGCCGAAGCGACCGGGCATCGGCACGCACCCGCGACGATGCTATTTCGTGTTGCCGAGCTCCTTGCGCAGCGCCTCGACGTTGCGCTCGTGCAGGAGCACCGCCTGGCGCAGCCGCGCGATGCGCTCCTGGTACTTCGCGGCGTTGGCCTGCTCCTCGGGCAACGGCGTGGGCGCGCCGTTGGCATAGAGCACGCGGGCTTCGGCCAGGAGCTTCTCTTCGGACGCGAGTTCGTCCCCGAGGACCTTGCGCCGCATCGAGTCCCGCGTGCGCTGCGTCTCGGCGTCGACCTTGGGGAAGTTCGCCGGGGCAGGCGTGCTCCTGGCGCCGCCCGGGGCACGCGACGTGCGCGCCCCCTCCGGGCCGGGGACGTTGAAGTAGGCAGGCACTCCCGATGCCGACCTGCAGCGATACAGCGACCCGCCCGCTGATTCCGGACGGTCGACGCACCCGGCATCCTTCGCGCGCGATGCGAGCGACTGCCCCATCACCGGCGCGCAGAGCAGCGCGGCGAGGCAACACGCCAGGGCGCACGCGCCCCTCCTTCCCGCACTGACGACTCGCTGCTGCATGGCAGGCGAGTGTAGCGTACCCGTCTTCACGGGCGCAAAAACAACGGGGGCAGGCAAGCTGCCCGCCCCCTGCCTGTTTCAACGCACGCGCCGGCATGGGCGCGGTCATCCCGGGGCTCGCTTACAGGCTGTAGTACATGTCGTATTCAACCGGATGCGTGGTCATCCGGAAGCGCGTGACCTCCTCCATCTTGAGCTCGATGTACGCGTCGATCATGTCGTTGGTGAACACGCCGCCGCGCGTGAGGAACTCGCGATCCTTGTCGAGATAGTCGAGCGCCTGGTCGAGCGAGCTGCACACCGTCGGAATCTTCTTGTCTTCCTCGGGCGGCAGGTCGTAGAGGTTCTTGTCGGCAGGATCTCCCGGATGGATCTTGTTCTGCACGCCGTCGAGGCCCGCCATCAGCATCGCGGAGAAGCCGAGATAGGGGTTGCAGGTGGGATCCGGGAAGCGCACCTCGATGCGGCGCCCCTTGGGGTTGGGCACGTACGGAATGCGGATCGACGCCGAGCGGTTGCGGGCCGAGTACGCGAGCTTGACCGGCGCCTCGAAGCCCGGCACCAGCCGCTTGTACGAGTTGGTGCCCGGATTGGTGATCGCGTTGAGTGCGCGCGCGTGCTTGATGATGCCGCCGATGTAGTAGAGGGCGAAATCGGACAGGCCCGAGTAGCCGTCGCCCGCGAACAGGTTCTTGCCGTCCTTCCATACCGACTGGTGGCAGTGCATCCCGGAGCCGTTGTCGCCGACGATGGGCTTGGGCATGAAGGTCGCGGTCTTGCCATACGCGGCGGCGGTGTTGTGCACGACGTACTTCAGGATCTGGAGCCAGTCGGCGCGCTGCACGAGCGGAGCGAACTTGGTGCCGATCTCGCACTGGCCGGCGTTGGCCACCTCGTGGTGGTGAACCTCGACCTCCACGCCCATGTCCTCGAGCGCGAGGCACATCGCGGAGCGGATGTCCTGGAGCGAATCGACCGGCGGCACCGGAAAGTAGCCGCCCTTGACCGTGGGGCGGTGGCCCATGTTGCCGCCTTCGAACTTCTCGGCCGTCGACCACGCGGCTTCGCTGCTGAAGACCTTGCAATAGCTGCCGGCCATGTCGACCGACCATTCGACCGCCTGGAAGATGAAGAACTCGGGCTCGGGGCCGAAATACGCGACGTCACCGATGCCGCTCGACTTGAGATACGCCTCGGCGCGCCTCGCGAGCGAGCGCGGATCGCGCTCGTAGCCCTTGCCGTCGGACGGCTCGATCACGTCGCAGGTGATGAGCAGCGTCGTCTCGTCCATGAACGGATCGATGTTGGCGGTGGCCGGATCCGGCATGAGCAGCATGTCGGACGCCTGGATGCCCTTCCAGCCGGCGATCGACGAGCCGTCGAAGGCGTGGCCGGAGTCGAACTTGTCCTGCGTGAACTGCCGGGCCGGCACCGAGACGTGCTGCTCCTTGCCGCGAGTGTCCGTGAAGCGGAGGTCGACGAACTTCACCTCCTTGTCCTTGATCAGTTTCAGCACGTCGGCGGGTGATGCCATTCAGGTCTCCTGATGATGCGTTCGTTGGGTTGAAGCGGATGGAAGTGGCCATGCAGACAGCGTGGTCCCCCATTTTAGCGAGAACCATGCCATCCAAAATACCAATCAATATCAATGAGATACGATCGCCAGAGCAACCCGCGGCAAGGCGAGCCATCCATTTTGCCCCGACTCGGGGCAATGATGCAACGCGACGCACCACATCGGTGCGAAGGCTAGGGGAAGAAGAGATAGAGCCGGTATCCGGCTTGCGTGGTAGCGCTGGCGTCGATGAACAGTTTCACCGGAATCTCGCCGTTGGGCGGGATCCCGGCGGCCATGTTCGCCGTACCGCTCGCGTAATCGGCCGGTGCCAGCGCGCGGCGGACCACCACCTGATCCGTGGCATCGGTCAGCGTGAGTTCCAGATGCGGATAGCCGATGGGGACGGCCGCCCGGTTGCGGATCGTGGCGGTGAGGATGAGCAGGCCCTTGTGCGCTGGATCCTGCTGCAGGTCGGAGGCCTCGATGGACAGCTCACCTATGCTGCGCAGCGGTTGGATCCTGCAGCCCAGAACGGTGCAAAGGGCGGTCAGGGTGGGCTTCGTCGCCGGGAAATGGGCCGCGAGTGCATCCCGGAAATGGAGCACGGCCTGGAGAACCAGGGCCAGGACGAGCAGCGGGATGGCGATGGCGCCGACGGCCTTCCACCGGCGGAAAGCGGGTTTGCGTCCCGCCCACGCAAACCGGTTCTCGTAGTCCTGGACGTCGACCGGGGCCTCGTCATGGGGTCGCGTCGGATGGGCGACGCCGGCGCCGGACGGTGGCGGCGGTACTACGGTCGGCAGCGGCACGGCGGACGGCGCCGGATCGAGCGCGTGCGCGCTGCGCAGGGTCACGGTCGGCGGACCCGCCGCCAGCTCGTCGGGTTCGTCGTCGCGCGGATCCAGTGCCGGCGGGTCGAGCGCGATGAGCTCGTCGCGGCCGTTGAACACGGTCCGGCAATGGCCACAGCGAACCTGCCCCTGGCGCAAGGCCAGCTGCGGCTCGGTGACGCGGAAGATGGTCTTGCACCCGGGGCAGCGGGTGAACAGTTCGTCGGCCATGCGCTATGCCGTTCGGGTTGCGGTGAGGAGCACCCACCCCTCGCTCGCGCGGCTGGCGGCGAGTGTAAACCACGGCGCATACGCGGCCACCACGTCGCTCGCCTGCGGCTCGAGAATGCCGGAGAGGGCGAGGCGCCCGCGGGGAGCCACTCGCGCCGCAAGCGCCGGGGCCAGAAGCCGCAGCGGATTGGCGAGGATGTTGGCGACGACGATGTCGTAGGCGCCCGGCGCGAGCGCATCCGGCTCGTCGAACGTCGCCACCAGCCCGTTGGCCGCCGCGTTGGCGCGGCTCGCCACGATCGCCTGCGGGTCGAGGTCCACTCCGGTGACGCTACCGGCGCCGAGCTTCGCGGCCGCGATGGCGAGGATGCCCGAACCGCAGCCATAGTCGAGGACCGACTCGCCGCCCGCGACGCTCTCCCGCAGCCATTCGAGGCACAGCCGCGTGGTGGGGTGCGACCCGGTGCCGAAGGCGAGGCCGGGATCGAGGCGCAGGTTGAGCGCGCCGGGGTCGGGCGGTTCCGACCACGACGGCACCACGAAGAACCCGTCCGCGATCTCGATGGGCCCGAACTGCGCCTGGGTATTGCGGACCCAGTCCTCCTCGGCGACCGGAGTCGTTTCGTAGGAGGGGACGGGCAGGCCGGATCCGCGCGACGTCTCCGCCACGATGCGCGCGACATCGCTGCCGTCCGCGAAGAGCGCGCTGACGCGCGACAACGCCCACGCTTCCTCGCTCGCGGTTCCGGGCTCGCCGAAGAGGGGTGACTCGTCGTCGGTCCCCGCGAATGGATCGGACAGGTCCACCGAGAGCGCCCCCGCGTCGAGCAGCGCATCCGACCAGGCGAGGGCGGCGGCGGCGGGAGCGTCGAAGCGCAGGGCGATGTAGCTCATCGCGCGCCGCGGCGTCGATCGTCCCCGATGGCCATGACCTATCCCTTGCGCTTGGCCATGCGCTCTTCGAGGAAGTGGATCGAGGTCCCTCCCTGCAGGAACTTGTCGTCGAGCAAGAGCTCCTGGTGGAGCGGGATATTCGTCCTGATTCCCTCGACGATCATCTCCGACAGGGCGATCCGCATGCGCGCGATCGCCTGCCCGCGCGAGTCGCCATACGCGATCACCTTGCCGATCATCGAGTCGTAGTTGGGCGGCACGAAGTAGTTCTGGTAGGCGTGCGAATCCACGCGGATCCCCGGCCCGCCGGGCGGATGCCACGAGGTGATGCGGCCCGGCGACGGCATGAAGGTCAGCGGGTCCTCGGCGTTGATCCGGCACTCGATGGCGTGGCCGCGGCGCACGACGTCGCGCTGGCGGAACCCGAGCCTGCGCCCCGCGGCGATCAGGATCTGCTGCTGCACGATGTCGATGCCGGTGATGAGCTCGGTCACCGGATGCTCCACCTGCACGCGGGTGTTCATCTCGATGAAGAAGAACTCGCCATCCTCGTACAGGAACTCGAACGTCCCCGCGCCGCGGTAGCCGATGCGCTTGCACGCGTCCACGCAGCGCTCGCCGATGCGCGTCAGCAACCGCGGATTGATGCCGGGCGCAGGGGCCTCCTCGATGATCTTCTGGTGGCGCCGCTGCATCGAGCAGTCGCGCTCGTAGAGGTAGACGGCGTTCTTGTGCTCGTCGGCGAGCACCTGGATCTCGATGTGGCGCGGATGCGTCAGGTACCGCTCCATGTACACCGTGGAGTTGCCGAATGCCGCCTGCGCCTCGGTGCGGGTGAGCGAGACCGCCGGCACCAGCGCCGCCTCGGTGTGCACCACGCGCATGCCGCGTCCGCCCCCACCGCCCGCCGCCTTGACGATGACCGGATAGCCGATGCCGCGGGCGATGCGCACGATCTCCTTGGGGTCTTCCGGCAGGGCGCCGTCCGAGCCCGGCACGCACGGCACGCCGGCCTTGGTCATCGCGGCCTTGGCGCTCACCTTGTCGCCCATGAGGCGGATCGTCTCGGCGCGCGGGCCGATGAAGACGAAACCCGATTTCTCCACCTTGTCGGCGAAGTCGGCGTTCTCGGAGAGGAAGCCGTAACCGGGATGGATCGCCTGGGCGTCGGTGACCTCGGCCGCCGCGATGATGGCCGGCACGTGCAGGTAGCTCTGCGCCGACGGCGGCGGGCCGATGCACACCGACTCGTCGGCGAGGCGCACGTACTTGGCGTCGCGATCCGCTTCGGAATGCACGACGACGGTCTTGATCCCCATCTCGCGACACGCCCGCTGTACGCGCAGCGCGATCTCGCCGCGGTTGGCGATGAGAACCTTGTCGAACAGCTTGCCGACGCCGGCCGGCTTGGCGATGGCCACGTTTCCCGCTTCAGCCGATCACGAACAACGGCTGGCCGAACTCGACCGGCTGCCCGTTCTCGGCGAGGATCGCCTTGATGGTGCCCGCCCTGTCGGCCTCGATCTCGTTCATGAGCTTCATGGCCTCGATGATGCACAAGGTGGCGCCCTCCACGACCGTATCGCCCACCTCCACGAAGGGCTTGGCGCCGGGAGTCGCCGCCCGATAGAACGTCCCCACCATCGGGCTTGGCAGCGCGTGTCCTTCCGGGGCGGGAGCCGCTGCCGGCTCCGCAGGTGCGGCCGGGGTCGCCACGACCGCTGGTGCGATCACCGGGGCTGCTGCGACATGCGCCGACGGCGGCGCCATCGGGACCCCCGTCGGCGTTCGCGTGATGCGGACCCGCTCCTCACCCTCCTGGATCTCGAGCTCCGCTATGCCTGACGTCTCGACGAGCTCGATCAGCGTCTTGAGCTTGCGCAGATCCATCGCCTGTACCCCCAAAAGGAAGCGCCCGTGCTGCCGGCGCGCTTCTGCTTGACGCCTTTGTTCCGCGGCTCGGACGTCGAGCCTGCGGCGGCGACTGCGTCCGCGACAGGAGTCGTCGGTGCGTCGACCGGATCGAATGAGGGCGGAGTTTGCAGCCAATTGCCGCCAGTTGTCCAGCGATCGCTGGATGTTCTGCGGAGAAACCCCGGGTGCGCCTAGAGCAGGGACTTGACGAGCGAAGCGAGCTTATCGGGCTTGAGCACGCCGAGTTGGGTGTGCGCAATGCTCCCCTTGCGATCGAGCACCACCGTGAAGGGTAGCGCCATGAGATCGTTGCCGAGAGTCTTGGACAGTTCCATGGCGCCGAAGCCGCCGATCAACGCGGGATAGTTGAGGCCAATCTCAGCGACGTATTGCTGCACTTTGTCGGCCTGATCGACGGCGATGCCGACAAATTGCAGGCCTTTGTCGCCGTGTTCCTTCTGCGCCCGGATGAACTCCGGCATCTCCTCGCGGCAGGGCGCGCACCACGTGGCCCAGAAATTCACCACCACCACCTTGCCGCGCCACTGGTCGAAGCGTTGTTCCTTGCCGGCGGGATCGGGCAAGGCGAGATTGAAGAGCGCGGCCGCCGCCGCCGGATCCGCCGATCCGGCACCCGATCGCTCGTGGGCTACCCAAGCCCCGGCCGCCAGCGCGAGTGCGGCGACCACGGCAACGATGATCCAGCGCTTCGCGGTATTGGTATTGGGCATCGGGAGTGGCTTCTGGCGTTAGCGAGGACTCACACTCGCACGCCGGGAATCAATTGAACCAGTTCTTCTTGCGCGGGAAGGCTTCCACGAAGGGCCCCGGCCCCTTGCCCGCCGCCGGCAGGGCCAGCGTGACCTTCTGCCGGTAGGCGGGATAGCACACCCCGGCATCGGCGCATCCCTGCGAGTCCGAGACGAGCACGATCGAGCGTCCCGCGGCCGATTCGGCGAGCGGCAGACGGATCACGATGTCGCCGCGGTACGTCTCGACCTTGCCGAAGAAGGGATCGTCCTTGACCTTGCCGGGCGGCAGGGCCACCGGACCGATCTCCACGGCCTTGGGGTCGAGGAAGAACGACATCTTGTCGCGGTACAGGTAATAGCCGTCGCTGACCGCAAAGCGAGCCTCCACCGTGCGATCGTCGAGGGCGCGCGCCGAGAAGTGAAAGGCCTGCTCGGGCGCGAGCAGGCGAGGATCCGCGCGCGCCACGCCCGCGACGGGCGCGAGGACGACGGCCGCGAACGCCACTGCCGCGAACGCGAGCACCAGGTCCGCGCGCATCGGCGCCCAGGACCGTCGCGCGCGCCTAGCCCGCTGCGGTTTCGGCGGCGATCCAGTAGAGATAGCGGTCGAGGCCATGCGTGATGGGGACAGCGATCACTTCGGGAAGTTCGTAGGGGTGCGCGGCAACGATGGCCGCCTCCACCGCTCCATACAACGCCGCACGGGTCTTGATGGCGACCGGGATCTCGCCGGCGGTTTCGATTTGCCCCCGCCAGTGATACATTGACTCGACGGGCGCGCCGACATTCACGCATGCGGCCAGGCGTCCGGTCACCAGTGCGCGGGCCAAGGCAGACGCAACGGCGTGATCGGGCAGAGAAGTCAGCACGAGGATCGCCGCGTCCGGCAAGGAGGCTCCATGCGTTTCGTCGTGCTCGCCATTGTACTTTCTTTACCGGCCGTGGACCTGTACGTCACGGCTTCGTTCGCACGTTTCACCGGCGTGCCGCTCTGGCTGTTCTTCGCGTGGTCGTTGCTCGCCGGGCTCCTGCTCCTGCGCAGCGAGCGCCTCGAGTTCCGCACCCGCATGGTGGCCGCCCTCCATGGCGAGCAACCGGTGCTGCGCGGGATGCTCGACAGCGGGCGCAAGGTGCTCGCCGCCTTCCTGCTGATCCTGCCCGGCATGGTATCCGACCTCGTCGCGCTGCTCTTGCTCGCGCTTCCGCTCAACGTGGGACCGGCCTATGCGCGCGCCGGTCCGCGCCCGCGCAACGGCAGGCCCTTCGCATCCTAGATCCGGTGCTTCGCCGGGGCCCGCGGGCGCCCCCCGAATCCGCTTGCGCCGCGGGGCTGCCGGCCCCCGGCGCGTCCGCCCCAGGCGGGTGCCCGCGCCGCGGCAGTCACTTCATGCGATCGATGAGGGTAGGCACTTCCTTGCCGGCCCGCCGGTACGCCCACACCATCATCGCGATGCCGAGGACGATCATCGGCAGCGACAGGAGCTGCCCCATGGTGAAGCCGCCGGCGAGGAAGCCCAGGAAGGCGTCCGGCTCGCGCGCGTACTCCGCGAGGAAGCGGAAGAAGCCGTAGCCGGCGAGGAAGAGGCCGGACACCGCGCCCAGCGGCCGCGGACGGTTCGCGTAGATCCATAGGATCACGAACAGCAGCACGCCTTCGCCGGCGAACTGGTAGAGCTGCGACGGATGCCGCGGCAGGTTGTCGACCTGCGGAAAGACCATCGCCCACGGCACGTCGGTCACGCGTCCCACGAGCTCGCCGTTGATGAAGTTGCCGAGCCGGCCCGCAGCGAGGCCGAGCGGGCAAAGCGGCCCCACGAAATCGGTGACCTCCAGGAAGCGCTTATGGCGATGGCGGGCGAAGAGCCACAACGCCGCCAGCACGCCAAGGAACCCGCCGTGGAAGCTCATACCGCCCGTCCAGACCTGGAGGATCTCGAGGGGATGCGCCGCGTAGTACAGGGGCTTGTAGAAGAGCACGTAGCCGAGCCGTCCGCCCAGGATCACGCCCCACACGCCGTACCAGAGCATGTCGCCCACGTCGGTCTCGCGCCAGCCGGTGAGAAAGCTGCGCCGCGCGCGCACGCGGCCGAGCACCCAGAACAGCACGAAGCCGGCGAGGTACATGAGACCGTACCAGCGCACCGCGAGCGGGCCGATGTGGACGGCGACGGGGTCGAACTGCGGATGGACGAGCATCGGCTTCAGGCGTTGGTCACGAAGGCGTCGCGGGCGTGCGCGACGAAGGCCGCCAGCGCGGCGGAGGGATCGCCTTCCCGCCACGCGAGCCCCATTTCCACCGGCGGGATCCGGTCGGACAAGGGGCGATATACCACACCCGTGCGGCGCATGTGCCGCAACGAGTCCGGGACGAGCGCGACGCCCATGCCGGCGGCGACGAGGCTCACGATGGTCGGCATCTGCACCGCCTCCTGCTCGACCCGCGGCGTGAAGCCCGCGCGCTCGCAGGCGCCGACGATGAGGTCGTGCAGGCTCGCCCCGGCCGGCCGCGGAAAGAGAATGAACGACTCGCCGGCGAGTCGGGCAAGATCGACCCGCGCCGGCCAGCGGCGTCCCGCGGGCAACGCCGCGACCAGCGGCTCGCGCACCAGCGGGTGCCAGGCGAGTGCGGGATCGGTCACCGGCGGCAACAGCACCCCGGCGTCGAGGCTGCCGTCGGCCAGCGCCACCAGCTGCCGGTCGCTGGTGGCCTCGGCGAGCATGAGCCGCACGCCGGGACGCGTGCGCCGGAAGGTGGTCAGCAGGCGCGGCAGCACGCTGTACGTCGACGCGGCGAGGAAGCCGATGTTGAGCAGGCCCACGTCGCCACGCGCAAGCTCGCGCGCTCCGCGGGCGATGGTGTCGGCGTCGGCAAGGAGGCGCCGGGCCCGCGGCAGCAGCGCGCTGCCCGCGGGCGTGAGCCGGACACCCCGGGTCGAGCGCTCGAACAGCTCCACCCCGAGCTCTTCCTCGAAAGCCGCCACCTGTCGCGACAGCGGCGGCTGCGAGATCTCGAGGCGGCGGGCGGCGCGGCCGAAGTGCAGCGTCTCGGCCACGGCGACGAAGTAGCGAAGCTGGCGAAGGTCCATCGGATCCCGGGCGCGTGCAGACATATTAATACCATGCAGGTATCAATCCGTGATCGTCATTGTATTGGACGGTATCAGCACCCGGATGCTAAGGTGGCGACCCTGCGAGGAGTGACCCCGCGACAGGTCAGGAAGGAGGAGTGTTCCATGGCATCGAACCGCCGCTCGAAGCTCATCACCCAGGGCATCGCCCGCTCCGCCAACCGCGCGATGCTGCGCGCGGTCGGCTTCGGCGACGGCGACTTCGACAAGCCCATCGTCGGCGTGGCCAACGGGCACAGCACGATGAATCCCTGCAACGCGGGCATCCAGCCGCTGGTAGACCGTGCCATGCAGGCGCTGCACGCCAACGGCGCGATGCCGCAGGTCTTCGGCGTGCCGACCGTGACCGACGGCATCGGAATGGGCACCGAAGGCATGAAGTACTCGCTGGTGTCGCGCGAGGTGATCGCCGATGCCATCGAGACCTCGGTCAACGGCCAGTGCATGGACGGCATCCTCGTGGTGGGCGGCTGCGACAAGAACATGCCGGCGGGCATGATGGCGCTGGCGCGCATGAACGTGCCCGGCATCTACGTGTACGCCGGCACGATCAAGCCGGGCGAGTGGAAGGGCCAGGCGCTCACCATCGTGTCGGCCTTCGAGGCGGTGGGCGCGTACAGCGCAGGCACCATGAGCAAGGAAGACTACGACGGCATCGAGCGCCACGCCTGCCCTTCGGTGGGCGCGTGCGGAGGCATGTACACCGCCAACACGATGTCGTCGTCGTTCGAGGCGCTCGGCATGAGCCTCCTGGGCTCGTCGCAGATGGCCTCGCCCGACGCCGAGAAGGCGGATTCCGCCGCCGAGTCGGCGAAGGTGCTGGTCAAGGCGATCGAGAAGGACTTGAAGCCGCGCGACATCATCACGCGCAAGTCGATCGAGAATGCCATCGCGCTGGTGATGGCCACCGGCGGCTCGACCAACGCGGTGCTGCACTATCTCGCCATCGCGTCGGCGGCCGAGGTGCCGTGGACGATCGATGACTTCGAGCGGATCCGCCAGAAGGTGCCGGTGCTGTGCGACCTGAAGCCCTCGGGCAAGTACGTCGCGGTCGACTTCCATCGTGCCGGCGGCGTCCCGCAGGTGCTCAAGATGCTGCTGAAGGCGGGACTGCTGCACGGCGATTGCATGACGATCGCCGGCCGCACCATGGCCGAGGAGCTCGCGAGCATCCCCGACACTCCGCGCGCCGACCAGGACGTGATCCGTCCCATCGACAAGCCGCTGTATGCACAGGGACACCTCGCGATCCTGCGCGGCAACCTCGCGACGGAAGGCTGCGTGGCCAAGATCACCGGGCTCAAGAATCCGTCGATCACCGGACCCGCGCGCGTGTTCGACTCCGAACCTGAAGTGATGGCCGCGATCATGGAGCGCAGGATCAAGGCGGGCGACGTCGTCGTCATCCGCTACGAAGGCCCCAAGGGCGGCCCCGGCATGCAGGAGATGCTGGCGCCCACCGCCGCGCTCGTCGGCCAGGGCCTCGGCGAGTCGGTAGGACTCCTGACCGACGGCCGTTTCTCCGGCGGCACCTGGGGCATGGTGGTGGGGCACGTCGCGCCCGAAGCCTTCGCGGGCGGCACCATCGCGCTCGTCCGGGAAGGCGACTCGATCACCATCGACGCCCACAAGCTCAAGATCGAGCTCAACGTCGACGACGCCGAACTCGCGCGCCGGCGCGCGGCGTGGAAGCAGCCCGCCCCGCGCTACACGCGCGGGCTCCTCGGCAAGTACACACGGCTCGTGTCGACGGCGAGCAAGGGTGCGATCACCGATGGCGCCTAGCGCGATGGATGAGGCGCTGCCGGCGCGCGGCCAATGGCAGGCGTCGATCAGGTCGATGCTGCGCGGCGTCACCGGCGTCGCGGCGGCGCTCGCGCTCCTCGCCGGATGCGCCACCACAGCGCCGTCGCCGCCTGCGGCGACGGCGGGCGGCGCGGGTGCCGCGGCGGCGGCGCCCGGGGCGATGCGATCCACGCCGCCCGCTGCTGCCCGCAGCGGCGCTGTCGCGCTCGTCAATCCCGGGTTCGAGTCTCCCATGCCCGCCCATCGCAGCGATCCTGAAGGCTGGTTCACCTTCCAGCACGCCGGCGACAAGTCCTACAGCTTCGCCCTGGACGCTACCGATCCGCACGGTGGTGCGCGCAGCCTGCGCATCGACTACATCGGCCCGGAGCCCTACGGCGCCGTGGCGCAGCCGTTCGAGGTCGGCGCCCATGCTGGCAAGCTCGCGCGCTACACCGCGTGGATGCGCACGCGCGACGTCGGCGGCCCTGGTGCCGGACTCACGCTGCTGCTCCTGAGCAAGGGCGCCGTCGTAAGCCAGAACTTCATGGACGACAAGCTCGTGACGGGCACCACCGGCTGGACGCGCTACACGCTCACGCTGCCCATCCCCCAGGGCGCCGGACGTATCGAGGTCGGAGCCATGTTGCAGGGGAAGGGTTCGCTGTGGCTCGACGACGCCGTGCTCGAGATCGTCGATCCGTGACGCCGCGAACGGCATCGGCGGCGAACGTCATGACGGCCGGACCTTGGCGCCTCGATCCCTCGCGGGGATGCGCCCGGCCGACATGCACCCCGCGCCGATGGGCGCCGCAGGCGGGCCGCGCCCGATGAGCGACGCGCCACTTTCCCCTTCCGCCCGGCGCGTGCAGGACGCGCTCGCCGCCGCCGGGCTCGCCGCGCGCATCGTGGAGTACGACGTCCCCGCGCGCACCTCCGCCGAGGCCGCCGCCGTCCTGGGCTGCACCGTGGGTCAGATCGCAAAGTCGCTCGTCTTCAAGGCGGCCTCCGGGGCCCCGGTGCTCGTGATCGCGAGCGGCGCGCAGCGGGTGGACGAGGCGAGGATCGGCGGGCTCACCGGTGAGCCCATCCGCAAGGCCGACGCCACCTTCGTGCGCGAGGTCACGGGCTACGCGATCGGCGGCATCCCGCCTCTGGCGCACGCACGGCCGATGCGCACGTTCATCGACAAGCATCTCCTGCAGTACGACACCGTCTATGCTGCCGGGGGAACGCCGCACGCGATGTTCCCCATCGCGCCGCACGACCTCGTGAGGGTCGCCGGCGGCACGGTGGCCGATACCGCGCCTGGCTGAGCAGTTTCGCGCAGGCACGCGCGAGTCCGTTCGAGGAGTGGCAGCCATGGATCGACGTACCTTCCTGCTCGCTATCCCCGCTGTCGCAGCCAGCGGGTGCGTCGCGGTCGGCGGCACGGCCGGACCGCCCGCACCGGCGCCGGTGCTCAAGGTGGGCGACCGCTGGACCTATCGCTGCGCGGACGGTTTCCGCGTGCCCGTCGTGTGGGACGAGACCCACGAGATCATCGCCGTCAACGCCGCCAGCCTCACCGTGCGCGTCGTCGCGCAGGGCGGGGTCAACTTCGAGCGCGTGGAACTGCTCTCCTCTCCCGGCGTGGTGAAGGCCGGCTCGGCCTACGATCCCGCGGAAACGCGCAACTTCGAGCCGCCGATGGTGCGCTTCCAGTTTCCGCTGACGCCGAACACCGACTGGCGGCAGAACCTGCGCAATCGCGACCCAGCCAACGAACTCATGAGCACGGTATCCCGTTTCGTCCGCGTCGGCGGCTACGAGACGGTCTCCGTGCCGGCCGGCACCTTCAACGCCATCACGATGCGCACGCTCATGAGCGTCGACGACAACAACCCGTTCCGCTGGCCCGTGCAGGCGAACTACATGACGTGGTGGGCCGAGGACGTCGGGAACATCGTCCGCATGATGAAGACGGCGACCTACCGCGAGCGCGGCGACGGCCGCGACGCCATCGAGATCCGCGCGCAGAACACTACGATCGAACTCGTCTCCTGGCGGCGGGCATAGCGCCCGCCAGATCCTGTCCGTCGCCTACGACAGCGCGAGTCGCTGCCAGATCGTGGTGGTGAGGCCCGCCGAATTGAGCGTGTAGAAGTGCAGGCCCGGCGCGCCCTCTTCGAGGAGGCGGGCGCACAGGTCGGTGACCACGTCGAGCCCGAAGGCGCGCACGGAGGCCGTGTCGTCGCCGAACCCTTCGAGACGGCGCCGGATCCAGCGCGGGATCTCGGCCCCGCAGGCATCGGAGAAGCGCGCGAGACGGCTCGCCGACGCGATCGGCATCACGCCGGGGACGATCGGTATCGTGATCCCGCGCGCCGCGCACAGGTCCGCGAAGTTCCAGTACGCGTCGCGGTTGTAGAAGTACTGCGTGAGGGCCGCGTCGGCGCCCGCGCGCACCTTGTGCTCGAAATTGTCGAGGTCCTCGGCCGGCGAGCGCGCCTGCGGGTGGCACTCGGGGTGGCACGCGACGTCGATCGAGAACCAGTCACCGGTCTCGGCGCGGATGAACTCCACGAGGTCGCTGGCATGGCGGAACTCTCCGGCATCGACGGTCCCCGACGGCAGGTCGCCGCGCAGCGCGACCAGGTGGCGGATCCCGTGGCCCTGGTACCGCGCGAGCATCTCGCGCAGCGACTCGCGGGAGGCCCCGATGCACGACAGGTGCGGCGCCGCCGCCATCCCCTCGGCCATGATCTCGAGGACGGTGTCGAGCGTGCCCTCGCGCGTCGAGCCGCCGGCGCCGAAGGTAACCGAGCAGAACGCCGGCGTGAGCTGTGCGAGCTGCACGCGTGCGGCGCGGAGCTTCGCCGTGCCTTCCGGCGTCTTCGGCGGAAAGAACTCGAAGCTGAACGTGCCTTTCTGCGCCATCGTGCCTAGCCCTTCCGGCCCGGCATGACGAGCGAGGACAGCGCCCACGAGATGATGCTGTACACGATCGCCCCGAACACGCCGGACCAGAAGCCGTCGACGTGGAAGCTCGGCACGAACGAGCCCACCGCCCAGAAGAGAAGGCCGTTGATCACGAAGATGAAGAGCCCCAGCGTGAGCAGCGTGGCCGGCAGCGTGAGCAGGATCAGGATCGGCCGGATGAGCGAGTTCACGAAGCCGAGCACGATCGCGACGACCAGCGCCGTCCAGAAGGAATCGACGTTGATCGACGAGAAGATGTACGGCAGCGCGAGCAGCGCCACCGCGTTGATGACCCAGGTGACGACGAGTCGCATGCGGTCAGTACCGGTACGACTCGGGCTTGTAGGGGCCGCGCCTGTGGACGCCGATGTAGCGCGCCTGCCGGTCCGAGAGATCGGTGAGCTGCGCGCCGAGCTTGGAGAGCTGCAGCCGGGCGACCTTCTCGTCGAGATGCTTGGGGAGCACGTACACGCCCACGGGATACTGCTTGCCGCCCTCGCGCGCGTCGGACCAGAGCTCGATCTGCGCCATCACCTGGTTCGTGAACGAGGACGACATCACGTACGACGGATGGCCCGTGCCGCAGCCGAGGTTCACGAGGCGGCCCTCGGCGAGGAGGATGATGCGCTTGCCGTCCGGGAAGATCACATGGTCGACCTGCGGCTTGATGTTCTCCCAGGTGTACTGCTTGAGCGCCGCGACCTCGATCTCGTTGTCGAAGTGGCCGATGTTGCACACGATCGCCTGGTCCTTCATGCGCTTCATGTGCTCGTGGGTGATGATGTCGATGTTGCCGGTGGCGGTGACGAAGATGTCGGCCTTGTCGGCCGCGTAGTCCATGGTGACCACGCGGTAGCCTTCCATCGCCGCCTGCAGCGCGCAGATCGGATCGATCTCGGTGATCCACACCTGGGCGGAGAGCGCGCGCAACGCCTGCGCCGAGCCCTTGCCCACGTCGCCGTAGCCGGCGACCACCGCCACCTTGCCGGCGATCATGACGTCGGTGGCGCGCTTGATGCCGTCGACGAGGGACTCGCGGCAGCCGTAGAGGTTGTCGAACTTGGACTTCGTCACCGAATCGTTGACGTTGATCGCCGGGAAGCCGAGGCGCCCTTCCTTGTGCATCGTGTACAGGCGCTTCACCCCGGTGGTCGTCTCCTCGGTCACGCCCCTGATGCCGGCCTTGATGCGGGAGTAGAACGCAGGGTCCCGGGCGAGCTTCGCCTTGATCGCGGCGAAGAGCGCCTGCTCCTCCTCGTTGGCGGCGTGCGAGATCACCGAAGGATCGGTCTCGGCTTGCGCGCCGAGGTGCACGAGCAGCGTGGCATCGCCTCCGTCGTCGAGAATCATGTTGGGGCCGGCGTCGGCGCCCTCTCCCGGCCACTCGAAGATGCGATGCGTGTAGTCCCAGTACTCGGCGAGCGTCTCGCCCTTGTACGCGAACACCGGGGTGCCCACGGCCGCGATGGCGGCCGCGGCGTGGTCCTGCGTCGAGTAGATGTTGCAGGAGGCCCAGCGCACCTCGGCACCGAGCGACTGCAGGGTCTCGATCAGCACCGCGGTCTGGATCGTCATGTGCAGCGAGCCGGCGATGCGCGCGCCGCGCAGCGGCCGTTGCGGCGAGAACTCCTCGCGGATGGCCATCAGGCCCGGCATCTCCGTCTCGGCGATGCGGATCTCCTTGCGGCCCCAGTCGGCGAGGTCCAGGTTGGCGACCTTGCAGTCGGCGAAGTTCTTCGTTTCGTTGGCAGCGTTCATGTGCGTCGTTCCTGGCAGGCGGCACGCTGCGCATGGCGCTCCGAGGAAGCGGCGGGGGCGGCACCTCGTCACGCCGCGAGCGGGTCGCGGTTCAACGAGCGCGGTTGCGGTCGGGAATCCGGTGTCCGGGTGATCCCGTCGAGTCCCGAGCCTGGCCTTCTGGCGGCGCCGATGGCGGCCGCGGGAGGTTGCAACGCTCCTCGGGAAGGAGCGCATTCTACCGGAATCTACGTGGCGCGACGCGGGGGCGCCGCGACACCGGCCGCAGCGAAGAGCGCGTTCGCGAGCGACGACTCCCGCCGGTAGAAGCCCTCGGTGTGGAAGGTCTCGGGCAACTCGAAGTGCTCGTAGTCGAGGTGGTGCAGGAACTCGTGCACGAGCGTGCGCACGAAGCTGCGAAACGCCACCACCTGCCTCCTCTGCGCGGTCCGCATCCACACCGAGATGCGCGCCTGCGGCAGATCCTCGGCAGGCTCGTAGAGGCCGTGGAGTTCGCCGTCGAGGTCGGACGGGCGCACGGCGAGCACCTTCACGTCGACCCGCGGCACGCAAAAGCCCGCGACCAGCGCGTCGATCAGGTCCTGCGCCCCGCGCTGCACCGGCGGACGCCGCCCCATGGCCAGCGCCGACTCGATGGCCCGCACCGGATCGGCCACGGCCGTCGCGGGTGGCAGCTCGATCGTGACGATCTCGTCGCTGCGCCGGTAGACGGCCTGGCGGGCGGGCGACAGCCGATCGTAGTAGGCGAAGCGCGTGGGCATCCGGGTCTGGGGAGTCAGCCGCGGCGGCCGCATCCGTCGATGTCGTTCACGTCAGGATCGCGCCCTGTGACGTCGTTCACGTCAGGATCGCGCCCGGGCTCGTGCGGAGGACGCCGTTCCGTCCAGATCCCGGCAAAAGCAAAGGCCGCCTCGCGAGCGGGCGGCCTTTGCGCGGACAACGCGCACCTGCAAGCGCTAGTTCTTCTTGATCCTCTCGAGCATCTTGAAGATGCCCTTGGGCGAGCCCACGAAGATGCGCTTGAAGGTCTTGGGGAGGCAACGCCGCTCGAGCGTGTTGCGGCGGGTGCGGGAACGTTCGGCCATGACGGATCCTGTATCGGATGGACGCGGCGCCCCGCTCCCGAGGGAGCGATGCCGCTAGAAGGACCAGTATTTTACGGTACCTGGAGTGCCCGCGCCACTGGAGCCCGCGGCCGGCTGCGCGCCGGGTTGGGCACCGGCGGGCGCGACGGGAACGCCCATGGTGCTGTTGCCCGCCGGGCGGGCGCTCTGCATTCCGACCGTGCCGAAATAATCCGTCACGAACCGCATGTCGGGGCCCACCGCCACGTCGTAGCGCACCACGCGCTCGGGCGACACGGGCGGCTGGCCGGGCGGTGCCGTCCAGGCGAACTCGAGCGCGCCGGGGCCCGTCGCCGTGGCCCGGAAGCGAAAGGTCGTGGTGTCCGGTACGCCCGCAAGACCGGGAGGCTTGGGCCCCGGCGTGAAGTCGGGCCCCCCGATCAGTGCGAGGTTGGGGCTCGACGAGCGAAGCACCCATGCGTGGCCGCCGTTGGAGGTGTCCGGCGGCAGGTTCACGACGAGCGCCGTGTTGGCACGCATCGACACCGCGCCACCCTGGGCGGGAGCGACGACATCGTAGCGCTCCAGCGTGGCGCAGGACGCGAGCGCTCCGGCCGCGAGGGCGGCGACACAAAGTGTTTTCACTTGCAGCCTCCTTGCACCACAACGGATGACGCGAGGCCAGCGTGTCGGCTGCCCTCGGTCGTTCGGCAACGGGCCTGCGGCCTGCTCGCTGCGCTCGCCGCCTCGCTCACTTGAGCCTCCTTGCGCGCCGCATCACTCGACGCTCACTTCATAGCGGACGATGCGGGCGGAGGGTTGCGGCACATCGGTGGCGGCGAGTTCGAGGACGAGGGTGACGGTCCCGGGCTGCTCGGCGCGATAGCGGAAGATGTTCCAGCCCCCCGCCGAGAGATCCAGGGGATTGACCGCCTTGCTCACGTACACGCGCTTGCCGATGGGCGACAGCGTGGGGCTCACCTCCCCCACCTGCTTCCACTGGAGCTGATTGATGGGACGCGCATCGATGATGAGCTTCAGCTCGCCGCCCTTCTTGATGGCGACGCGCGTGCCGTCGGCGGGATTTTTGAGTTCGACGCGCTCTTGCGCTGGACCCGGTGGCGGAGGATTCGCCACGGCCGGACCCGGCCCGTAGTTGCCGTCGGCTCCCGGCGCGGCGGGAATGGCCGGCCGTGCGGCGGGCGCCGCGGACGAGACCGACCTGCCCTCGGTCGTCGTCGCCGGCGCCGCACAGGCGCCGAGCACCGACGCCGCGATGAGGACGAGAATCGCTTGCCCGGTCACCCGACGCCCGCCGTCGATCCGCCGCCGCCGCGACGTGGCGACAGCAGATGCCGTTTCCGGGGCTGCCATCACCGGATGCCCGCCGCCGCCTTGAGCGCCTCTGCCTTGTCGGTGCGCTCCCAGGTGAACTCGGGTTCGTCGCGGCCGAAGTGGCCATACGCGGCAGTCTTGCGATAGATGGGACGCAAGAGATCGAGCATGCGCACGATGCCCTTCGGACGCAGGTCGAAGTGCTCGTTGACGAGCGCCGCGATCTTCTCGTCGGAGATTCTGCCCGTGCCTTCGGTATAGACCGTCACGTTCATGGGCTTCGCCACGCCGATCGCATACGCGACCTGGACCTGGCACTGGCGCGCGATGCCGGCCGCTACCACGTTCTTGGCGACGTAGCGCGCGGCATACGCCGCCGACCGGTCGACCTTCGACGGATCCTTGCCCGAGAAGGCGCCGCCGCCATGCGGCGCGGCACCGCCATACGTATCGACGATGATCTTGCGGCCGGTCACGCCCGCGTCGCCGTGCGGCCCTCCGATCTCGAAACGCCCGGTGGGATTGACGAGGAAGCGCGTGCCCGCGAGCATCTCCCGGGGGAACACCGGCTTCACGATCTCCTCGATGACGGCCTCGGCGAGCTCCTTCTGCTTCTCGTTCATCGACGGATGGTGCTGCGTCGACAGGACCACGGTGTCGACCGCGACGGGCTTGCCGCCGGCATAGCGCACCGTGACCTGCGACTTGGCATCGGGGCGAAGGAACTTCAGGCGGCCGTCGCGGCGCACCTCGCTCTGCCTCTGCACGAGCCGATGCGCGTAGTAGATCGGATACGGCATCAGGGCTGGCGTCTCGTCGCAGGCGTAGCCGAACATCAGGCCCTGGTCGCCGGCGCCCTGGTTGAGGTAGTCGTCGGAGGCGCGATCGACACCCTGCGCGATATCGGGCGACTGCTTGCCGTAGCAGACCATCACGGCGCAGCCATCGGCATCGAAGCGCAACTCGGGATCGTTGTAGCCGATCGCGCGGATCGTGTCGCGCGCAACCTTGCCGTACTCCACCTCGGCCTTGGTCGTGATCTCGCCGGCCATCACGACGAGTCCCGTGGAGACGAGCGTCTCCGCAGCCACGCGGCCGGTAGGGTCTTGCTCTAGAATCGCATCGAGCACGGCATCGGAGATCTGGTCCGCGACCTTGTCCGGATGGCCTTCCGACACCGATTCCGACGTGAACAGGAATTCGCTCATCTTCGAAGTCTTCTTCGTGCGGTCAAAAGACGGCAATTCTAGCAGCTTGGCCGGCGTCGCCTTCCTGGCCGGCGCCCACCATCGCCCTGCGCGTCGCGTGAGCCCACATCGCCGCGCGAAGACCTTCCCATGAGCGTCGCACCGCCCCCGCCCGACATGCTGGCCCGCGCCGTCGCGCTGCTGCGTGGCGGCGCGCTCGTGGCCTTCCCCACCGAGACCGTCTACGGCCTCGGCGCAGATGCTGGCCACGCGCACGGCGTGCGCGCGATATTCGCCGCCAAGGGGCGTCCCGCGGACCATCCCGTGATCGTGCACGTCGCGGACGTGGCGCAGGCCCGGCCGTGGGCGAGAGCGTTCCCGCCGCAGGCGGAGGCGCTCGCCGCGGCCTTCTGGCCGGGCCCGCTCACGCTGGTCGTGCCGCGCTCCGTGCGGGCCACCGACGACCTCACGGGCGGTCAGGACACCGTGGGCTTGCGCGTTCCGTCGCATCCGGTGGCGCAGGCGTTGCTGCAGGCCTTCCACGCCGCCGGCGGCCATGGCGTGGCAGCACCGTCCGCCAATCGCTTCGGCCGCATCTCTCCCACCACCGCGCAGCACGTGCACGACGACCTGGGCGACGCCGTCTCGCTCGTGCTCGACGGCGGTCCCTGCGCCGTGGGCATCGAGAGCACCATCGTGGCGGTGGGCGAAGGCGAGCCCGTGCTGCTGCGGCCTGGCGGCATCCCGGCGGCGGCGCTCGCGCGCGTGCTGGGCAGGGCGCCGGGGGCCGCGACGTCCGACGCACCGCGCGCGTCGGGCACGCTCGCGTCGCACTACGCCCCACGCACGCCCGCGCGCCTTGCCAGCGCCCGATCGCTCGCGGAGATCACGTCCGCCGGCATCGCGGTGCTCGCGCGCACGACGTCGCGGCCGGCGGCTTTCGCGGGCCGCTGGATCATGGCCCCTGCCGCTCCCGACGCCTACGCCCACGACCTGTATGCGAACCTCCGCTCGCTCGACGCGGCTGGCGCGCGCCGGATCCTGATCGAGGCCCTGCCCGACGACGTTGCATGGCTCGCGGTACGCGACCGCGTGCAGCGCGCGGTGCATGCCGAGGACGACGACCGCGACTGACCCGCCTGCCCCTGCGGCGCAGCCGCGGGGGCGTGGCGCCATCCCTCTCGAAGGCCCCAACCCCATGCGCATCGTCCTCGCTCCCGACTCGTTCAAGGGCTCCTTGCCGGCGCCCGAGGTGTGCGCCGCACTCGCGCGTGGGCTGGCACGCGCCATTCCCGGCGCGAAGATCGTGATGCGGCCGATGGCCGACGGCGGCGAGGGAACGCTCGACGCCGTGCTCGCATCCGCGCCCGCTGGCGCGCGCCGCGAGACCGCGCGCGTGACGGGCGCCGGCGGCGCCCCCGTCGACGCCGCCTTCGGCGTGCTGCGCCACGATGGCGCCGACACCGCGGTGATCGAGGTGGCGCAGGTCGTGGGCATCACCGATGCCGCGGCGATGCGCGTCCCGGTGCGTAACCGGTCCACGCGCGGCCTGGGCGAGCTCCTGCGCCTGCTGCTCGACCGCGGCATCCGTCGCTTCATGGTAGGCTTGGGTGGCAGCAGCACCAACGACGGCGGCAGCGGTCTCCTCGCCGCGCTCGGCGCGGAGTTCATCGGCGACACCGGCGCGCCGGTCGCCCCCACGCCCGATGGCCTCGCACGCCTCGCCCGCATCGCGACCACGGGCTTCGATGCGCGCGTCGCGCAAAGCGACATCCGCATCATGTCCGACGTGAACAATCCGCTGAACGGCACACTGGGCGCCACCGCGATCTTCGGCCCGCAGAAGGGGGTGACCGCCGCGGACGTCGCGACGATCGATGCGACGCTGGCCACGTTCGCGCGCTTCGCCGAAGGCGCGTTCGGACGCGCCGTCGCCGACCGGCCCGGCGCCGGCGCCGCCGGCGGCCTGGGATTCGCGTTGCAGCTCGTCGGCGGAACGATGCAATCGGGTGCGGAGGTCATGTGCGACCTCGTGGGTCTCGATGCGGCGCTCGCGCAGGCGGATTGGGTGATCACGGGGGAAGGCCGCAGCGACCGCCAGACGCTCCTCGCCAAGGCACCGTTCGTCGTGGCGCGCCGCGCCGCCGCGCATGGCGTGCCGGTGACGCTCGTCTCCGGCGGCGTGGATCCGGCAGCCCTCGAGGCGCTGGGCGCGCACTTCGCCGGATGCTTCGGCCTGCCCGACGGGCCGCTCGACCTCGCAGCCTGCATCGCCGATGCGGCGTCGCTGCTCGAGGCGCGCGCGGCGAGCCTCGGCAGGCTCGTCGCGGCACATCGCTCCAGGAAGGCGCCGCCCGCCGGGCCGGCCTGACGGGCCGCGTCCCGGTCATCGGGTGTCCGCGTGCGCATGCGTATGAAATAATCGCCGCGCCTGCTGCCTCTCGCCCGCCCTGCGGGCGCCACCCCATGGACGCCAACCTCTACTCGCTGATCGAGCGGCATGCCCCGCCGGGGGCCGATGCACCCTGCATCGTCATGCCGCAGGGCCCCGTCGTGCACTACGACGACCTCTTTGCTGCCTCGGCGCAAGTGGCGCACGCGCTCGTCGCCGCGGGCTGCGTCCCCGGCGATCGGGTCGCCGCGCAGGTCGACAAGCACTGGCACGTCCTCGCGCTCTACCTCGCCTGCCTGCGCGCCGGTCTCGTCTACCTGCCGCTCAACACGGGCTACCAGCGCAGTGAGCTCGACTACTTCTTCTCCGATGCGACGCCGCGCGTGATCGTGTGCAATCCCGATCACCTCGGCGTGATCGCCGCCGGAGCGCATTCCGCGAGGGTGCTCACCCTGGCCGAGCTCATGGACCGCGCCGCGGGGCAGCCCTCGACGTTCGCCACGGTGCCGCGCGCCGCCGACGATCTCGCTGCGATCCTCTACACCTCGGGCACGACCGGCCGCTCCAAGGGCGCGATGATCACGCACCGCAACCTCGCGTCGAACGCGCTCGCGCTCGTCGAGGAGTGGGGCTTCACGCGCGGCGACGTGCTGCTGCACGCGTTACCGATCTATCACGTGCACGGGCTCTTCGTGGCCACGCACTGCGTGCTCCTCGCCGGAGCCCGCATGCTGTGGTTGCCGAAGTTCGACGCACGCGAGGTGACCTCGCTGCTGCCGCATGCCACGGTGCTGATGGGCGTGCCGACGTTCTACACGCGGCTCCTCTCCGAGCCGTCGTTCGGGAAGGAGGCGTGCGGAAAGATCCGCCTCTTCGTCTCCGGATCGGCACCACTGCTTGCGGAGACGTTCGAGGAGTTCGAGACCCGCACCGGGCAGGCGATCCTCGAGCGCTACGGCATGACCGAGTCGGGGATGATCACGTCGAATCCGCTCGCGGGGCCGCGCGTGGCGGGGACGGTGGGCCCGCCGCTGCCTGGCATCGAGGTGCGCATCGTCGACAATGCGGGCGTCGTTTGCACGGGCGACGCCATCGGCGGCGTCGAGGTGCGCGGACCCAACATCTTCGCCGGCTACTGGCAGATGCCGGAGAAGACGCGGTCCGAGTTCACCACCGACGGCTTCTTCAGGACCGGCGACATGGGCCAGTGGGCCGATGCCGGAACCGGGCGTCCCTACCTGCGCATCGTCGGCCGCGCCAAGGACCTCATCATCACCGGCGGTCTCAACGTGTATCCCAAGGAGATCGAGGAGCGGATCGACGCGATGGCGGGCGTGGTCGAGTCCGCGGTCGTGGGCATTCCCGATCCTGATTTCGGCGAGGCCATCGCGGCCGTGATCGTGTGCAAGGACGGTGCCGTCCTGACCGAGGCCGGCGTGATCGCCGCGCTCCGCGGCGAGATCGCCCGCTTCAAGGTGCCGAAGCGCGTCGTGTTCGCCGCCGACCTCCCGCGCAACGCGATGGGCAAGGTGCAGAAGGCGATGCTGCGCGAGCGCCTCGCGAGCGCGTAGGCCTTCGCACCGGCAAGCCCGTGCTTGCCGGTCCTACGCTTCCTTGGGTGCCGGCGCGCCCGGGCCGCGCCGGCTGCGGAGCATGCCGACGAGCGGCCAGGCCAGGATCACCAGCGCCAGCGTCACGATCGAGCCCACCAGCGGGTTCGACCAGAAGATGCTCACGTTGCCTCCGGACAGCAGCATCGACTGCCGGAACGACGTTTCCGCCATGTCACCCAGCACGAGTGCCAGCACGAAGGGCGCGAGGGGATACTTGAGCTTCTTGAACACGTAGCCGACGACCCCGAACACGACCATCATCACCACGTCGAACATGTTGTTGTGGACCGTGTAGGCGCCGATCGCGCAGATCACCACGATGACCGGCGCGATGATCGCGAACGGAATGCGCAGGATCGCCGCCCACCATGGCACGGTCGTGAGCACCACGAGCAGGCCGACGATGTTCCCCAAGTACATGCTGGCGATGAGGCCCCACACGAAATCCTTGTTCTCGACGAAGAGCAGCGGGCCGGGCTGCAGGCCCCAGATGAGGAGGCCGCCCAGCAGCACGGCCGCCGTCGGCGAGCCGGGGATGCCGAGCGTCAGCATGGGCAGCAGCGCGCTGGTCCCGGCGGCGTGCGCCGCGGTTTCGGGCGCGACCACGCCCTCGATCTCGCCGTCGCCGAACCTGTCCTTGTTCTTCGCGAAGCGGCGCGCGAGACCGTAGCTCATGAACGACGCCGGCGTCGCGCCGCCGGGGGTGATCCCCATCCAGCAGCCCACGAGGCAGGCACGCAGCGAAGTCGCCCAGTAACGGGGCAGCTCCGCCCAGGTCTTGAGCACGACCCTGGGATCGATGCGGCCGCTCTTGCCCTTGAACGACAGCCCCTCCTCCATCGTGAGGAAGATCTCGCCCAGGCCGAAGAGGCCGATCACCGCGATGAGGAAGTCGAAGCCCTGCAGCAGCGCCGGCAGGCCGTAGGTCATGCGCAGCGTGCCGGTGACCGTGTCGATGCCGACGGCCGCCAGTGCGAAGCCGATCATCATCGCCGCGATCGTCTTCACCGGCGGCTCGCGGCCCATGCCGACGAAGCTGCAGAACGTGAGAAGCTGGATCGCGAAGTACTCCGGCGGTCCGAACTTGAGCGCGAACTTGGCCACCAGAGGCGCCAGCAGCGTGATCAGCACGATCGCGAAGAAGGCGCCCACGAACGACGAGGTGAACGCGGCGGTCAGTGCCTCGCCCGCCTTGCCCTTCTGCGCCATCGGGTAGCCGTCGAAGGTCGTGGCCACCGACCATGGCTCCCCGGGGATGTTGAACAGGATCGAGGTGATGGCCCCGCCGAACAGCGCACCCCAGTAGATGCAGGACAGCATGATGATCGCCGAGGTCGGCGGCATCGTGAACGTCAGGGGCAGCAGGATCGCCACCCCGTTGGCGCCTCCCAGGCCCGGCAGCACGCCGATCAGCACGCCGAGCAGGATGCCGACGAACATGAACAGCAGGTTCTTCCAGGTCAGCGCGACGGCGAAGCCGTGCATCAGGTTGCCGATGTCTTCCACGCGAATCCTTCGTCAGTGCCGGCGCTCGTCGCTCCCGCCGGCTCGTTCGGTTCGTTCGTTGCGGCGCTGCGCTGGACCCTAGAACCCGAGCATGTTCTCGACGGGACCCTTCGGCAGCGGCACCAGGAACCAGATCTCGAACAGGACGAAGATGGCCAGGGGCACGCCCACGCTGACGCACAGCGTGGGGAGCCAGCCGTACTTCCCCTGGAACAGCATGAAGCCGGCGATGAAGATCGCCGCGGCGACGTAGATGCCGATGAGCCAGATCAGCACGACGAAGCCGATGGTGGGAAGCAGCATCGCCAGGACCGGGCGGAAGTCGGCCAGGGTCACGAAGACCTTGCCGGCATCCCGCCGCCAGTGCCGGATCTGCTGGCCGGCAACCCACGCGCCGCAGGCCGTGAGGATCCACCCGATGATGTTGGGGAAGTATCCCGACTGCGGCCCGTCGCTCCCCCACGAGGCGCCCACGCGGTGGCTGTCCACCACCACGAGGATGCCGAGAACGGCGATGAGCACGCCCACCGCCGCTTCCATCCACCGGGACTCGATGACCCGTCCCGTCGCGTCGCCCTTCTCGGCCATCGCTGTCCTACTTGGCGATGAAGCCGGCGTCCTGCATGAGCTGCTTGTGGGTGGCCTCGGCGTGGCCCACCCACTCCACGAACTCCTTGCCCGTCATGAAGGTGTTCTTGAACGCACCGTCCTCGGTGAACTTCTTCCACTCGGGCGTTTCGCGCACCTTCTTGAAGAGATCGATGTAGAAGTTCACCTGCTCCTGCGTGACGCCCGGCGGCATGAAGATTCCGCGCAGCATGAGGTACTCCACCGGAATTCCTTGCGACTTGCAGGTGGGGATGTCGCCCCAGGCCTGCGTGGCGGTGACCTTCGTGGTGTAGGCCATCGGCTGGCTGTCGAAGACGCACAGCGGACGCAGTGCGCCGGCACGCCAGTGCGCGACGGCCTCGATCGGGTTGTTGACGGTCGAATCGACGTGCTTGCCCACGAGCTGCACGGCCACGGCGCCGCCACCCTTGAACGGCACGTAGGTCAGCTTCTTGCCGACGGCCTTGTCGAGCGCCACCGTGATGATCTGGTCTTCCTGCTTGGACCCGGTGCCGGCCATCTTGAACTTGCCGTCTTCGCCCGCCTTGATCGCCGCCATGTACTCGGCCGGCGTCTTGTACGAGGTCTCCGCGTTCACCCACAACACGAACTCGTCGAGCGCGAGCATCGCGACCGGCGTGAGATCCTTCCAGTTGAAGGGCACGCCGGTGGCGAGCGGCGTCGTGAAGAGGTTGGAGAGGGTGATGATGATCTTGTTGGGATCGCCCTTCGCTGCCTTCACCTCGAGGAAGCCTTCGGCGCCGGCGCCGCCGGACTTGTTGACGACGATCAGCGGCTGCTTCATGAGATCGTGCTTCGCGACCACCCCCTGGATGAAGCGAGCCATCTGATCGGCGCCGCCGCCGGTGCCGGCAGGCACGATGAACTCCACGGGCTTGGTGGGCTCCCAGGCCGCGAAAGCCGGGAGGGGTGCCGCTACGGCGATGGCAAGGCCAGCCGCAACGAATGCGCGACGCAAGGTGCTAGTCATGTAATCCTCCTGGAGACTGGTAGGTTGTTTGCACGCGGCTCTTGCCGGCCCGCTCGTTGCCACACTGTACCGCCATCGAGACTCATGCGCGACTCCTCGCAGGTCGCGCGCCACAGAACACTACTTCACGAGGCCGGCGCCGCGCGCCCATTTGTACTTCGCGGCCAGCACCATCACCGGCATCTCGGTGGAGTACGGATACGCCGGAATGCCGTGATCGAAGAGATACTCGGCCGCCTCTTCCACCTCGACGTCCCCGGCCAGCGACACAACGATCGGCTTCTCGATGCCCTTCGCCTTGAACTCCTCCACCACTTCCGCCACGAGCTTCGCGAACACCATCGGCGGCGTCACGATCGTGTGCCAGTAGCCCAGGAGCAGCGCGTGGATGCGCGGGTCCTCGAGGCCCAGCCGTATCGTGTTCTGGTAGGTCTTCGGAGGCTCGCCGCCGGTGATGTCCACCGGATTGCCGGCGGCGCCGAACGGCGGGATGAACTTGCGGAATGCCGCATCGAGATCCGGCGGCATCGCCATGAGCTTCAGGCCGTTGTCCACGCAGGCGTCGGAGAGCAGCACGCCGGAGCCGCCCGCGCCGGTGATGATGACGACGTTCTCGCCCTTCGGCGTGGGCAGCTTCGGGATGGCCCGCGCGTACTCGAGCATCTCGCGCAGCGCCTTCGCGCGGATCACTCCGGACTGGCGCAGCACGTCGTCGTAGATCTTGTCGTTGCCGGCGAGCGCGCCGGTGTGCGAACTCGCCGCCTTCGCCCCCATGCTCGTGCGCCCGGCCTTCAGCACCACGATGGGCTTCTTCTTCGACACGCGGCTCGCCACCTCGGCGAAGCTGCGGCCGTCCTTCAGGTCCTCGCAGTGCTGGACGATGATGTGCGTGTTCTCGTCCTGCTCGAAGAAGGTGAGCAGGTCGTCCTCGTCGATGTCCGACTTGTTGCCGAGTCCCACGATCGCCGAGACGCCCATCTTCGCCGACCGCGAGAAGCCGATGATCGCCATGCCGATGCCGCCCGACTGCGACGACAGCGCGGCGTGACCCTTCACGTCGTAGGCCGTGCAGAAGGTCGCGCAGAGGTTCTTCCACGTGTAGTAGAAGCCGTAGATGTTGGGGCCCATGAGACGCACGCCGTACTTGCGTCCGATCTCCTGGATCTCCTTCTGCCCTTCGACGTTGCCGGTCTCCGCGAAGCCCGACGGGATGAGCACCGCGCCGGGGATCTTCTTCTCGCCGCACTCGGTGAGCGCCGCCGCCACGAACTTGGCGGGGATCGCGAACACGGCGACGTCGACCGTGCCGGGAATGTCCTTGACGCTCTTGTACGCCTTCAACCCCATGATCTCGTCGGCCGACGGGTTGATCGGATAGATCTTGCCCTGGTAGCCGCCGTTGATGAGGTTCTTCATCACCGAGTTGCCGATCTTGCCGGCCTCGCCCGACGCGCCGATCACCGCCACCGCGTCCGGCTTCATGATCCGGTTCATGTCGCGCACGATGTCCTCGTGCTTCGGACGATAGCGGGCTGGCGCCGGATTCCAGTCGCAGACGATGCGCACGTCGGCCGCCGTGGCGCCGTTCTTCGTGGCGAACACGGGGTTGAGGTCCATCTCCGCGATCTCCGGAAAATCGGAGACGAGCTGCGAGACGCTCTCGATGAGGCCCGCCAGCGCATCGCGGCTGACCGGGTCGGATCCACGCACGCCCTTGAGCATTTCCGCGGCCTGGATGCCGTCGAGCATCGACAGCGCATCGTCCTTCGTCGCCGGCGCCAGACGGAAGGTGACATCCTTCATCACCTCCACGAGCACGCCGCCCAGGCCGAAGGCCACGAGCTTGCCGAACGACGGATCGGTGACGGCGCCGACGATGACTTCCTGGCCGCCTCCCAGCATCTGCTGGACCTGCACGCCGAGGAGGTTGGCCTTCGGATCGTACTTCTTCGCGCTCGCCATGATCGTGGCGAAGCCCTTCTCGGCATCCTCCGCGGTCTTGACCCCGACCAGCACGCCACCCGCTTCGGTCTTGTGCAGGATCTCGGGCGAGACGATCTTGAGCACGACCGGAAAGCCCATGCCGCTCGCGAGCTTCGCCGCCTCCGCGGCCGACGTGGCAACGCCTTCCTTCGGCACCGGAATGCCGTACGCATCGCACACCCCCTTGCCTTCTGGCGCGGTGAGCGACGTGCGGCCCGCGGCCTTCACCGCGTCGAGGATCCTGCGGACTGCGTTCTTGTCGTGCGCCATGAGCGATCCCCTCCTAGATGGCGCCTTCGGCGCGCAGTGCAGCGATCTGGTCCTTGCTGTAGCCCAGCTCGGTCATCACCTCGTCGGTGTGCTCGCCCAGAAGCGGCGAGCGGGCGACTTCGGTGGGACTGTCGGAGAGCTTGATCGGGTTGCCGACGGTGAGGTACTTGCCGCGCTTGGGGTGATCGACCTCGACCACCGTGCCCGTCTTGCGCAGCGACGGCTCCTCCGCGATCTCCTTCATCGACAGGATCGGGCCGCACGGGATGTCGTGCTGGTTGAGGATGTCCATGGCCTCGAACTTGGTCTTGGTCATGGTCCACTTCTCGATGTCGTCGAAGATGTCCTTGAGATGCGGCAGGCGCGCCTTCGGCGTGGCGTAACGCGGATCGGTGAGCCACTCCGGGCGCCCGATCACCTCGCAGATCGCCTTCCATACCGGCGCCTGCGTGATGAAGTAGATGTAGGCGTTGGGGTCGGTCTCCCAGCCCTTGCACTTCAGGATCCAGCCGGGCTGTCCGCCGCCCGACGCGTTGCCGGCGCGCGGCACCGCCTCGAGGAAGGTGCCGTTGGGATACTGCGGGTATTCCTCCATCACGTGCGTGCGGTCGAGGCGCTGCTGGTCGCGCAGCTTCACCCGGCAGAGGTTGAGCACGCCGTCCTGCATCGCGGCGAGCACCCTCTGGCCCTTGCCCGTCGTGTTGCGCTGGTACAGCGCGGTGACGATGCCGAGCGCCAGATGCAGGCCGGTGCCGGAATCGCCGATCTGCGCCCCGGTCACGAGCGGCGGGCCGTCGTCGAAACCGGTGGTCGAGGCAGCACCGCCAGCGCACTGCGCGACGTTCTCGTAGACCTTGCAGTCCTCGTACGGCCCCGGGCCGAAGCCCTTGATCGAGGCCACGATCATGCGCGGATTGAGTTCCTGGATGCGCTCCCAGGTGAAGCCCATGCGATCGAGCGCGCCGGGCGCGAAGTTCTCGACCAGCACGTCGCACTGCTTGACGAGCTTCTCGAGCACCTCCTTGCCCCTGGGCTTCTTGGCATCGATGGTCACCGAGCGCTTGTTGTGGTTCAGCATCGTGAAGTAGAGGCTGTCCACGTCGGGGATGTCGCGAAGCTGGCCGCGCGTGATGTCGCCCTCGCCGGCCCGCTCGACCTTGATGACGTCGGCGCCGAACCACGCGAGGAGCTGCGTGCAGGTCGGCCCCGACTGCACGTGCGTGAAATCGAGGATGCGAACTCCGTCCAATGCCTTGCCCATGCCTTCCCCTCTTGCCCTGCCGTTCGTTTAGAAAGAAGCGCTTCGATCACCCTTGCGGGCGCGTCAGCTCTTCTTTGCCGTTGGATTGAGGCTCGTGATGCGGCCGCTCTCGGTGCCGCCGCCCTCGTCGATGACCGCATTGACGAGCGTGGGCCGGCGCGTGCGGATCGCCTCCTCCATCGCGCGGCGCAGCCCATCGGGCGTGGTGACGTGCACGCCCACGCCCCCGAACGCCTCCATCATCTTCTCGTAGCGCGCATCCTTCACGAACACCAGCGGCGAGGGATCGGTGCCGCCGCCCGCGTTCTTCTCGTCGCCGCGGTACACGCCGTTGTTGTTCAGGATGACGATGCACACCGGCAGGTCGTAGCGGCAGATCGTCTCCGTCTCCATGCCGGAGAAGCCGAAGGCGGAATCGCCTTCGATCGCGATGACCTGCTGGCCGGTGACTGCGGCGGCGCCCACGCAGTAGCCCATGCCGATGCCCATGATCCCCCACGTGCCGACGTCGATCCGCTTGCGCGGCTTGTACATGTCGACGATCGAGCGCGTGAAGTCGAGCGCGTTGGCGCCTTCGTTCACGAACATCGCGTCGGGATTGGCCTTGACGATGTCGCGCACCACGTTGAGCGCGCTCTGGAAGCTCATCGGCGACGGATTCTTCGCGAGCGTCTCCGCCATCTTCGCGACGTTCCTGTTCCGGCGCTCGGCGATGGCCCCCGTCCACTCGGCCGGGGGCTTCGGGAAGCCCGTACCGATCTCCTTCAGCATCGCGGCCACGCAGGAACCGATGTCGCCCACCACCGGCGCCTCGATGCGCACGTTGCTGTCGGCCTCCTGAGGCGAGATGTCGATCTGGATGAAGCGCTGGCCACCCCACGCCTTGGGGCTCGCGCCGCCCCACGTCTTGCCCTTGCCCTGCGACAGGAGCCAGTTCAGGCGAGCGCCGATCAGCAGCACGACGTCGGCTTCCGGCAGCACGTACGAGCGCGCGGCGGATGCCGACTGCTCGTGCGTGTCGGGGAGCAGGCCCTTGGCCATCGACATCGGCAGGTAGGGGATGCCCGTCTTCTCGACGAGCGCCCTGATGTCGGCGTCGGCCTGCGCGTACGCGGCGCCCTTGCCGAGGATGATGAGCGGCTTCTTCGCCGACTTCAGGAGATCGACGGCGCGCTTCACCGCGTCGGCCGCGGGAATCTGCTTCGGCGCGGGATCGACCACCTTGATGAGCGACTTCGCGCCCGCCGCCGCCTCCATCGCCTGCGGCAGGAGCTTGGCGGGCAGGTCGAGGTACACGCCACCGGGGCGCCCGGACACCGCCGCGCGGATCGCGCGCGCGATCCCGACGCCGATGTCCTCCGCGTGCAGCACGCGGAATGCCGCCTTGGCGATCGGCCTGGCCACCGCCAGCTGGTCCATCTCCTCGTAGTCCCCCTGCGCGAGGTCGACGATCTCGCGTTCCGACGAGCCGCTGATGAGGATCATCGGGAAGCAGTTGACGGTGGCGTGCGCGAGCGCGGTCAGGCCGTTGAGGAACCCCGGAGCGGAGACCGTGAGGCAGATGCCGGGCTTCTGCGTGAGGAAGCCGGCGATCGACGCGGCGTAGCCCGCGCTCTGCTCGTGGCGGAAGGAGAGCACCCGCAGGCCACTCTTCTGCATGCGGCGCGCGAGATCGGTGATCGGGATGCCCGGGAGACCGAAGATCGTGTCGATGCCGTTGAGCTTGAGGGCATCGATGACGAGCTGGAAGCCGTCGGTCTGCGGCGCGGATTCGGGCGCGGGGGTGCCGACGGCCGCAGCCGGGGCGGCGGGAGCGGGCTTGGTGGCAGCGTGATCCATGGATCTTCTCCGTGCGACCGCACCGCGCGTTGGCGCAAGGGGCGTCGCGTCGACAGGGTGCAAGACAGGAGGCCGCGGTGATCGCGACACTCCTGATCCTCCAAACCGGAAGCCTGGACGGTGACTTGGCTTCGCTTGATATTCCGCGTAACGTATGTGGTATATCAAGCGGTGTCAACACCCTTCGACAGCGCGAAGCCGCGGCGGCACTTCCTGTGGCAGGTCCCCGGAGGACGCTTCGCGGAATCTATTGCATCGCAGCATGATGAGCGAGACGATGGCACCACCGGTCCTGCCCCCTCTCGCGCCGATTCCTGGCGTGGCGAGCCTGCGCGACCAGGCCTACGCGGCCTTGAAGCAGATGATCACGGATGCGGACATCTACGCCCATCCGGAGGAGATCCGCCTCGACGAGAAGCAGCTCTCGCAGGCGCTCGGCGTGTCGCGCACGCCCATCCGCGAGGCGATGACGCTGCTCGAGCAGGAGGGTTTCCTGCGCACCGAACCGCGGCGCGGCATCTTCATCGTGCGCAAGACCAAGAAGCAGATCATCGAGATGATCGAGATGTGGGCGGCGCTCGAGAGCATGGCCGCGCGCCTCGCGACCACCAACGCCACCGACGCGGAAATCGCCGGGCTGCGCCGCATGTTCGACGAGTTCCGCACCGAGGCGCCCGCCCAGCACCTCGAGGAATACTCCGACGCCAACATCGCCTTCCACCAGGCGATCATCAGGCTGTCGGGTTCGCACCTCATGGGCAAGACCATCGACAACCTCTTCATCCACGTGCGCGCCATTCGCAAGATGACGATCTCGCAGCAGGACCGCGCGGCGCGTTCGATCAAGGATCACATGCGCATCATCGAGGCGCTGGAGACGCGCGATACCGAGCTCGCCGAGCGGCTCGTGCGCCAGCATTCGCTCGATCTTGCCGCGCACGTCGAGCGCTACTGCGATTTTCTCGACTGACGGCGCAAGCGCGTTCGGCGACCGCGCGGAGGCGAACCGCGGCGGCCGGCACCACCGCAGCCCCGTCCGGCGCGCGCGCCGGGCAACCCGTACACCGACCCGCGGCCACGCACGGTGGGCCCCGCCGCCTACCCGATGTGCAACGCCTTCCACCACATGTAGGCGCCGAGACAGAAGAGCATGCCCGCGAATGCCCGGCGCAGCGTCGCCACCGGCAGCGCGTGCGCCGCGCGCGCGCCGACCGGCGCGAGCAGCGTGCTCGTGACCACGATGCCGAGGAGCGCCGGCAGGTAGACGTAGCCCACGGCCCAGGACGGCAGGCCCGCCTTGCCCCAGCCGGCCAGCATGAAGCCGATGGTCGCGGCGATCGCCACCGGAATGCCGATGGCCGCCGACGTCGCCACTGCGGTGCGGAGCGCGACGTTGCACCGGGTCATGAACGGGACGGCGAGGAATGCGCCGCCGGTGCCCACCATGCCGGCGAGCACGCCGATCGCAGCACCCACCGCCGTCATGCCACCCACCCCCGGCAACTGGCGCGACGCCACCGGCGTGCGATTGCGCAGCATCTGCCAGGCGCCCGACCAGATGAACGTGCCGAACAACCCCGACATGATCGCCGGCGGCAGTCCGCTCGCGATCTGGGCCCCGATGAGAGACCCCAGCACGATGCCCGGCGACAGCCCCTTCACCACGCGCCAATCCACCGCGCCCTTGGCATGATGCGCGCGCGCCGACGAGAACGCGGTGAACACGATCGTCCCCGCGGAGGTGCCGATGGCCATCGGCACGACGTGCTCGGTGGCGAATCCCTGCGACGAGAACGCTTCGACGAGGATCGGCACGATGGTGAAGCCACCGCCGATGCCGAGCAGTCCGGCGAGAAAGCCGACCAACGCGCCGGTGGCGAGGAAGACGGCGACGAGCGCGAAGTTCACCGCCTATCCCGCGGCGCCGGCACGTGTCGTATCGCTCCGCATCTTGGAGCGGCGCGGCGCAGTCGCGGGATCGTCCTTGCGCCGACGCGCTCCCCGGCGTGTCGGCCCTCGCGGCGGACCCTTCGGCTTCACTCTCGCGCCACGAGCTTCTCGACCGCCTTCCACTCCGCGGCGGTGACGGGAGTGATCGACAGCCGGTTGCCACGCCGCAGCGTGATCATGTCCGCCAGCGCGGGCTCCGCCCGCATCTCGGCCAGCGGCACGAGGCGCGTCTTGCGCACGAGCTTCACGTCGACGTTCCACCAGCGCGGATCGTCCTTCGGGGACTTCGCGTCGTAGTAGTCGCTCTTCGGGTCGAACTGCGTGACGTCGGGATGCGCGAGCCTGCTGATCTCGACGATGCCGGCGATCCCCGGCTCCGGGCAGCTCGAATGGTAGAAGAGCGCGAGCTCGCGAAGCTTCATCTCGCGCATGAAGTTGCGCGCCTGGTAGTTGCGCACGCCGAACCAGGAGGTGGTCTGTCCCTTGGCCCTGACGAGGTCGTCGATCGAGAACTCGTCGGGTTCGGATTTCATCAGCCAGTAGCGCATCGCCTCTCCGAGCAGACAGGGAACCGGCACGCGATCGTGCGCGTCCCCGCCACCGCCGGCGACGGGCACTCACTGCGCGTCCGCACGCCGGATGATGCTCCTTCGCCCGATGCCGCCGCTGCGGGGGCGCTCCCGAGCCGCTCGCAGCGAACCTGCCGAAAAGGTGTTCCCCGGATGTGCCGTGCCGACCGTAACCTTGAACCTGGGTTCAAGATTGGTCGCCTGCCGGAGCCTTAAGGCACTTCCGCTTGGGAGCGCACACGGGCTCGCTAGGGGCTCGGCAACCTCGCTACGAGAGCATTGGTTCAAAGAGTATCGGGCCGGCTCGAACACCCCAGGGAACATTGATCGTACTGCCGCGGACCGCCATTTGGCCCCGGTCCATCGACCCGCGACGGGACAGCCTCGGGACCTCGGCGCCCCCTCGCGAACCGCGACGATATCAGAAAAGCTTCTCCTGACTCGCCAGCGCCTGGTCGATCGCGGCGTGCATCGACTGGAGCCGGCGCTGCACACCGTCGGCATCGGCGTCTGTGACCACCGCCGCCGCCGCACCGGCCGCGCGCCGTTCGCGCAGGAGTTCGTTGGTGATGTTGAGCGCCGCCATGACGGTGATCCGGTCCGCACCGGCGGTCTTGCTGCCGCTGCGGATCTCGCGCATCCGCTGGTCGAGATAGGCGACGGCCTCGAGGAGATCGGCACGCTCCTCCGGCCGGCAGGCGACCTTGTAGTCGCGACCCAGGAGGTGGACGTCGAGCGTGACGGTGCGTTCGGCGGCGCTCATCACTCGTGGGGAATCCGTGCGATGAGCGCGTCGAGCCGCGCACCGGCCTGCTGCGCCTTCGCGTTCATCTCGCGGTTGCGTTCGGTGGCCGTGGCAAGGTCACGGCGCAACGATTCGTTGGCGGCACGCAATGCGCGCGTGTGCTCGATGAGCGTGGCGAGCTTCTGTTCGAGGAGCTGGAGATCGGTTTCCATGGCGATGGGGAATATTGGCGGCGCCCGTCGCGCCCGTCAACAAGGAGAGTGCGCCGGCCGTCGCGCTCGAAGGTGCATCCGGCCGTCACGCAACGTCCGTGGCGAGCGTGACGTAGCGTACAGCCTCGATGGTGAGCTCCTCGGTGCCGCCCGGCGTGCGCAGCGTCACGGTGTCGCCCTCGCGGCTCTTGAGGAGCGCCCGCGCCATCGGCGACACCCAGCTGATGTAGCCACGCGCGGTATCGATCTCGTCGACGCCGACGATGCTTACGGTGCGCAGGTCGCCGTTCCCGTTCATCACGTCGACCGAGGCCCCGAAGAAGACGCGGTCGGCCTCCCCCGCCGCGGCGCGAGCGGCGGGATCCACCACCTCGGCACGATCGAGGCGTCGCACGAGGAAGCGGATGCGCCGGTCGACCTCGCGCAGGCGCTTCTTGCCGTAGATGTAATCGCCGTTCTCGGAGCGATCGCCATTGCCGGCCGCCCACGAGATCGTGGAGACGAGCGCCGGCCGCTCCTCGCCCACCAGCGTGTCGAGCTCGCGCTTCAGCCGCGCGAAGCCGCCGGGCGTCATGTAGTTGCGGGCGCCTTCGGGCAGCAGCGGCGCGCCATCGGGGGCATCGTCGTCGCCGTCGTCGTCGCTTTCTCGGGTGAAGGCCTTGTTCATCGCTCGCACCGGCGCGCGAGTCGCGTCCGGGAGCGACGATTATAGTCAGCGGTGCGCGCGGGCCCGTGCTTGCGCGAGTCCGTTGCAGAGCTGTTCGACGCCATCGACGAAGCGCGGGCCGGGCCGGTGCAGGAGGTCGCCGTTGGCCACGATCACGTTGCCGTCGCGCACCGCAGGCAGCGCGCTCCAGCGCGACCACTCGGACAGCCACGCGGGGCGGCCGCCGGCATCGTCGGCGCCGACGATCACCTGCGGCGAGGCCGCCAGCACCGCCTCGAGACTCACCTCCGGCGCCGGCAGGCGCAAATCGGCAAAGATGTTGCGGCCGCCGCAGATGGCGATCGCTTCCGAGATGAGGTGATCGCCCCCGACGGTGTAGAGGGGGCGGTTCCAGATCTCGTAGAACACCGACAGCTTCTCGTGGGTCGCGTACTTCGCCTCGAGCGCGGCGAGGCGTTCGCGCAGCTTCGCCGCCGCCTTCGCAGCCTGCGCCTGCGTGCCCGCAAGCACGCCGAGCTTCTCGATGTCCGTCGCAATGCCACGGATCGTGCGCGGATGCGAGAAGAACACGGGAATCTTCAACGCGCGCAGCGCGGCGAGCTGCTGCGGTGCCGTGTAGGGCCAGGCGACGACGAGATC
This sequence comes from uncultured Alcaligenaceae bacterium, assembly GCA_964439475.1. Lineage (GTDB taxonomy): Bacteria > Pseudomonadota > Gammaproteobacteria > Burkholderiales > Casimicrobiaceae > VBCG01. The sequence continues at coordinate 41,861 of CAYTOT010000014.1, forward strand.
GGGACGCAGGGCAACGACGTTCTCGAGGTCGATCTTCGCGGCGTCCGCCACGCGCGGCAGCTTGCGGGCTTCCGGCGGATAGTCGCTGTGCGCGGCGACGGCCACCACCGCGGGCCCCGCCCCCGCGGCGAAGAGCATCTCGGTGGCATGCGGGGCGAGGCTCACGATGCGGCGGGCCGGCTGCGCGAGCTCGATGGCCGTGCCCGCGTCGTCGACCGCGCGCACCGGCCCGGACGCCGCGCCGAGCGCGACCGTGGCCAGGAGCCCCACGGCGAGTGCCATCGCCGTTGCAAGCCGGCGCAGAGCGCCCGGACGGCGGGCGCACTCACGCCCACTGCGATGTCCGATCCCGGGGCGGCTCCATGCAATCACGGGACCCTGCGCGCTGCGCCGTGCCGGGTCATGGGCTGAAGCGCACCCCGGCGAGGAACTGCGCGCCACCGGTGGAGTAGCCCGCGGCAAGCTCGTAGTTCTTGTCGAAGACGTTGTTGCCGCGGGCGAAGAGCGTCCATCCCTTGCCGACGGGCCATTCGAGGGTGACATTGACGATGCCGTAGCCGCCCATCTTCACGAGGTTCGCAACGTCGTCGTAGCGCAGCGACGACGCGACATATTCCACCCCCACCTGCACCGGGCCCGCCTGCTGCAGCACCTGCAGCGCGCCGTGCTGCCGCGCCCGGCGCGGCAGGAGGTTGCCGGTCCGATCGTCTTCGGGGTCCTGCAGGTCCAGCGACGCCTTCACCCGCGTATCGCGCCAGGCGCCGTCGAGGCCGAGCGTCACGCCCTTCAGCGTCGCCTTGTCGAGGTTCTGCGGCAGGCAGTTGAAGTCGGCATCGCAGGCGAACACGATGAGATCGTCGACGCGATTGTAGTAGCCGACCGCCCGCGCCTCCCAGCGGAACTCGCCCGCCCTCGCGGTCCAGTAGACGCCCGCCTCCGCGTTGCGCGCGGTCTCCGGCGACAGATCGGGGTTGGAGAAGAACGGGAAGTACAGGTCGTTGAACGACGGCGGCTTGAAGCCGGTGCTGTAGCCCGCCGTGACGCGCCACGCGGCATCGATCTGGTAGCCGACCGCCACACTGCCGGTCGTCTCGCCGCCGTACTGGTTGGAGTGGTCGTAGCGCAGGTTGCCCTGGAAAGCGAACGGGCCCCGGTGCAGGCGATACACCCCGGTGAACGAGTTGGTGTCGCGATCGGTCACCGGAAAGCCCTGGTCGGTGGCGAGATGCTCCTCGCGCCGCTCGACGATCGCGCCCAGCGCGCCGACCGGAAGCGTGAAGTCGCTCTGCCACGTGTACTGGCGCTGGGTCGTCTTGTACGGATAGTCGCCGAAGCCGGTCTGCGAGACCGAGTCGTCGCTGCCGGAGCCGACGGTGAGGATCGAGTTCCACCAGTCGGTGATGCGGTTGCGACTGGCCACCGACCATGCCTCGAGCGTGGTGATCGTGCGGTCGTCGAAGTCGGGGCCGCCGTCGTACTGGTTGTTGAGGCGGTTGTAGAAGTACTGCAATGCGACCTCCTGGTCCTTCGCCCAGGTCATCGTCGCGCTGGCGCTCGCGTTCTGCGTGCTGTAGCCGTCGCGATCACCGTTGTAGCTGAAATTGTCGGGATTCACGATGGCGTTGAAGCCATCGCTACGCGTGCCGCCGATCTGCGCGCTGAACGCGAGCGGTCCCATGCTGCCGCGGATCCCGCCGTTGGCGCTGCGGGTCTCGTAGGTGCCATAGCCCGCATTCCCGTTGACCGCCCACGCGCCGCTCCCGGCCTTGCGCGTGAACACCTGGATCACGCCGCCGATCGCGTCGGCGCCGTACAGGCTCGAGGCGGGACCGCGCAGTATCTCGATGCGCTCGATCTGGTCGAGGGGGATCGCCTCGAGCGATGTCGCCCCGACGGACGACGAGCCCACGCGCAACCCATCGACGAGCACCAGTGTCTGGCCGCGGTTGGCGCCGCGAATGAAGGCGCCCGACGTGGATCCGGGGCCGCCGTTCATGGTGACTTCCATGCCGGGCTGCCGCTGCAGGAGCTCGGAGAGGCTCTGCACGCCGCTGCGCCGGATCTCGGCGGCACCGATCACGGTCAGGTCAGCCAGGAGGTCGGCGATCTGCTGCGGCGAGCGCGCCGCCGTCACCACGACCGTCGGGAGCGTGGTGGCATCGGGAGCCTGGGCGAGCGCGACGACGGGAAGCGCCGCGGCGACCGCCGCGACGAGATGACGAACCGGTAACGACATGAATCCTCCGCATGGCCATGCATCCCCGCACGGCGTTGGGTCCTGCCAGAAAGACGGCGCCGGTCGCATGCGTGCGACGGCACCGAACGAGGCAGGCCGGTCTCCGGGCTCGGCCATGCGGACGGCTCGCCTTCCCGTCGCGCGCTGCGCGGCAGTGGCGTGGTGAGCCGACCTCGAGGGCCTTACCGTTGCGGGGGCAGCCGCGGGATTCGCGCCGGCGCTCGTCGTCGAGCGGGGCGCGGCACCGCGTTCCCGTTTCACCCGCCGCGATGACGTCGCGACGGGCACCTGCTGCCGGAATTCTACTCGATGAGGTCGCCGTCGAAGGCGGGCCCGCGTGCGCCGGACGGTGCGCGCCGGCGACGGGCGCCGGGTCGAGACCGCAGCGGAACGAGGACGTCCGCTGCTATAATTCGGACCCTTTCGCACAACCGGACCCCCACGGAATGACCCTCCGCCCCGGGGTGCGCGCCTTGTCCAAGAAGCTCTTCATCCGCACGTTCGGATGCCAGATGAACGAGTACGACTCGGACCGCATGGCCGACGTGCTCAACGCCACCGACGGCCTCACGCTCACCGGGCGCGCCGAGGACGCCGACGTGATCCTCTTCAACACCTGCTCGGTGCGCGAGAAGGCGCAGGAGCGCGTGTTCCACGACCTGGGCCGCGTGCGCGCCCTCAAGGCGATGCGGCCCGACCTCGTGATCGGGGTCGGCGGCTGCGTCGCCTCGCAGGAAGGCGCGGGCATCGTCGCGCGTGCGCCCTACGTCGACGTGGTGTTCGGCCCGCAGACGCTGCATCGCCTCCCCGAGCTGATCGCGCGGCGCCGCGCCACCGGCGAGCCGCAGGTCGACGTGAGCTTTCCCGAGATCGAGAAGTTCGATCACCTGCCGCCACCGCGCGTGGAGGGGGCCGCGGCCTTCGTGTCGATCATGGAGGGTTGCAGCAAGTACTGCACGTTCTGCGTCGTGCCGTACACGCGGGGCGAGGAGGTGTCGCGGCCCTTCGACGACGTGCTGACCGAGGTGGCGGATCTCGCCGACCAGGGCGTGATGGAGGTCACGCTGCTCGGGCAGAACGTGAACGCCTGGCGCGGCCGCATGGGCGAGCCGGGTTCCAGCGCGATCGCCGACTTCGCCACGCTCCTCGAATACATCGCCGAGATCCCCGGCATCGAGCGGATCCGCTACACCACCTCGCATCCGCGCGAGATGACGCCGCGGCTCATCGCCGCGCACGGCGCCCTCCGCAAGCTCGTGAACCAGCTCCACCTGCCGGTGCAGTCGGGATCGGACCGGGTGCTCGCCGCCATGAAGCGCGGCTACACGGCGCTCGAATACAAGGCGATCGTGCGCCGGCTGCGCGCCGCCCGGCCCGACCTGTCCTTGTCCTCCGACTTCATCGTGGGCTTTCCGGGCGAGAGCGACGCCGACTTCGCGCTCACCCTGAAGCTCGTGGAGGACGTGGGCTTCGACGGCGCCTTCAGCTTCATCTACAGCGGCCGTCCCGGCACGCCGGCGACAGAACTGCCGGACCAGGTGCCGCAGGACGTGCGGCAGGAGCGCCTCGTGCGCCTGCAGGCACTGCTCGAAGCGCAGTACCGCGCGCACAGCAGCGCCATGGTCGGCAGCCGCCAGCGCGTGCTCGTCACCGGCCACGCCACCCGTGATGCGCGCGAGCTCGCCGCCCGCACCGAGAACAATCGCGTCGTGAACTTCGCGGGCGAGGCGGCTCTAATCCATACCTACGCCGAGGTCACGATCGAGGCCGCCCTGCCGCATTCGCTCAGGGGAGTGCTGGAGTCGCGCCTTGCCCCGTCGCGCCCCGAGGCTCCTTCACCCTCGGAGCGGCCCGGTGGGCGCACAGGCTAGACCGGCACCGATGGAAGTGTCCCTTCCGCAGCGCGTCGGGACATGCGGCAGGACACGCAGGAGCACGAGCATGAGGTCGATGTTGCATCTCGCGGCGGTCGCCGCCGCCCTGGCGCTCGCCGGATGCGCGAGCATGGAGCCCGTGCCGTCCGCGGGGACGGCAGGCAACGCCGCATCGCCGGCACGCGCGACCTCGCCGGCAGCAGGCGGCGGCGCATTGCCTTCGCCGCAGGCGATCGCCAATGCACAGAAGCTCGCCGGCGCCCCCGGCAGCACGCCCGCGCACGCGGCCACGCCACCGCCGGGCAGCCTGCGCACTTTCGCCGACGCGACCCGCGATGCCCAGGAGAAGCCCGGACTCTTCAACCTGTGGCAGCGCGACGACCGCGTCTACATCGAACTCGCCCCCGAGCAACTCGACCGGCCCTACTTCTTCTCGACCAGCCTGGACCAGGGGCTCGGTGAGAACCACTTCCTCGCCGGGCTCATGACGAGCAGCCAGACGCGCGGCTTCGGCGGACCGCTCATCGTCTCCTTCCGCAGGGTCGGCAACAACGTGCAGCTCGTCGCCCGCAACGTGAAGTTCACCGCGCGGCACGGCACTCCCGAGGCGCGGGCGGTGGCCGACGCCTTCTCCGACAGCCTGCTCGCCACCTCGCCGGTGGTGTCGCAGCCCCATCCCGAGCGCAAGTCCGTGCTGATCGACGCCAACGCGCTCTTCTTCGCCGACCTTCCCGGTGCCGCGCCGCGGCTCGAGTTCGCCTATCGCCAGCCGTATGCGTTCGACGCGCGCAACTCGTCGTTCCGCGACGTGACGAGCGAGTCCGATTTCGCGTCGTTCGTCGTCTCCGCGCACTACGCCCTGGCCCGCGTGTCGCTGCCGCCGCCGGCCTCGCCGGCACCCGCCGCCCCGCCGTCGACGCTGCCCGACATCCGCAGCCTCTTCCTCGGCTTCCACTACTCGATTGCGAAGCTGCCCGACGCGCCGATGCAGCCGCGCGTCGCAGACGCGCGCATCGGCTACTTCACGACCGACGTCTTCGACTTCACGACCGACGACCGCCGTGTCCCGATCGTCCACTACGTGAACCGGTGGCGACTCGAAAAGAAGGATCCCGCGGCGGCGCTCTCCGAACCGAAGAAGCCGATCGTCTACTGGATCGACCGCAACGTCCCGGTGCGGTATCGCGACGCCATCCGCGACGGCGTGCTCGAGTGGAACAAGGCCTTCGAGCGCATCGGGTACAAGGATGCGATCCGGGTCGAGATCCAGCCCGACGACGCGGCGTTCAACACCTCCGACATCCGCCACCCCTCGATCCGCTGGATCACCACCGCGCGCAGCTCGTTCGCGGCGATCGGCCCGCGCGTGGTCGATCCGCGCACGGGCGAGATCCTCGACGCCGACATCGCCATCGATGCCACGAGCTTCCGCGCGCACAAGTCGCTCGTGTCGGAGGCGATCCCGCAGCGCAGCGGCATGGGCGCCGCGCCGCTGGCGCACGGCGACGGCGTGTACTGCACCTACGCCGCCGAGTCCGCGGAGGAGGAAGGCTTCGCCTTGTCGCTGCTCGAGGCGCGCGGCGAGCTCACGCTCGATGGCCCGCAGACCGAGGCCTTCCTCAAGGGACACCTCAAGGAAGTGACGATGCACGAGGTCGGTCACACGCTCGGCCTCACCCACAACTTCCGCGCCTCCACCGCCTACAGCGAGGCACAGCTCACCGACCGGGAGTTCACGAGCACGCACGGCATCGCCGGCTCGGTGATGGAGTACAACGCGGTCAACCTCGCGCTCAAGGGCGAGCGCCAGGGCGAGTACCACATGTCCACGCTCGGCCCTTACGACTACTGGGCGATCGAGTACGCGTACCGCGAGGTTCCGCCGGAGCAGGAGGCCGCCGAGCTCGCGCGCATCGCGAGCCGGAGCAGCGAGCCGCAGCTCGCCTTCATGGCCGACGACATGCTCTTCGTGAGCGGCCTCGACCCGGAGGTCAACACCTTCGACCTCGGTGCCGATCCGCTCGCCTACGCCTCCCGCCAGCTGAAGCTCGGCCGCGAGCTCTGGCAGCTCACCGCGGAGCGGTCGCTCAAGCCCGACGAGAGCTACGCCGTGCTCCGCCGCAACTTCAACCGCGGCCTCGCGCGCGTGCACTGGAGCGCCGTCAATGCCGGCAAGTACATCGGGGGACTCACCCTGCGCTCCGACTACGCCGGCACCGGGCGCCCGCCGCTCGAGCCGGTTCCCGCGGCCCGCCAGCGCGCGGCCCTCGATCTCCTGGCCAGCACGATCTTCGCGGCCGACGGCTTCCGCTTCTCGCCCGTGTTCCTGTCGCGGCTCGCGGTGAACGACTACGACATCGACGACGCGCAGGCGCTGGGGCGCGGCGTGCCGCCGGTCGACGTGGCCGTGGACCGGCAGGTGCTCGAGCTGCAGCGCGCCGTGCTGGGACCGCTGCTCGGGCCCGATGTCGCGCAACGCCTGCTCAACAACGAGCTGAAGGCGCGCGATCCGTCGCAGGCGCTGACCCTCGCTGAGCTCTACGCGGCCCTGCACGGCGCCATCTTCAGCGAGGTCCTGGCGGGACAGGACGTTCCGCTGCTGCGGCGCAACCTCCAGCGCGAGTACGTGGCGCGGGTCGCGCTCGTGCTCGTGCGCCCGGCGCCGAACATGCCCGCCGATGCGCGCGCGCTGCTGCGTGCCGACGCCGTCAAGCTGCGGGGCGAGCTCGCGGCAGCCGGCAAGCGGCGCAAGCTCTCCGTGGAGACGCAGGCGCACCTCTCGGAGAGCTACGCCACCCTCGACGAGGCCCTGCGCGCGCCGCTGGTGCGCCAGGCGCTCTAGTAGAGCAGCGCCGCATGTCCCCGCGCCGCCCGCAGGTCACCGTCACGCTCTCGCCCCTCGACAACCGGGCGCTCGCGAACCTCTCCGGCCCACTCGACGCGAACCTGCGCCAGATCGAAGCCGCGCTCGACGTCGCGATCACCCGTCGCGGCGGCACCTTCACCATCGCCGGCGAGCATGCGCAGGCGGAGCGTGCCGGACGCGCACTCGAGCACTTCTACGCCGCAGCCGAAAAGCCGCTGTCGGTCGACGACATCCAGCTCGCGCTCGTCGAGATCACGAGCCGCAGGCCCGTCCCGGCGGCCGATCCCGACGGCGCCCCGACGCTGCATACGCGCCGCCCCGACCTGCACGGGCGTACGCCGAACCAGGTCGCGTACCTCAAGGACATCACGAGCCACGACATCACCTTCGGCATCGGCCCCGCAGGCACCGGCAAGACCTACCTGGCGGTGGCCTGCGCCGTCGATGCCCTCGAGCGCGACGCAGTGAAGCGCATCGTGCTCGTGCGCCCCGCGGTCGAGGCGGGCGAGCGGCTCGGCTTCCTTCCCGGCGATCTCGCGCAGAAGGTCGATCCGTACCTGCGCCCGCTGTACGACGCGCTGTACGACCTCATGGGCTTCGACAAGGTCGCGAAGCTCTTCGAGCACACCACGATCGAGGTCGCGCCGCTCGCCTACATGCGCGGTCGCACGCTCAATCACTCGTTCATCATCCTCGACGAAGCGCAGAACACCACGCCCGAGCAGATGAAGATGTTCCTCACGCGCATCGGGTTCGGCACCCGGGCGGTGGTCACGGGCGACGTGACGCAGACCGACCTCGCCAAGGGCCAGAAGAGCGGCCTCGTCGAGTCGGCGCGCATCCTCGCCGGCGTGCGCGGCATCGCCTTCCGCCACTTCACGAGCGCCGACGTCGTCCGCCATCCGCTCGTGCAGAAGATCATCGACGCCTACGATCGCGATGCCGCGCGGCGTGCGGCGCGCCCGCCGGCCGCGAAGTGACCACCGGCATCGCGAGTCGCCGGCCGGTGCCATGCGGGCGCAGGTGAGCGCTGGCCGCACGCGGGGCAAGGGAGCGGGCGGCCGCTCCCCCGCGCTCTCCCTTTCGGTGCAGTACGCGAGCAACGCGCCGGACCTGCCCACGCGACCGCAGGTGCGCCGCTGGGTCAAGGCGTCGCTCGCGGTCGACGCCGTCGTCACGGTGCGCTTCGTCGACGCGATCGAGGGACGCGCCCTGAATGCGGAGTTCCGTGGCAAGGACTACCCGACGAACGTGCTCACCTTCGTGTACGATGACGATGCTCCGCGTGCCGGCGACATCGTCCTTTGCGCCCCTGTCGTGCGCACGGAAGCGGCAGCACAGGACAAGCCGCTCGCGGCGCACTACGCCCACCTCGTCGTCCACGGCATGCTGCATTTCCAGGGCTTCGACCACGAGCGTGCCGCCGATGCGGCCGTGATGGAAGCGCGCGAGGTCGAGATCCTCGCCGCCCTCGGCGTGCCCGACCCCTACCGTCCATGATCGGCCCATGATCGAAGACGAATCGCCGAAAGGCGGCGAGAAGCCGACGCTCATGGAGCGCCTCACGGCGATGCTCCTGCGGGAGCCGGACAGCCGCGACGAACTCCAGGACATCCTGCGCGGCGCCTTCGACCGCCACCTCATCGACGGCGATGCCCTGTCGATGATCGAGGGCGTGCTGTCGGTCTCGGAGGCCACGGTGCACGACATCATGATCCCGCGCGCGCAGATGGATTGCGTGTCGGTCGACGATGCCGTCCCCGAGTTCATGCCTGCGGTGGTGGAGACGCGGCACTCGCGCTTTCCCGTGATCGGCGAGAGCAAGGACGACGTGGTCGGCATCCTGCTCGCCAAGGAGCTGCTGAACTACTACGCGAAGCCCGAGGGCTTCAACCTGCGCGAGCACCTGCGGCCGGCGGTCTTCGTCCCCGAGAGCAAGCGTCTCAACGTGCTGTTGCGCGAGTTCCGCGCCAACCGCAATCACATCGCCATCGTCGTCGACGAGTACGGCGGCGTGTCGGGGCTCGTGACCATCGAGGACGTCCTGGAGCAGATCGTGGGCGACATCGAGGACGAGTTCGATCTCGACGACGGCCACGACAACATCATTGCCGAGGCCAGCGGCCAGTTCCGCGTCAAGGCGCATACCGAGATCGCGGACTTCAACGAGCAGTTCGGAACGACCTTCCCCGACGACGAGGTCGACACGGTGGGCGGCCTCGTGCTGCGCTCGTTCGGGCGGCTCCCCAAGCGCGGCGAGACGACCGTCATCGGCGACCTGCGCTTCCGCGTGCTGCGCGCGGACAGCCGGCGCCTGCACACGCTGCAGGTGGAGCGCGTGCCTCCGCCGCCGGCGCCGCCGGTCGAGTAGGCCGCCCGGCTCCGCTGTCGCGCCGGCCACTCCAGCGCCAGGGATCCCTTGGGTTTTCGCCGATGACCCCCGTCGTCCTGGGCATGGCGCTCGCCCTCGCCTCCGGCGGCGCGACGGTGTTCGCGTTTGCGCCGTTCTCGATGCCTGCGGCGGCGATCGCCTCGCTCGGCACGCTCTTCTTCCTCTGGGACGGCGCCACGACGCCGCGCCGCGCCGCGGCGCTCGGTTTCGCCTGGGGGCTCGGTCTCTTCGGGATGGGTGTGTCCTGGGTCTTCATCGCGCTCGAGACCTTCGGTGGCATGCCGTTACCCGTCGCCCTCGTGTCGACCGCAGGCTTCGTGGCCTGGCTCGCGCTGTGGCCGGCGCTTGCCGGCTGGCTGGCGGCGCGCGTCGCGCCGATGCACTCGAACGCCCGGGCGGTCGCGGCGGCAGGCGCGTTCGTGCTTTGCGAGTGGCTGCGCGGATTCGTCTTCACCGGCTTTCCGTGGCTCGCCATCGGCTACACGCAACTGCCGGCGGAGGGCGCGCGGCCCCTGGCCGGGTTCGCGCCGGTGGGCGGTGTGTTTCTCGTCTCCCTCGCCGTTGCGCTGCTCGCCGCGGCGGTAGCGATCGGTGTGCGCGCGCTCGAGTCGCGCGACCGCCGGGCAGGCGCCGCGCTCGTCGTGCTGGCCGTCGCTCTCCTCGGCACCGGCGCCGCCTTGCGTCCGATCGAGTGGACGCGACCCGCCGGTCCGCCGGTCGCCGTCTCGCTCGTGCAGAGCAACGTCTCGCAGGAAGAGAAGTTCGATCCCGCGTTCCGGCCGCAGAACTACGCGCTGCACGCCGACCTCGTCGCGCGTGCGAAGGGACGCATCGTGGTGCTGCCGGAGAGCGCCTATCCGCAGTTCTCCGACGAGATTCCACCCGAAGTGATCGACGGCCTCGTGGCCGCGGCGCGGCTGCGCGACGGCATGGTGCTGACGGGACTCTTCGTGCTGCTGCCGCCAGCCGCGCCAGGCGAGGAAGAACGCATCCACAACAGCGTGGTGGGCCTCTCGCACGCCGCACCGCAGCTCTACCGCAAGCACCACCTCGTGCCGTTCGGCGAGTCGATTCCGCTCAAGGGGCTGGTGGGGTGGTTCATCAACAGCGTGCTCCACATCCCGCTCGCCGACCAGGCGGCGGGACCCGCGCTGCAGCCGCCCTTCACCGTGGCCGGGCAGCGGCTCGCGGTCAACATCTGCTACGAGGACGTCTTCGGCGGTGAGCTCGCGATTCCTGCGCGCGACGCGACGATGCTCGTCAATGTCACCAACGACGCGTGGTACGGCCGCTCGGTCGCCGCCCGCCAGCACAACCAGATCGCCGCCATGCGCGCGCTGGAGACGGGGCGCCCCATGCTGCGCGCGACCAACAGCGGCATCACGTCGTCGATCGCTCACGACGGCCGCGTGCTCGCCGAACTGCCGTGGTTCACGCGCGGCATCCTCGAGGTCGAGGTCACCGGACGCGATGGACTCACGCCCTACATGCGCGTCGGCGACGCGCTTTCCCTGCTGGTCGCCTCCGCCCTTTTCGCCGGCGGCGCGATAGCGGCGCGCCGCCCGCGCGCACCGGCCTGAAGCGATTCCCCCGCGAAGCAGGTAAAATCCGCAGTATTCAAGCAGTTACCGCGGCACCACGCCCATGCCGCCGGAATCCGCATCCATGATCACGTTCCAGGAAGTGATCCTGCGCCTGCAGGAGTATTGGGGAAGACACGGCTGTGCGCTCCTCCAGCCCTACGACATGGAAGTCGGCGCCGGCACGTCGCATACCGCGACGTTCCTGCGCGCGCTCGGCCCGGAGCCGTGGCGCGCCGCCTACGTGCAGCCGTCGCGCCGGCCCAAGGACGGGCGCTACGGCGAGAACCCCAACCGCATGCAGCACTACTACCAGTTCCAGGTGGTGCTCAAGCCGTCGCCGCCGGATATCCTCGACCTCTATCTGGGGTCGCTCGAAGTGCTCGGCTTCGACCTTGCGCGCAACGACGTGCGTTTCGTGGAGGACGACTGGGAGAACCCCACGCTGGGTGCCTGGGGCCTCGGCTGGGAAGTGTGGATGAACGGCATGGAGATCACGCAGTTCACCTACTTCCAGCAGGTGGGCGGGATCGACTGCAATCCCTTGACCGGCGAGATCACCTACGGCCTCGAACGGCTCGCCATGTACCTCCAGGACAAGGAGAACGTGTTCGACCTCGTGTGGACCGAATGGATGGACCACGGCGTGGCGCGCAGGCTCACCTACGGCGACGTCTATCACCAGAACGAGGTCGAGCAGTCGGCGTACAACTTCGAGCACTCCAATGCCGAACGCCTCTTCGAGCTCTTCGCATTCTTCGAGACCGAGGCGAAGCGCCTGCTCGAGGCGAAGCTGTCGCTGCCCGGCTACGAGATGATCCTCAAGGCGGCGCACACTTTCAACCTGCTCGATGCGCGCGGCGCCATCTCCGTGACCGAGCGCGCCGCCTACATCGGCCGCATCCGCACGCTCTCGCGCCTGGTGGCGCAGGGCTACCTCGAATCGCGCGAGGCGCTGGGATTTCCCATGCTGCCCCCCGAGTTGCGGACGAGGGCCGCCTGATGGCGATGCCGAGCATGACCGCACCTGCCGCGACGCTGCTCGTCGAGCTGCTCACCGAGGAGCTGCCGCCCAGGGCCCTGGCGCGCCTGGGCGAGGCGTTCGCATCCGAGATCGCCACCGCGCTCGCCCGCGAAGGCTTCATCGAGGGCGGTGCCGCACGCGAGAGCTACGCCACGCCGCGCCGCCTCGCGGTGTCCATCGCCGGCGTCGCGGCGCGCTCGCCCGACGCAGCGTTCCGGCAGAAGGTCCTGCCGGTCGCGGTCGCCTACGATGCGCAGGGCCAGCCCACGCAGGCACTTGCGAAGAAGCTCGCCGCGCTTGGCCTTCCCGCCGGCACGAAGCTCGCCCGCGAGCACGACGGCAAGGCAGACGCGCTCTTCCACGAGGGCGTGCGCCCCGGCGTCGAGCTGGCGGTCGGCCTGCAGAAGGCATTGTCCGACGCCATCGCGAGGCTCCCCATCCCCAAGGTGATGAGCTACGCCGCGCCCGGCCACTACTACAACAACGAGAAGTTCGTGCGGCCGGCGCATGGCCTCGTCGCGCTCCACGGTGCCGAGGTGGTGAACGTCACGGCGCTGGGACTCACGGCCGGCCGCACCACGAGGGGCCATCGCTTCCTGTCGCACAAGCCGATCGACATTGCCACGGCCGGTGCGTACGCCCCCACGCTCGAGGCCGAGGGGAAGGTCGCGCCCTCGTTCGCCGCCCGCCGTGCCGCCATCGTGGCGGCACTCGAAGCTGCGGCGGGCGATGCCACGCCCATCATGCCCGACGACCTCCTCGACGAGGTCGCCTCGCTCGTCGAATGGCCCGTGGTGTACGCCGGCGCCTTCGACACCTCGTTCCTCGCCGTCCCGCAGGAGTGCCTCATCCTCACCATGCAGCTCAACCAGCGCTACTTCGCGCTGGCCGACGGTGCCGGCAAGCTCGTCGAGCGCTTCCTGCTCGTGAGCAACCTCGAGACCGCCGATCCGTCGGCCATCGTGGCCGGCAACGAGCGTGTCCTGCGCGCGCGCCTCGCCGACGCGAGGTTCTTCTTCGACCAGGACCGCAAGACGCGGCTCGATGCGCGGCTCCCGAAGCTCGGCGCCATCGTCTACCACAACAAGCTCGGCACGCAGGCGGAGCGCGTCGCGCGGGTGCGGCGCATCGCCGCTGCCATCGCGGCGCCGATGGGCGCCGATGCGGCACAGGTCGATCGTGCGGCACTGCTCGCCAAGGCCGATCTCGTCACCGACATGGTGGGCGAGTTCCCCGAACTGCAGGGACTGATGGGGCGCTACTACGCCATGCACGACGGCGAGGCCGCCGACGTCGCGGCGGCGATCGAGCAGCACTACTGGCCCAGGGCCGGTGGTGGCGAGTTGCCGCAGGGCCGCGTGGCGCAGGCCGTCGCCCTCGCCGACAAGCTCGAGGCGCTGGCGGGCCTCTTCGGCATCGGGCAGGTGCCCACCGGCGACAAGGATCCGTTCGGCCTCCGTCGCGCGGCCCTCGGCGCGCTGCGCATCCTCATCGAGCGCGGCCATGCGATCCCGCTCGCCGTCCTGGTCCGGCAGGCGATGGCGGCATTCGACGGCACGCCCGGCTTCAACGCCGATCCTGCCCCCCTCCTCGACTTCCTCTACGAGCGCCTGCGCGGCTACCTGCGCGAGCGAGGATTCACGGCACTGGAGGTCGCTGCGGTGCTCGATTCGCATCCGGACACGATCGCCGACCTGCCGGCGCGCCTGGCCGCGGTGCAGTCCTTCGCGGTACTGCCGGAGGCTGCGGCGCTCGCTGCCGCCAACAAGCGGATCGTGAACATCCTGCGCAAGAGCGGCGCCGAGGCAGCCGTGACCGTCGACCGGAGCCGCCTCGAGTCAGGCGCGGAGCACGACCTCTACATGGCGTTCCAGCAACTCGGCCCGCAGGTGGAGGCCGACTTCGGTCGCGGCGACTACACCGCTGCCCTGCGCGCGCTGGCCAGCGCCAAGCCCGTCGTCGACCGCTACTTCGACGACGTGATGGTGATGGCGGAGGATCCCGCGGTGCGCGCCAACCGCCTCGCGCTCTTGCGCGGCGTCGCGCAGACGATGAACCGCGTCGCCGACATCGGCAAACTCGCCTGACGTAGCCTGCGGCCATGGTCCAGCTCGGTCCCGACGGCGTCACGACCACGCGCGCGGCCAAGCTGCTCGTCCTCGACCGCGACGGCGTTATCAACCACGACAGCGACCAGTTCATCAAGACGCCGGAGGAGTGGCGCCCCATCCCCGGCAGCGTCGAAGCCATCGCGCGCCTCAACCACGCCGGCTACCGCGTGGTCGTGGCCACCAACCAGTCGGGCATCGGTCGCGGCCTGTTCGACATGGCGATGCTCAACCGCATCCACGAGAAGATGTACAAGACCCTCGCGCAAGCCGGCGGACGCCTCGATGCGGTGTTCTTCTGTCCCCACACGGCGGACTCGCGCTGCGAGTGCCGCAAGCCGCGGCCCGGCATGCTGATCGAAATCGGCAAGCGCTTCAACGCGGAGTTGACGGGCGTGCCCTGCATCGGCGACTCTTTGCGCGACCTGCAGGCGGCCGAGGCCGTGGGCGCGCAGCCCATGCTCGTGCTGACCGGAAAGGGCGAGGCCACCTTGCGCGACGGCGATTTCCCCAGGAACACCGTGATCTTCCCCGACCTGGCCTTCGCCGCGTCGGCGCTGCTGGCTGCGGAATAGCGAGGCGACGCTGCGCTCCCTCCTCTTCCTCGTCTTCCAGATCGTCGTCACCGCGCTCTACGCGGTCGTGATGCTGGCGACGTTCTGGCTGCCGCGGATTCCGCGCTACCGGATGGCCGCAAGCTGGTGCAGGACGAATCTCCTGGCGGCCCGCGTGATCTGCGGCATCCGCTGGGAGGTCAAGGGTCTCGAGAACGTCCCGTCCGATACCCGCGCGCATCCGCACATCGTGATGTCGAAGCACAGCTCCACCTGGGAGACGCTCGCGCTCAACCTGTACTTCCCGCCGCTCGCCTTCGTGGCCAAGAAGGAGCTGCTGTCGATCCCGTTCTTCGGCTGGGGCTTCCGCCTTGCGTCGCCGATCACCATCGATCGCAAGGCCGGCACCGATGCCATGGAGCAGATCGTCGCGCAAGGCCGTGAGCGCTTCGCGCAGGGCTTCTGGATCGTCGTCTACCCCGAGGGCACGCGCATCCGGGCGGGCACCCGCGCCAAGTACAAGACGGGCGGCGCGCGTCTCGCGATCGCCATGGATACGCCGATCATTCCCGTCGCGCACAACGCGGGCTACGTCTGGCCGAAGGGCATCTTCGGAAAGCGGCCCGGCACGATCTCGGTGACCATCGGCGCGCCCATCTCGCCGGCCGGCAAGGATCCCGGCGCCCTCACGCAGGAGGTCGAGGCATGGGTCGAGGGGGAAGTGGCGCGCCTCGGCGTTCCGGCGGGAGCCCCGAAACCATGACCGCCCGCGCGCCGCTCCGCAACGGCGACGCCGGAGGCACCGCCACGCGGCGGCGCGATGCCGCCGTGCGCCGCATCGGCCTCGCGGGGCAGGACGTCGAATATCGCCTCGTGCGCGCGCGACGGCGCACGATCGGCATGGAGGTCGACCTGTCCGGACTCACCGTCCGGGCGCCACGCTGGGTGACGCTCGCCGAGATCGAAGCCGCGCTCGCCGAGCGCGCGCAGTGGATCGTCAAGGCACTCGCCGAATGGAATGCCCGCCGCCGCGACGTGATGCCCCGCCAGTGGAAACGCGGAGCGCCGATCCTCTTCCGCGGGCGCGAGCTCGCGCTCGAGGTCTTCCCCGCGCGCCGGACGCACATCGCGTCGGACCTCTTCAACCTCACGATCCTCCACCCGCGTGCGCAGGACGAGGCCGAGGTGGCCGACGTCGTCGGCCAGTGGCTGCGCGAGCAGGCGTGGGCGCAAGTGGCGCCGCAGGTCGAGACATACGCGCGCAAGATCGCGCGCACCCCACCCGTGCTGCGGCTTTCGAACGCCCGCAGCGAATGGGGAAGCTGCAACGCGCGCGGGGAGATCCGGCTCAACTGGCGGCTCGTGCAGCTCCCTCCCGCACTAGCCGAGTACGTCGTGGCGCACGAGGTTGCGCACCTCGTCGAGCTCAATCACTCGCCGCGCTTCTGGGCGCTCGTGGACCGCCTGCTGCCGGGGCACGCGACCTTGCGCCGCCAGCTCGAGGACTGGACCGCGCTGCTCGCGGCCTGATTCGTGGCCCTCTCCCGGGTCGTGCTCCCGGCCTGCGTGCTAGCATTTGCGCATGATGTTTCGTCGTCCGCTGCGTGTCCTTGCCGTCGTGGCGAGCCTCCTCGCCTGCAGCGCGTGCGGCATCAAGGGTCCGCTGTACCTGCCTCCGAAGGCCGCGCCCGACACGCCCGCCGCAGCGCCCGGAACGGTCCCCTCCGCACCCGCAGCGACGCCCGGTGTCGCGCCGTCGTCCCCGCCGACCGCAACGCCTCCCGTCGAACGCAAGCCCTGACCGCGCGCCCGCCGCGGCGAGGCGCCACTCCGGAGCCTGACAAGACATGAGCGCATTCGCCTACCGCAACGGCGAGCTCCACGCCGAGGACGTCCCGCTGCGCGAGATCGCCGAGCGCCATGGAACGCCCTGCTACGTCTATTCGCGAGCGGCGTTCGAGGGCGCCTTTCGCGACTACACGGACGCCTTCGCGGGAACGCGACACCTCGTCTGCTACGCGATGAAGGCGAACTCCAACCTCGCGGTGCTGAACCTCTTCGCGCGCCTCGGCAGCGGCTTCGACATCGTGTCCGGTGGCGAACTCGCGCGCGTGATCGCCGCCGGAGGTGACCCCGCCACGGTTGTGTTCTCCGGTGTGGGCAAGACCGAAGCCGAGATGGAGCAGGCGCTCGCCGCCGGCATCCTCTGCTTCAACGTGGAGTCCGCAGCCGAGCTCGACCGCCTCGACGCCGTCGCCGGCCGGCTCGGCAGGCGCGCGCCCGTGAGCTTGCGCGTCAACCCCGACGTCGACCCGCGCACGCACCCCTACATCGCTACCGGCCTCAAGGAAAGCAAGTTCGGGATTCCCTGGGACGAGGCACTCGCGCTGTACCGCCGCGCCGCGGCGATGCAGCACCTCGAGGTGCGCGGCATCGACATCCACATCGGCTCCCAGATCACCGAGCTCGAGCCGTATCGCGATGCGGTCACGAGGATCCTCGACCTCGTCGATACCCTGCGCGCGGCGGGCATCGTACTCGCGCACGTGGACCTGGGCGGCGGACTCGGCATCCGCTACCGCGACGAGCATCCGCTGCGCCTTGCCGAGTACGCCGAGATGGTCCGCGACCTCTTCGCGGGTCGCGGCGAGACGCTCCTCTTCGAGCCGGGGCGGCGCCTCGTCGGCAGCGGCGGCGTGCTGCTCACCCGCGTCGAATACCTGAAGCCGGGATCGCCCAAGGGCTTCGCGATCGTCGATGCGGGGATGAACGACCTCCTCCGTCCGCCGCTCTACGACGCGTGGCATCCGGTCGATGCGATACGGCCGCGTGCCGGCGACGTCCGCGTCTGGGAGATCGTCGGGCCGATCTGCGAGAGCGGCGATTTCCTGGCGCACGACCGGCACCTGGCGCTCGCCGCCGGCGACCTGCTCGCGATCGGTGCCGCCGGCGCCTACGGTCACGTGATGAGTTCGAACTACAACTCGCGGCCGCGCGCCTGCGAGGTGCTCGTCGACGGCGGCGATGCGCATCTCGTGCGCCGTCGCGAGAGCGTGAACGACCTCTTCGCGCACGAGTCCGCGTTGCCCTGAAGCGGCGTGCGCATCGCGCGCGAATTGCGACGCGAAACCCGTGTGCGCAAAGCGCAACAGCGCTCGACCTAAGCGTTGGAATCGTTGAACATTTCTTGCAAATGCCACAAACGTGGCTACAATGCAGGCAGCAGGCGGAGTGGTTTTGTCAAGTGGTTGCAGAAAAAAATGACGAGCCCGTGCCGCCTGCCACGAAGAGAAGCAACATAACAGTTACACAAACCCAGACAGGAGAAACAACGATGATGGCTGACATGATGTCCATGATGTCGCCGGCCGCTCCGGCCGCTGCGCCGAAGAAGAAGGCTGCCAAACGCAAGCCCGCCAAGAAGAAGGCGGCGCCCAAGAAGAAGGCTGCCA
>CAYTOT010000014.1:60046-100974 GCA_964439475.1 uncultured Alcaligenaceae bacterium
AGAAGACCGCGAAGAAGGCGACCAAGAAGAAGGCCGCCAAGAAGACCGCGAAGAAGGCGACCAAGAAGAAGGCCGCCAAGAAGACCGCGAAGAAAAAGGCCGCCAAGAAGCTGTAAGCCGGCGGCAGATACGTCCGTCGCAATACTGCTTCGGACCAGAGCGGGCGACTCGAACGGGTCGCCCGTTCTATTTTCGGCGCCCGCGCGCGGCGGTCAGCCTCCCGCCTGGCCGGCGACCTTCGCGGTCGACGTGCCGCGCGAGCGCCCCTTCGCAGCCTTGTCCCGACCCTTCCCCTTCGAGCTGGCCGTGCTGGTGCGCGTCACCTTCGGCTTCTCCTGCCGGCTCGCCCCCTTGGTGGCCGCGGCGCTCTTCGAGCTTCCACCCGCACGCGCCACCGGCACGACATCGCTCGTCACACGCAGCCGCTGCCCGACCTTCAGGCGGTCGCCCGACATGCCGTTCCAGGCCTTGATGTCGCCCATCGTCACGCCGTAGTGGGCCGCCACTCGCGACAGCGTGTCACCGCGCCGGACGGTGTAGTAGAACGTGCGCCCCGAGGGCACCGTGGTGAACACGGCGTCGTCGAGCGCCTCGACGACCTCCGGCGAGGGGTGCTCCGCCGGAACGAGCAGCATGTGGCCGGGTGAAACGCGGGCGCGCGCGCCGATGCCGTTGACCGCCCGGAGCGTGTCGAGCGACATCCCGTAGCGGGCCGCGACGTGCGCCAGGTTCTCGTTCGGCTTCAGGCGGTACGCCTGCCAGGAGACGAGCGGTTGGGCGGTGAGCTCGAGCTTCGCCGCGAAGATCTCGGCGTTGTCGATCGGCAGGAGGATCGACTGCTCGTCGGCGCCCGCGATCACCGGCCGGTTGTGCTGCGGATTGAGCGCCACGAACTCCTCGAGCGACAGTTCGGCGATCTCGGCGGCAACCTTGGTGTCGATCTTCTTCGTCGTCTTCACCACCGTGAAGAAGGGCGCGTCGGGAATGTCCGCGAGCGCCAGCCCATACCGCTCGGGATCGCGGACGATGTTCTTCACCGCCTGCAGCTTGGGCAGGTAGTTGCGCGTCTCGGACGGCATCGCCAGCGCCTCGTAGGTGAGGGGCAAGCCCCTTGCCTTGTTCTTCGCGAGCGCCCGCGCGACGTTGCCCTCGCCCCAGTTGTACCCCGCGAGCGCGAGCTGCCAGTCGTCGAAGTCGTCGTGCAGCTTGGCGAGGTACTCGAGCGCCTTGTCGGTCGCGGCGATCACGTCACGGCGCGAGTCCATCCAGAAGTTCTGCTCGAGGCCGTAGTGCTTGCCGGTGGCCGGCATGAACTGCCAGATGCCGGCAGCGCGCGCCACCGAGATCGCGGTGGGGTTGTACGCGCTCTCCACCATCGGGAGCAGCGCGATCTCGCTCGGCATGCTGCGCGCCTCCACCTCGTTGACGATGTGGTAGAGATAGCGCCGGCTGCGCTCGACCATGCGCGCAACGTAGTCCGGCCGCTGCGAATACCACTGCTCCCACTTCTCGACGAGCGGCCCCTCGATGTCGGGTATCTCGTAGCCTTCGACGATCCGGTCCCAAAGGTCCCCCACCGGCGGCGGCAGCGGTTCGAGCTCGGCGAGCGCCCAGCTCGCGAAGAGTTTGGGCTGACGGGGCTCGATGGGCTCGAGATCGAGTGGCGGGACTTCGCGGACTGGCGGCTGGGAGGCTGCGGCGACCGGAGCGGGGTCAGGCCCGGCGACCGGTAGTGAGGGTGTCGTCGTGCAGGCCCCGAGGAGCGCTGCGACGGCGACGGTCAGGAGCGAATGCAGGCGCAATTGCTGGGTCTCATGTCTGTGCTCGGCCCTCCCCGTGGCCGAGCTCGTTGCGTCGGGGGCGACGCGGCATGGTAGGCGCGGGCGCCCGCAGCGTCAACCGCGCGGGGGCAACACCGTGCGGGGGCAACACCGCGACGGGGGCATTCGTCAGAACGCGTTCTTCCAGGCGCGCAGCACCGCGAAGCTCTCGACCTCGTCCGCGACGGCATGGCCTGCATGCGCCGCGGCCGCGGCGCGGACGTTGGCGAGTCCGGCGCGAAGGAACGGATTGGTGGCGTGCTCGAGCGCGATCGTCGACGGTAGCGTGGGCAGGCCCCGCTCACGCGTCGCCTGCGCCTGTGCCTGCCGATCCCGAAGGGCCTGGTTCTCCGGCTCCACGGCGAGCGCGAAGCGGAGATTGGCGAGCGTGTATTCGTGACCGCAGTAGACGAGCGTGTCTCCCGGCAGGGCCGCCAGGGCGCACAGCGACGCCCACATCTGCGCCGACGTCCCTTCGAACACGCGGCCGCAGCCGGCGGCGAACAGCGTATCGCCGCAGAAGAGTGACGGCACGCCGCCGACGTCGCCGAAGTACGCGATGTGACCCGCGGTATGGCCCGGTATGTCGATCACGCGCAGGCGCACCGGCATGTCCGGCAGCGACACGACGTCGCCCTCCTCGAGCGCATGCGCGATGCGCGGAATCGCCTCGTGCGCGGGCCCGAACACCGGCGCGGGATGGCCCGCGAGCAGCGTCTCGATGCCGCCGACGTGGTCGTTGTGATGATGCGTAGCGAGCACGGCGGTGAGGGAAAGCCTTTCGCGAGCGAGGTAGTCGAGCACGGGACGCGCGTCGCCGGGGTCGACGACCGCCGCGCGCGTCCCCTCGCGGAGGAGCCAGATGTAGTTGTCCGCGAATGCGGGGATGGGGATAATCGCCGTCATGGATGAATCTTCGGGACCGGACGGAGGGGTGTCAACCACCATGCCGACCCTGGCCGACTGGTTCGGCACGCCGCTGGGGCGCTACGTCCAGGCGCGGGAGCAGGCTTACTTCGACCATACCGTCGCCGACATCTTCGGCTTCAACGCGGTGCAGGTCGGCATGCCGCGGTACCCGTTCCTCGCCCAATCCCGGATCCCCACGCGCTTCACGGTCGACTACGACCCGCCTGCCGACGTGATCGCCGATCCGCACGAACTGCCGTTCGCCGAGAACTCGGTCGACCTGATCGTGCTGCCGCACGCCCTCGAGTTCACCGACGACCCCCACCTCATGCTGCGCGAGGCGTACCGCGTGGTACGCCCCGAAGGCCAGATCGTCATCGCCGGCTTCAATCCGTTCTCCCTCTACGGGATGAAGCGCTACTTCGGGCGCGCACAGACTCCGCCGTGGAACGGCAGCTTCATCGGCCTGTATCGCGTCAAGGACTGGCTCGCGCTGCTCGGCTTCGACGTGACCGGCGGCCGCCTGGACGCCTACGCGCCGCCGTTCTCCCGCGAGAAGTGGCTGCAACGCTTCGCCTTCTTCGAGTCGGCGGGCGACCGCTGGTGGCCGATCGCGGGCGGCGTCTACTTCCTGCGCGCCACCAAGCGTGTGCTCGGCATGCGCGTGCTCACGCCCGCCTGGCAGCGGCGCGAGCGGCGCGAGAAGGGACTCGCGCCAGTGCGCGAGAGTCTCACCACGTCGCGCCGGCTCCGATAGCGCGATGCCCGGCAGCAGCGCAGCAGGAGCCGCGGTGGCGGCTCCGGAAGTGATCATCTACACCGACGGCGCCTGCAAGGGCAACCCCGGCGTCGGCGGCTGGGGCGCTCTCCTGCGCGCGGGCACGCACGAGAAGGAGCTCTTCGGTGGCGAAGCGCACACCACCAACAACCGCATGGAGCTGCTCGCCGTGATCCGCGCGCTGGAGGCGCTGACCCGTCCGAGCGTGGTCGAGCTCTTCACCGACTCGCAGTACGTGAAGAACGGCATCGAGACGTGGATCCACGGCTGGCGCAGGAACGGCTGGAAGACGGCGGACCGCAAGCCGGTGAAGAACGCCGACCTGTGGCGCGAACTGGAGGCAGCGGCGGCACGTCATGCCGTGCGCTGGAACTGGGTGCGCGGACACGCGACGGACGTCGATAACGAGCGGGCCGATGCGCTCGCCAACCGCGGAGTGGAAAGCGTGCGCGCGCAGCGCTGACGCGGCGCGGCTATCCGCTCCCCTGGCGACCCTTCTCGAGGCGGCGCGCGAACACCTGCATCTCCCTGCCTGCCTGCTTGTCACCCTTGCGCTCCGCCACCGCGATGCCTTCGCGATACGCAGCCAGGGCCTCGTCGGCACGGCCGCAGTCGGCCAGCGCGCGTCCGAGCGCCTTCCAGGCGGCGGTATACCCCGCATCGAACGCGACCGCCTGTTGCAGGTGTCCGACCGCGGTGTCGGCATTGCCGGCCTTCAAGTGCTCGTTGCCGAGCGAGTAGCGCAGCAGCGCGCTGTCCTTGCCAGCGGCAAGCATGCGTTCGAAGCTCGCAAGGGCGTCGGAGGCGGTCACGGGACGAGGACGACGGAAGGCGGCTGTCTCGGGGCGCGGAAACGGATGAACGGGCCGGCTTCGCGCCCGTCGCGGGAGCGCGCTACTGCCGGATGAAATCCCCGGTTTCGCAGTCGACTCGCCGCATGGGGAAGATCACCTTGCGGTCCTCTCCCTTCAGCTTGCCCTGGATCGTGGCGTAGAGCCACCCCTCGCTCGCGCGCCGGTAAACGATCTCCTGCGGGAAATCGTTCGCCGCGTTGCCGAAGGTGTAGAGCGTGGCATTGTCCTCGACCGACTCGACCGAGGAGAGCTTGAAGGACGTGTCGCCCTTCCCGGAAGGCGAGGCGACGTAGAACACGCCGTCGGGCCGCGCCTCGATGCGCAGGTACTCGTAGTCCTGCACCTTGCCCTGGTACACCGTGGCGCCCACGCCGAGCAGCATGTGCCCGCGAACCGGCGTCCATTGCTCGCGGAAGCTGCGCTGGTTGACGTTGCCGGCCCAGCAGCCCTCGAGCCAGGCCAGCGTGCGCACGTCGTTCAGGTCGGTGGACACGGGCTGCGCACCCGGCGCGATGGATAGCGCGGCCGGCGGCGGCGATCCTGGTGCCGACGGCGCGACGGGTGACGCGGACGCGGTGGGGGTCGGTGGCGCCGTCGTCGTGCAACCGGCGAGGGCGAAGGCCAGCGCTGCCGCGGTGGCGAGAACGGTTCTCTTCATTCGTACAGTGGCGGCTCTAGCCACCGAGCATGGCCTGCTTGAGGTCGGCTTGCGCCGGCTTGTCACCGATCCAGATCCTGGTGAGCGCACGATTGAACGCTTCGCCAGGGATCGAGCCCTTCGCCGTGCCGTTGAGGGCGATCTTCGTGGCGCCGTCGACGAAGTCGAGCGTCACGACGTCCTTCTCCTTCACTTCGCCGAACGTCTTCATGATCGACACCAGCTGATCTGACTGTGGCTGCACGGCGGCAAGCTCCGCGGGCGTGCTGTTGTCCTTGAGGCCGTCGACCAGCGCACCCACGAGCTGGTCGGCGGTGAGGTCGCGCAGGAGGTTCATCTGGATGCGGCGCGGCCCCTTCTCGAGCGCGGCGGCCGCCGTCGTCGCCTTGGCCGGCAGGTAGAGGCTGCCGACGTAGACCTTGAAGATCACCCGCGTACGCACGCCCGCGCCGTTCAGCACGAGCTCGGATCCTCCGACATTCGCCTTGTCCGGAAGGTTCACGCCGCCCACCTCGACCGCCTGCACGGCCACGGCCGCGACGAGCGCGGCCACGAATACGATCAGCTTTCGCATGCTTGTCTCCTCGCGAGTGTGCCTACAAGGCTTCGAAGATCCCGGCCGCGCCCATTCCGGTGCCCACGCACATCGACACCATGCCGTACTTCCCCTTGCGCCGGCGCAAGCCGTGCGTGATGGTAGCGGTGCGGATGGCGCCGGTCGCACCCAGCGGATGCCCCAGTGCGATCGCGCCACCGAGTGGATTCACCCTGGCGGGGTCGAGCTCGAGATCGCGCATCACCGCCAGCGCCTGGGCGGCAAAGGCCTCGTTGAGCTCGATCCAGTCGAGCTGGTCCTGGCGGATGCCCGTGTTCGCGAGCACCTTGGGAATGGCCGCGATGGGACCGATGCCCATGATCTCCGGTGGCACGCCGGCCACGGCATAGCCCACCCAGCGCGCGAGCGGCGTCAGGTTCAATTCACGCAGCACGCGCTCCGACACGAGGATCGACGCGCCCGCGCCATCGGACATCTGCGAGCTGTTGCCGGCGGTGACACTCCCTTTGGCGGCGAACACCGGGCGCAGCTTCGCGAGCCCTTCGAGGCTCGTATCGGCGCGCGGGCCCTCGTCGTGCACCACCTCCTGCGTGCGGGTGACGATGCGATCCGCCGTGAGGTCGGGACGATCCTCCTGCACCGTGAACGGACTGATCTCCTGCACGAACTCGCCCGCCGCCTGCGCGGCCAGGGCCCGGCGATGCGACTCGAGCGCGAACGCATCCTGCGCGTCGCGCGATACCTTCCACTGCGCGGCGACCTTCTCGGCAGTCAATCCCATGCCGTAGGCGATGCCCACGTTCTCGCCGTGCGCGAACACGGCCTCGTTGAGCGCGAGGCGTCCCGTCATCGGGATCATGCTCATGCTCTCGGTGCCGGCGGCGATCATGACGTCGGCTTCGCCGGTGCGGATGCGGTCGGCGGCGATCGACACCGCGTTGAGTCCCGACGAGCAGAAGCGGTTGACCGTCATGCCGGCGACACTCGCCGGCAGCCCGGCGAGCAGCACGCCGATGCGCGCCACGTTCATGCCCTGCTCGTACTCGGGCATCGCGCAGCCGACGATCACGTCCTCGACCCGCCTGGCCTCGAGGGCCGGTACCTGGGCAAGCGCACTCCCCAGCACGTGCGCGAGCAGGGTGTCCGGGCGGGTCGACTTGAACACGCCGCGGGGCGCCTTGCCCACCGCGGTGCGGGTGGCGGCGACGATGAAGGCGTCTTGCAGTTGCTTCGTCATGATGGGATCCGAATTGCGAAAGCGATGCGGCGCCGGCTCAATTGCGCAGCGGCTTGCCGGTGGCAAGCGTGTGCGCCACCCGCGCCTGGGTGCGCGGATCGCGCAGCAGCGTCACGAACTCCTGCCGCTCGAGGTCGAGCAGCCACTGCTCGTCGACGATGCTGCCGGACTCGATCTCGCCGCCGCACAGCACGCGCGCGATGCGCTTCCCGATCTCGAAATCGTAGGCGCTGATGAAGCCGCCATCGCGCATGTTGACGAGCAGCATCTCGAGGGTCGCCATGCCGGTCTTCCCCACGACCGCAATCGCGCGTGACGGCAGCGGCGGCCGGTACCCGGCATCGGAGAGCGCACGCACCTGGGAACGCGCCACGTGCAGCAGCTCGTGCGCGTGCATCACCACGATGTCGGACGGACGCAGGTAGCCCATCTCCTGCGCTTCGAGCGCGCTCCTCGCGACCTTGGCCATCGCCACCGACTGGAAGTACGTGCGCACGAACGGCAGCGCGTCGATCTGGCTGCCTGCGGCGCCGCGCCGCACCTCCTCGGCCGCGCGCATCGCAAGCTCCTTGCAGCCCCCACCCGCCGGCAACAGGCCCACCCCCGCCTCGACGAGCCCGATGTACGACTCGAGGGCGGCCACCGTGCGCGTGGCGTGCAGGATGAACTCGCAGGAGCCGCCGAGCGCCATGCCGCGCACCGCGCACACGGTCGGCACGAGACTCCCCCGCAAACGCATCGACGTCTGCTGGAACCTGGCGACGATGCGTTCCACCATCGCGAAATCGCCGGACTTGACCGCGGGCTCCATCGATGCCAGGTTGGCGCCGAGCGAGAACGGCTCGCGCGCCTGCCAGATCACCACGCCGGCGAGCTCGCGTTCCGCCATGTCTATGGCGCGCAGGATGCCGTCGAGTACGCCCTCGCTGATGGTATTCGCCTTGGTCTTGAACGAGACGATGCCCACGTCGTCGCCCAGCTGCCAGATACGGACATCGTCCGTCTCGAAGATCGTGGTCCCCTTGCCCCGCGCTTCGCCGAGCACCGGATCGGGAAAGTCCTGCCGCCGGTACACCGGCAGGTCGCGTCGCGGCACGTATCCATCCTGTGCCGGCGAATACGCGCCTTCCCTGGCATGCACGCCGCCGGCCGCGGTGACTTTCGGTCCGCTCACCCACGCGGGCAGCGGGACACCGGCGAGCGCGCGGCCTGCCGCGATGTCCTCCGCCACCCAGCCCGCCACGTCGCGCCATCCGGCCGCCTGCCAGGTCTCGAATGGACCCTGCTGCCAGCCGAAGCCCCAGCGGATGGCGAGGTCGACATCGCGCGCGTTGTCGGCGATCGCCGCCAGGTGGTGCGCGCTGTAATGGAAGAGATCGCGGAAGATCGCCCACAGGAAGCGGGCCTGCGGGTGCTCGCTCGCGCGGAGCCGAGCGAACTTCTCCGCGGGGGAGCGGATCTCGAGAATCGCCGCCACCTCGGGCGCGACGCTGCCTTCGGCCTTGCGATACGACTTGCTCGCCGGATCGAGGACCTCGATGTCCTTGGCCGGCTTGCGGAAGTAGCCTGCCTTCGTCTTGGCGCCGAGCGCACCCTGCGCCACCAGCCCCGCGAGCACCGGCGGCGTGGCGAACAGCGGGTGCCACGGATCGTCGGGCAGCGTGTCCCACATCGTCTTCACGACGTGCGCCATCGTGTCGAGCCCGACGACGTCGGCGGTACGGAACGTCGCGCTCTTCGCGCGGCCGATCGCGGGCCCGGTGAGCGCATCCACCACGTCGAAGGACAAGCCGAAGTCCTGCGTGTGCTTCATGGTTGCCAGCACCGAGAAGATCCCGATGCGGTTGGCGATGAAGTTGGGCGTGTCACGGGCGCGGATCACACCCTTGCCGAGCGCGCTGGTGAGAAAGGTCTCGAGCCCGTCGAGAAGTGCCGGGGCGGTCTGCGGACCCGATATCAACTCCACGAGGTGCATGTAGCGCGGCGGGTTGAAAAAATGCACGCCGCAGAAACGTCCTTGCACGTCCGCGGGAAGCATCCCGGCCAGAGCCGCGAGCGAAAGCCCCGACGTGTTCGACGCCAGCACCGCATGGCGTGCAAGATGCGGCGCCACCTTCGTGTACAGGTCCTGCTTCCAGTCGAGGCGCTCGGCGATCGCCTCGATCACGAGATCGCATTCGGCGAGGCGCGGCAGGTCGCTGCCGTAGTTGCACGCCGTGATGGCGTCGGCACGCTCCCTCACCGCGAGCGGGGCCGGGTCGATGCGCGCGAGGTTGGCGATGGCCTTGGCGGCGAGCGCGTTGGGATCGCCGTCCCTGGCCGGCAGGTCGAAGAGCAGCGACTCGATGCCGGCGTTGGCGAGATGCGCGGCAATCTGCGCGCCCATCACGCCGGCGCCGAGGATGGCGGCCCGGCGAATCGAAAGAGGAGTGGAGTTCATGCGTTGGAATCGCCGGGGTGCCGGCGGGAGTGAAGCGGCATCCGATGCGTCCGGCGGGATCGCCGGTCGCCGGCGGACCGCGTGGATCGCGGTCCGCCGTACTGCGGATCAGAACGAGTAGGTGACCTGACCGCCCACGATGAAGACGTTGGCGTCGTAGTCGCCCTTGATGAGACCGTACTGCGCCGTACTGCCGGCGTTGTTGTCGGACGATGCGTTCGACGTGAAGATGTACGTCACGCCGAGGTCGAACTTGAGCTGCTTGGACCAGCCGTACTGCGCACCAGCGGAGATCCAGTAGCGATCCGAGTCCGGCAGGCGCGGCGTGCGCTCCTCGTCACGCACGGGCGACTGGTCGAAGGCGAAGCCGCCCCGGAACTTCCACTTGTCGTCCTTGTAGTAGGTCGCGCCCACCGACGCGCGCCAGGTGTCGCGGAAGAGCTCGGGCGTGGACTGGAGCACCGTTCCCGTAGTGCGCGTGAACGTGAGGTACTGGATCGTCGACCAGTCGGTGAACTGCACGTCGCCCATCACTTCCCACTTGGGATTGAGGCGCGACACGATCGAGAGGTTGGCGATCGACGGCAACTCGATATCGGAGGTGACGCCGCCGCTGGCCAGCACGTTGTTCACCGCCGGCGCCAGGGCGGCTCCGATGGGCGCCAGCGCGGGCGGCAGCGTGGGCAGCGCCGGGTTGTCGAAGTTGACGTTGCCGTCGACGTTGTACTTGATCGACGAGCGATAGTGGCCGCCGATCCGCGTGGCAGGCGTGACGTGCCACAGGAAGCCCAGGTTCCAGCCCCACGCCCAGTCGTCGCCCTTGACCGTGACCAGCGAATCGAGCCCGCCGGTGGCGGCGATGAACGGAGGCACGGCAGCACCCGGGATGAGCCCGCCGGCGGCCGCCGTCTGTGCCGCCTGCGCGAGCGCCGCGGAATAGTTGGCATTGCTGGTGAAGGTCGCCTTCACCTGCTGGTAGTCGACACCGACGCCCACGCTGAAGGCATCGTTGATCTTCCACGAGACGGCGGGATTGACGTTCAGCGTCTCGACCTTGGACTGCAGCGCATGGTAGCGGCCGAGCCAGCCGTTGTCCCACTCGGTCTCGAGGCCGAACGGCACGCCCACGCCGATGCCGAAGGCGAACTGCCGGTTGATCGGCACCACGAGATACATCGCCGGAAGCGCCGCGGCCTTGCCGCCCTGGCCACCGTCGTTACCCAGTGGCTGGTTGAAGGCGGGAATCGAGCCGTTGTTGCTGAACTTGGCCGAGGGGAAGATGCCGTTCACCGCGGCGACGACCTGGATCCCCGGCAACATCGACATCCCGGCCGGATTGGACCAGACCGTGGAGGCATCCTCGGCCGCCGCTGCCCCGCCTGCATACGCGTTGCCCAGACCGCTGGCGCTTTGCTCCTGCAGCGCGAACGCAGAACCGAATGCCTGCTGCGCCCCGAAGGCGAACACCAGCGCGGCTACGGCCTGCGCGACCTTCTTCCTGGGCATCGATGCGGATTGCATGGAAACCTCCTCCTGGCTTGGGTTGTGGCCGGCCGCGCAGCGGATCCCTGCGCTTCGCTCGTGAACTGTCGGCCGATTCTCGTGGAAACTATACACTGGCCCCGCCCGGTGTCATGCCCGCAGCGGCGTTCCGTGAACATGCACCTCGCGCGGCCTGCCGTCGCTGCCGATGGCCACGTAGGTGAGGCTCGCCTCGGTGACCTTGACCGTCACCTGATCCCGGGGATCGCGTTGCGCATAGACCTCGACGTCGATGGTCACCGACGTGCGTCCGACACGAGTGATCTCGGCATAGAACGTCACGAGATCACCCACGATCACGGGCTGCTTGAAGGTGAACGAGTTCACCGCCACGGTGGCGACGCGTCCGCGCGCATGACGCGCCGCGATCACGCCGCCGGCGATGTCGACCTGCGACATGATCCAGCCGCCGAAGATGTCGCCGTGCTGGTTGGTGTCCCCCGGCATGGGAACGACGCGAAGCACCGGCTCCTTGTCGGGCAGCGCGACGCTCATCACGCGGCCCTTGCCACCTTGGCCGTCTTGGCCTCGTCGCGCAACTCGCGGCGCAGGATCTTGCCCACGTTCGACTTCGGCAGCTCGGTGCGGAACTCGATGTCGCGCGGACACTTGTAGCCGGTGAGGTTCTCGCGGCAGAACTGCATGAGGGCGTCGGCCGTGAGCGCAGGATCCTTCTTGACCACGAAGAGCTTCACCGCCTCGCCCGACTTCTTGTCGGGCACGCCGATGGCGGCGCACTCGAGCACGCCGGGATGGCCGGCCAGCACCCCCTCGATCTCGTTCGGATACACGTTGAACCCCGAGACGAGGATCATGTCCTTCTTGCGATCGACGATCTTCACGAAGCCGCGCTCGTCCATCACGCCGATGTCGCCGCTCGCGAACCAGCCGTCCTTGTCGATCACCTTCGCGGTCTCGTCGGGCCGCTGCCAGTACCCCGCCATTACCTGCGGGCCCCGGATGCAGATCTCACCCGACTGGCCGAGCGGCACCTCGTTGCCGGCATCGTCGCGCAGGATCACCTCCGTGGACGAGATCGGCAAGCCGATGCTGCCGTTGTACGCGGGCAGGTCCAGCGGGTTGATGGTGGCGGCGGGCGACGTCTCGGTGAGCCCGTAGGCCTCGATGAGCGGCACGCCGGTCACTTCCTTCCATTTCAGCGCGACGGCTTCCTGCACCGCCATGCCGCCACCCAGCGTGATGCGCAGCGACGAGAAGTCGAGCTTCGCGAAATCGGGATTGTTGAGCAGCGCATTGAACAGCGTGTTGACGCCGGTGAACGCCGTGAAGCGGTACTTGCCCATCTCCTTGACGAAGCCGGGGATGTCGCGCGGATTCGGGATCAGGACGTTCTCCCCGCCCACCGACATGAACACGAGGCAGTTCGCGGTGAGCGAGAAGATGTGGTAGAGCGGCAACGGCGTGATGATGACCTCGCGCCGGCTGGGATCGAGCATCGGCGTGACCCACGCGCGCGCCTGCAGCATGTTGGCCACGACGTTGCGGTTGACGAGCATCGCGCCCTTGGCAACGCCCGTGGTCCCGCCGGTGTATTGCAGGAACGCGATGTCCTCGTGGGCGAGCGGAATGCGGTCGAGCGAGCGCTTGCGGCCGTCGGAGAGCGCGTCGGAGAGCCGGATGGAGCCCGGCAGCGAGAACTTCGGCACCATCTTCTTCACGTGGCGCAGCACGAAGTCGACGAGGATGCCCTTCAGTCCGAGCAGCTCGCCGATGGAGGTCACCACCGTCTGCCGCACCTTGGTGCGCCCGATCACCTCGGCGACGGTGTGCGCGAAATTCTCGACGCACACCAGCACCTCTGCCCCCGAGTCGTTCAGCTGGTGCTCGAGCTCGCGCGCCGTGTAGAGCGGATTCACGTTCACCACCGTGCAGCCCGCGCGCAGCGTCCCGAAGAGGCAGATGGGGTATTGCAGCACGTTGGGCATCATGATCGCCACCCGCGCGCCCTTCTTGCACCCGAGCCCCTGCAGCCAGGCGCCGAACGCCGCCGACAGGGTGTCGAGCTCGCTGAAGGTGATCGACTTGCCCATGCACGTGAAGGCCGGCCGCGTGCTGTACCTGGCGACGGCCTCCTCGAAGATGTCGCGCACCGACGCGTATTCGTTGATGTCGATCTCGGCAGGAATGCCCTTCGGGTACTGCGCGATCCAGATCTTTTCCACGGCATTCCTCCAGGTGCACCCGGTTCCCCGGGCGTACCCGCCTCCCGGCATGACCGGTCGGCGAGCCTCGTGAGCGTGATGTTGCGGCAGCGGCGCGCGCCCTTGCGTGGGGCCTCGCGTCCGCCGAAAATGTACACCAGAACGCCGGGGGAAATCCTCGTTGCGTGAGTGTTCGTTTGCGCTGCGTCAGACCGTGGCCGCGTAGTGCAACGGCCCGCCGCGGAAGGGGGCGAATCCGGTACCGAAGATCGCGCCGGCGTCGACGAGATCGGCGTCGGCCACGATGTGGTCGACAAGCGCCGCCTGGGCCTCGGTCACGTACGGGTCGACCAGACGCTCCGTCAGGCCCGCCGGGACCGCGCCTGGCGGATGCTTCTTCGCCTTGCCGTCCACCCACTCGTAGTAGCCGCGTCCGGTCTTCTTGCCGAGGTTGCGCGCCTCCACCGCTTCCATGAGCCGCCTCGGCGGCGTGGCCCCGCCTCCCAGGAGCTTGCCCACCTCCACGCAGATGTCGAGGCCGACGGTGTCGGCGAGCTCGATCGGGCCCATCGGCATGCCAAAGGCGACCGCGGCCTCGTCGACAGTCTCGGGTGCGATGCCCTCGTCCACAGCATGCATCGCCGCCATGAGATACGGCGCGAGCAACCGGTTGACGAGGAACCCGGGGGCGCTCTTCACCGGCAGCGGCAGCTTGTCGATCTGGCGCACGAAGGCCGCCGCCTGCGCCGCGATGCCGTCGCGCGTCTGCCGGCCCACCACCACCTCCACGAGCATCATCCGCGCCACCGGATTGAAGAAATGGATGCCCACGAGACGGCCCGAGTCGGCCATCGCCTGCGCGATGTCCTCCAGCGGAATGCTCGACGTGTTGGTGGCGAGCACCGCCTCCGGCTTCGCCTTCTTCTCCACCGTGGCGAAGACGCTTCGCTTCGCGTCGACGTTCTCGAAGATCGCCTCGATGATCACGTCGGCGCGCGCCACGCCGTCTCCCGCGACGTCGGGGATCAGACGGTCGTGCGCATCCCGCACCCGGCGCGGGTCGCGCAGGCGGTCGGCGAAGAGCTTGCCCGCGCGCTTCATCGCCGGCGCGAGGCGCTCGGCGCTTTGGTCCTGCAGCGTGACCGTGAGACCGCGCAGCGCGCACCAGGCGGCGATGTCGCCGCCCATCGTCCCGGCGCCGATGACGTGCACGTGCCTGGCCTTGAAGGCGCCCTCCTTGCCGAGGCCCTTCAGCCGCTCCTGCAGCCTGAACACGCGCAGCAGATTGCCGGCGGTGGGGCTGCGCATGAGCGCCGGCACCGAGGCCGGATCGGAGGCCGGCACCGCGAGCGGATCGCCGTCGTACTTGCGGAAGAGCTCGAGGATCGCGTACGGCGCCGGATAGTGTTCGCGGCGCGCGCGCTTGCCGACTTCCTTCTCCGCCTGGCTCGCGATCACCTTGCGGGCGAGCGCATTCGTCGTGAGCGACAGCGGCAGGGGCAACGAGCGCGGGGGCGGCGCCGCACGCAGCACGCCGCGCGCGGTGTTCTCCATGATGCGCACGGGCACCGCCTCGTCGACGACGCCCATCTTCTTCGCGCGGCGCGCATCGATCGTCTTGCCGGTGAGCATGAGGTCGAGTGCAACCGGGCTGCCCACGAGCAGCGGCAGGCGCTTGATGCCACCCCATCCCGGGACGATGCCGAGCATCACCTCGGGCAGGCCCAGCCGGGTCGACGGCTCGTCGATCGCGACCCGATAGCGGCACGCCAGCGCGAGCTCGAGCCCGCCGCCGAGGCAGAAGCCGCGGATCAGCGCCAGCGTGGGGTACTTCACGTGGGCGAGCCGCTCGAACGCAGCGAAGCCGCGGCGCACCAGCGCGAGAGCGCCGGCCTCGTCCGTGATGCTGCCGAACTCGTCGACATCGGCGCCGGCGATGAAGCCGGAGGGCTTGCCGGAACGGATGATGAGACCCTTGGGCGGATCGCGGTCGAACATGTCGAGCGCCTCGCCGAGCTCGGCCAGCACCTCCTGCGACAACGTGTTGACGTTGGCATCCGCCTTGTCGAAGACGAGCTGCGCGAGGCCGTCCGCCTCGCGCTCGATGGTGAAGTGGCGCATGTGGCCGTTCCCTCTAGAGTGGCGCCGAACCGCTTGCGTCGTGCCCGGTTGCCTCGGGGGAGGCCGTGGGAGTCCGTTGCGACGACGCGTTGTCGATGCTTTCGACCAGCATCGCCCCGCCCAGGCCGCCGCCGATGCAAATGGCCGCCATGCCGCGCTTGCCGCCCGTGCGCCGCAGGACCTCCAGGACGTGCAGCACGATCCGCGTGCCCGACGCCCCCACCGGATGGCCGAGCGCGATGGCGCCGCCGTCCACGTTAAGCTTGTTCCCGTCGATCCGGCCCAGTGCGCCGGAAAGGCCCAACTCGTCGCGGCAGAACGCGTCGTCGGCCCACGCGCGCTCGCAGGCGATGACCTGCGCGGCGAAGGCCTCGTTGATCTCCCACGCATCGAGGTCGTTCACGCCCAAGCCGTGGCGCTTCAGGATCGGCGTCGAGGCGTAGACGGGGCCGAGTCCCATCTGCGCCGGATCGAGCCCCGCCCACTGCGAGTCGACGATGCGCCCGATGGGCCGTAGCCCGTGCCTGTCGACCGCCGCCTGCGATGCGAGCACGACCCACGCGCCGCCGTCGGTGACCTGCGAGCTGTTCCCCGCGGTGACATTGCCGTACTTGCGATCGAAGAAGGGCTTGAGCCGGGCGAGGTTCTCGGGGGTGGAATCCTCGCGCACGCCGTCGTCGGCGGCGTAGAGGGTGCCGTCCTTGCCGTAGACCGGCACGATCTCGGCCGCGTAGTGGCCTGCCTTCTGCGCCGCCAGCACGCGCGCGTGACTGCGCGCGGCGTAGGCATCCATCTCCGCGCGCGTGATCCCGAAGCGATAGGCGAGGTTCTCGGCGGTCTGCCCCATGAGCAGGCCGCAAATCGGATCGGTGAGCCCTTTCATGAGCGCGATCACCGGGGCGAAGTAGCCGGGGCGGAACTGCGCGAGCAGCGCCGCCCGCTGGCCCGCGCTCTTCGCCGCGTACCACTTCGACAGCCACTGCACCATCGCGTCGGAGAAGAGCAACGGCGCGCGAGAGAGCGCATCGACGCCCCCGGCGAGCACGAGGTCGGAGCGGCCGCTGCGGATGTTGGCGATCGCCGAGTCGATCGACTGCATGCCGGAGGCGCAGTTGCGCATGACGGTCCAGCCCGGCACCTTCTGGCCGCAGCCCATGCGCAGCGCGGCCACGCGGCCGATGTTCACCTCGTCGGCAGAAGGCGCTGCGCAGCCGAGAATGACCTCGTCGAGCTGATCGGGTGCGAAGGGCTGGCGCAACAGCAGCGCGCGGCCGGCATCCGTGGCGAGATCGGACGCGGAGAACGGCCCCGGCCGGTTGCGCGCCTTGAGGAACGGCGTGCGCTTGCCGTCGATGATGTAGATTGGGGCGGTCATGGTCGGCGTTCCGGTGGCGCTATCCCGCGTGGGCATCGGCGACGTCCTTCCGGGCTGCGACACGCTGCTTCGCGCCCGGCGCCTGGCGTTCGAGCGCGGCGATGGCCGGCCGCAGCAGCGAGGCGCCGAGGTCGCGATCGAAGTCGTCCACCGCGATCACGCGCGCGACGAGGTCGTGATGCGCGGCGAGGAGACTCGCCTCCGTGGCGGCGATGATTCCGGCCTGCACGGCACGCTCCGCGAGCGCACCGGGCGCGGCCTCGGGAGCGAGGCGGTCGTCGAGCGTGCCGGCCTTCACCGCCGCGCGAATCTTCGCGAGCACGGGCTCGGCGGCGATCGTGGCGGCCAGCGCGCGCTCGATGAGGGCGACGGGATCGTTGTCGTCCTCGCCCGCGAACACGTGGCCGGTCAGGCGATCGCGAGTCGCCGACGGCGCGATCAGGAGGCTCGCGACCTCGTGACCCAACCGGTCCGACGGCACCACGTATGGGCGCCCGAGCGGAAAGACGATGCGGCGCGCCAGCGTGCCGATCCACCGGTTCGGGAAATTCGACACCACGCCCTCGAACGCGCCCTGCGCCTTGAACATCGCATCCCAGATCGCCCAGTGCATGAGCGGCGCGTCCGCCTCCTGGCGGCCTTCGGCCTCGAAGCGATGCAGGGTCGCGGAGCAAAGGTAGAGCAGCGACAGGATGTCGCCCAGCCGTGCCGAGAGCTTCTCCTTGCGCTTGAGCGCCCCGCCGAGCGTTCCGGCCGACACATCCGCCAGGAAGGCGAGCGCCGCCGAGAAGCGGGTGAGCTGCTGGTAGTAGCGGCGGGTGGCTGGCGCCACGCCCGCCGGCACCCGCACGAAATGCGAGCCGGTCAATCCCATCACCAGCGCGCGCGCGAAATTCGACAGCGCGAAGCGCAGGTGCCCGAAGAGCGCGCGGTCGAACTCGATCGAGGCCTTGGTGCGGTCGGCGTCCTGCGTCGCATTCATCTCGCGCAGCAGGTACGGGTGGCAGCGGATCGCGCCCTGCCCGAAGATGATGAGGCTGCGCGTCAGGATGTTGGCGCCCTCGACCGTGATGGCGACGGGATGCTGCATGTACGCGCCGCCCAGGAAGTTCGACGGTCCCATGCAGATGCCCTTGCCGCCGATCACGTCCATGCCGTCGTTGATCGTCTGCCGGGCACGCTCCGTGATGTGGTACTTGGCGATGGCCGTGAGCACGGCCGGCTTCTCGCCCAGGTCGATCGCCGTGGCGGTGAGGCGGCGCACCGCATCCATCATGTAGAGGTTGCCGCCCATGCGCGCGAGCGGCTCCTCCACCCCCTCGAACTTGCCGATGGGCAGGCGGAACTGGGTGCGGATGCGGGCGTATCCCCCCACCGTGCGCACCGCGAGCATGGCCATGCCGGTGTTGGACGACGGCAACGAGATGCCCCGCCCGGCGGCCAGCGATTCCATCAGCATGCGCCAGCCCTTGCCGATCATCGGCTGGCCGCCGATGATCCACTCCATCGGGATGAACACGTCGCGCCCCGAGTTCGGGCCGTTCTGGAACACCGCGTTGAGCGGCATGTGGCGGCGGCCGATGTTCACGCCCGGATGCGTCGTGGGAATGAGCGCGCAGGTGATGCCGAGGTCCTCGGTAGCGCCGAGGAGCCGCTCGGGGTCGTAGACGCGGAACGCGAGGCCCAGAAGCGTCGCCACCGGGCCGAGCGTGATGTAGCGCTTGTCCCAGGTGACCGACAAGCCGAGCACGCGCTTGCCCTCGTGCTCGCCCCAGCGCACGAAGGCGTGATCGGGAATCGACGCCGCATCGGAACCGGCGTACGGATTCGTGAGCGCGAAGCACGGGATCTCGAGCCCCCTGGCGAGCCGGGGAAGGTAGTAGCGTTTCTGGGCATCGGTGCCGTAGTGCAGCAGGAGCTCGCCCGGTCCTAGCGAGTTCGGCACCATCACCGTCACCGCCGCGGTGCCGGAGCGCGTGGAGAGCTTGGTGATGACCTCCGCGTGCGCGCAGGCCGAGAAGCCCAGGCCCCCGTACTCCTTCGGAATGATCATGCCGAAGAAGCCCTTGTCCTTGATGTACTGCCACGCCGCGGGCGGGAGATCCTTGTGGACGTTGGTGGTCTCCCAATCGCTCACCATCGCGCACAGCGTCTCGGTCTCGTGGTCGAGAAAGCGCTGCTCTTCCGCGGTGAGCGTGCCCTCCCGGATGGCGAGGAGTCGCGACCAGTCGGGACGCCCCGAGAAGAGCTCGCCGTCCCACCACACGGTACCCGCCTCCAGCGCCTCGCGCTCGGTTTGCGACATCGGCGGCATGATCCGGCGAAAGGCGCGCAGCACCGCATCGCTGATGAGCGCACGGCGTAGCGGCGGTACCGCCAGCGGCAGGCCCACGATGACGGCCACGACAGCCAGCGCGAGCGTGAGTCCGTATGGAAGCGCGTGGGTGATCGCGGCCACGCCGAGAGCTACGGCGGTGGCGACGATCCAGGCCGTCGCCGAGGCGTTCGCGTAAGCGAGTCCCAGCGCAACGACTGCAACGATGACGAGAAAGAGAACGGTCAGCATGGCGCGTGCTCCTTGTTTTCAGGTCAGGCGGCGGGCGGCAGCGCGTCGTCGAGTTCGCGGGTGACGTCGCACAGTTCGGGCAACGGTGCGGTGAGTCCCGCGAGGAGGAAGGGTGCGAGACGCCGCAGCAGGATCTCGTCGTTGTCGGTCTCCACGGGATTGAGCTCGGCGATCATGCGCAGGGCATCGGTGCCGGCCAAGGTGTACGAGAGCGCCCCCATGATGAAGTGCAGGCGCCAGGAGAGCTCGCGGCGTGGAAGCTGCGGCAGGGCGCGCGCGAACGCGTCCTTGAAGCGGGCGATCATCGGCGCGTACTGGACCGACAGGAACTGGCGGATGAAGGGCGCCGGATCGGCGTAGGCGCGGCCCAGCAGGCGCAGGAAATTGACGCCTCCCCGCGCCGGATCGCGGGCGAGCTCGAGGGCAGGGATGAAGAGTGCCGCGAGGATGCGCTCGCAGCCCAGCACCTCCGGCGCCACGCTTGCCTCGTAGCGCTCGAGCCGCGCCAGCCGGGCCTGGTTCATGGGGTCGAGCCGCCGCGTGAGCACTGCCTCGAAGAGCTCTTCCTTGCTGCCGAAGTGATAGTTGACGGCCGCGAGGTTGACCCCCGCGGCCTGCGTGATCAGGCGCAGGCTCGTGGCCTCGAAGCCGTGCTCCATGAACAGCGCCTCGGCCGCGTCGAGGATGCGATCCTTGGTGGCCGCCGCGTGCGAACGCCCGGCGACGATGGCGAGATCGGTTGTCATGGGTGACCCTCGATGGAGCGCGTGCATCCCACATGGGGGCGAGCGTGCGCGAGATCAATCGAACACTTGTTTGAATCATATGTTCGATCTAGTGGACTGTCAAACCACGGCGGGCCCCCGGAATCCTGCGAGGCGATGCCGATCGAGCACGCGACAGGCTCCGCCTGCAACGGCGAGGCCGTGGCGACCTGCGGCGTACCCCGAGGAGACAGCGCTTGCATCGCGCCGCGAGCGGCCCAAAATGGAGATGGTGAACACGGATCCCGACCCCCTTCTTCTGTCCGGCGCCCGGCAGCGCAGCCATCGCTTCGGCTTCCAGCCCCGGACCCTCGCCGGCCGCATCGTCGGCTTCGTGCTGGGCGCGATCACGTTGGTACTGGCATTCGCTTTTTCCATCGTGGTCTTCGCCGTACTGACCACCGGCGCCGTGATCGCCGGCGGCTGGCTATGGTGGAAGACGCGGCACCTGCGCAAGGAGTTGCGCGCCGCGCAGGCCGGCATCCGTCCCGGCGAGCGGGAGGTTCGTGGCGAAGCGGTCGTCGTCCGCGAAGATGCCGCGAGCGGGGATCCCCACAGCAGGTTCCGCCGGCCCTGACCCGCTTCGCGCTGCGCGCTTCCAGCGGTAGCGCTCCACCGGCGAGGCACGAATCGCGGACCGGCACGTCACGCCGCAGCCGCGCGCCGGCCGGCCCAACGACGGCGACCTGGCCGCTATACTCCGCGCATCCCAGGAGTACCCGATGGCCACGATCTCCATCTCGCGCAAGCACAAGCTGCCGCACAAGAAGGCCAAGGCCGCCGCCGAGAAGATCGCCAAGGATCTCGAGAAGCGCTTCGGCCTCGCCTACGAATGGAACGGCGACCACCTCGACTTCGACCGTCCCGGAATCTCGGGTTGCATGCGCGTGGGCAAGGACACCGTCGCACTCGACGTGAGCCTGGGCTTTCTTCTCACGCCACTGAAGTCCACCTTCGAACGCGAGATCGGCGCGCAACTCGACAAGGTTCTGGGCGACGCCTGATGCGGGCGGCGCAGGGCGCCGCTCGCGGTGGACGCCCAAGACGAGACCCGGCGCGACCCGCCGGGAGTCCGTGACGCTACGGCGCGCGAGACTGCGACGGCGCCGAGAGCCGGAACATCAGCGGATCGGGAAATGGATCGGATGACCCTTCCTCGATTGCGTCGTGGATGTTCGACTCGCGCTCGTTCACCGTGGCGAGGAACTCGCTTGCGCCGCGCATGTCGCGAAACGCTCCGAACCCGCGCTCGAGGAAGTCCTGGAGGACGGCAAGACCCGCCATCCGTGCGGGGCGACGCATCATCGTGAGCGCGCCGCTCACGAATGGCTTGCGCACCGCGCGGTCGAGCGCGGTGCCGATCTCTCCGATCAGCGCGATCTGGCGCCTGCGCAGGGGGAAGTTGCCGGCGCGCCGATAGGCCCTGCAGTACTCTGCCACGGTGAAGACCGCATCCGCACGCGGCAGGCGCCCCAGCAGCACGCGATCGAGCTCCTGGGACAACGCATTGAGCTCCACGGCGGAGGCGGCCGTGGCGATCACGGTCTCCGGCAGCATCTTGACCATCATCGGCACCACGCGCGCGAGGTCCGCATCGCGCCTACTGTAGTCGGCCGCCCCGTAGAGGTCGTTCTGGAAGAACTGGATCGCCGCCGCATAGCGCGGATCAACGGCCAGGTCGGCGTAGGTCATGCGCAGCCGCCGTGCCTGCCAGTCGGCGAGGCGGTCGAGCGCCCCGGCGAGAATGGGGTTCCCGCGGCGGTCCTCGTGCAGCCGCTGCACGCGCGCAAGCTC
This sequence comes from uncultured Alcaligenaceae bacterium, assembly GCA_964439475.1. GTDB lineage: Bacteria > Pseudomonadota > Gammaproteobacteria > Burkholderiales > Casimicrobiaceae > VBCG01. The sequence goes on from CAYTOT010000014.1 coordinate 81,623, forward strand.
GCGCACGAGCGCGTCCCTGGCTGAAGATCGGGGATCCTGTTCGGCCATGCGGCGTGGCCACGACGAAGGGAGCAACATTGCAAAGTCTAGCAGGCGCATCGCGGGCGGTCGTACTCCGCCGGCCGTGCGGTTAGATTGATTCGTCTATGCAACGACCGCTATGGTGGCCCAACGGACCGCCGCTTCACGACGCGGCCGCCATCTCTCGCACCGTGAGCACTTCGCGCCGCACCTTCATCCTCACCGGCACCCTCGGGGCCGTGGTGCTCGCGACCGCGGCATGGCTGCGCGGCCCGCACGCACCGCCCAGTGCCGTGCCGCGGCGTGCGCTCGACGCGGATGCCGAGGCGATATTCGGGGCCATTGCCCCGGTCATGCTCGCCGGCGCGTGGCCCGGTGAACCGCTTGCAGAGGCATCGGCGAGACGCGATACGCTCGCCGGGATCGACGCGGCGGTCGCGGGCCTGCCGCCATCGTCGCGCAAGGAACTTGCGGAACTCATGGCGTTGCTGTCGCTGCCACCGGTGCGGCTCGGCCTCGCCGGCGTCCACGGCTCCTGGCACGACGCAACGCCGCGACAGATCCGGCGCTTCCTCGATCGCTGCCGCGACAGCCCGCTGCTCACCCTGCGCGCGGCCTACGATGCCCTGCACGCGCTCGTGTTCGCCGCGTGGTACGGCAACCCGCGCTCGTGGCCCGCGATAGGCTATCCGGGTCCGCCCGCTTTCGGTGCGCCGTCATGACACAGGCAACGGGGATCGTGATCCCCGACCCCGTCGCGGACGGGGTGGCGAGCGGGTGGAAGGTCATCGATGCGTCGCGCGCGGAAGGCGACATCGCGCTCGATGCCGACGTCGTCATCGTGGGAACCGGGGCCGGCGGCGGCACCGCCGCCGAGATCCTGGCCAGTGCCGGTCATTCGGTGGTGCTGCTCGAGGAGGGTCCGCTGCGCTCGTCGCGCGATTTCTCGCTGCACGAATCGGCGGCGTATCCCGACCTCTACCAGGAGTCGGCAGCGCGCAAGACGCTCGACAAGGCCATCACGATCCTCCAAGGGCGCTGCGTGGGCGGCGGCACCACGGTCAACTGGACGAGCTCCTTCCGCACGCCGCCTGCCACGCTCGGATGGTGGCAGCGCGAGTACGGTGTCCCCGATATCTCCCCGTCCACGATGGAGCCGTGGTTCGTGCGCATGGAAGAGCGCCTCGCCGTCGCGCCCTGGCCGGTCGCCCCCAACGCCAACAACCAGGCGCTCCTGCTCGGCGCCAACCGGCTCGGCATCGCCACCGCGACGATCCGCCGCAACGTGAAGGGCTGCTGGAACCTCGGTTACTGCGGCCTCGGCTGCCCCACGAACGCCAAGCAGTCGATGCTGGTCACCACGATTCCCGCCGCGCTGCGCCGCGGCGCGACCCTCGTCACTCGCGTGCGCGCCGACCGCTTCGCGGTTGCCGGAGATGCCGTCACGGCGGTCGAAGGCCGCGCCATGGATGCGAGCGGCACCAAGCCGACATCGCGCAAGGTCACGGTGCGCGCGCGGCTCTTCGTGAGCGCGGCCGGCGCCCTGGGGACGCCGGCGCTGCTCCTGCGCAGCGCGCTCCCCGATCCGCACGAACTCGTCGGAAAGCGCACCTTCCTGCATCCCGTGGTGCTGTCGGCGGCGGTGATGCCGGAGACCATCGACGGTTTCGCCGGCGCGCCACAGTCGGTGTACAGCGACCACTTCCAGGACGACCGGCCGCTCGACGGGCCGATCGGCTTCAAGCTCGAAGTGCCGCCGCAACAGCCCCTGCTCACCGCGGTCACCCTCACGAGCGACGGCGCGGAGCACGCGCGCTGGATGCACGACTATCGTCACCTGCACGTGGTGCTCGCGCTCATGCGCGACGGCTTCCATCCGCAAAGCGGCGGCGGCCGGGTGCAGCTTCGCGACGACGGCACGCCGGTGCTCGACTATCCGCTCACGCCGTACCTCTTCGACGGCATGCGCCGCGCGTTCCTCGCGATGGCCGAGATCCAGTTCGCCGCGGGCGCGCTTCGCGTCGCGCCCGGCCACGGGCACCACCCGCCCTTCGATACGCTCGCGCAGGCGAAGGCCGGCATCGCCGCCTTCGACCTCGCGCCACTCGTGACGCGCGTCGTGTCCGCGCACGTGATGGGAGGGGCGCCGTTCGGTCCCGATCCACGGCGCGCGGTCGTGGCCCCCGACGGACGTCATCATCACTTGCGCAACCTCTACGTGTGCGATGGATCGATCTTTCCCACGTCCATCGGCGCGAATCCGCAACTGTCCATCTACGGCTTCGCCGCGCGCATCGCGAGCGGCCTCGCCGGTGCGCTTTAGTGTGATTCCTCTAGCGGCGTGCCGCTACATTGGATGACGAAGCGCAGTGGCCATCAGGCTGCGCGCTCTCGACAAGGAGAATGCACCATGCGCAGTACCGACATCCGCAACCTGCCCATCGCCGGCACCGTTCGTCATGCTTCGCGCCAGATCTGGCTCGCCGGTCTCGGCGCCGCCGCGCTGACCCGCGACTGGGCCGAATCCGGCGCCGGCCCGATGTTCCGCTCGCTCGTCAAGGAAGGCACGCTCGTCGAGGCACGCACCATCCGCGTGATGGGGGACCGTCTCGAAACGTCCTACGCCAGGGCCAATTCCGCCTGGCGTCGCGCCCGTGCCGCCGTCCAGTCGGGCGTGCGCGGAGCGGCAGACTCCGCAGTGGCGCTCGTGCAGAAGGGCCTGCCGCGCTCGTTGCCGCAGGTCAAGCTCCCGGCGATGGCCGCGGCGGCACCAGCACGGAAGACAGCGAAGTCGACCGCGCGCAAGTCCGGGGCCAAGAGCGGCACCACGCGTACGGTCAAGCGCGTCACGCGCGGCAAGGCTCGCGCAGCCAAGTAGTTCTCCGCTACCATTGCGCGCGAACGGAGCGGCGCAGGAGCGCCGCTTCGTCCGCGGGATGCCCGCCACGCGGGCGCCTCGCGATCGCGAATGAGGAGAACCATGCAGGACTCGCAAGGTTCCGGTCGCGCTTCGCGCGCACGGGGTCGCCGTCACGTCGGACGGCCGGAATCGACCCGTTCAACCTCGGTCACGTCCCGAACGCGTGCCGCGGAACGCCCGGCCGGCCCCTCCAATCCAGCCTCCAACGGGACGAAACACCGCACCGCACCACCGCGCGACGGCGGCATCGGCCTGGCGCTCGCCGGCGGCGGGCCGCTCGGCGGCATCTACGAAGTCGGTGCGTTGCTCGCGCTGGCCGATTCGCTCGACGGCCTCGATCTCAACAACCTCGATGTCTACGTCGGCGTCTCCTCGGGCGGCTTCGTCGCGGCCGCGCTCGCCAACGGCATCTCGCCGGCGCAGATGTACCGGCTGTTCATCGACGACGGCGTCGATGCCGCGCTCAAGCCAGAGATCTTCCTGCGCCCGGCGTTCGGTGAGTTCGCGCGCTGCGCGCTGGCGCTGCCGGGCCTCGTCGCGGAGGCCACGCTGCAGTACCTGCGCGACCCCTTCAATCGTGGCTCCATGCGCGCCTTCGCCACGATGGCCAGGGCGCTGCCCACGGGCGTATTCGACAATGGCGTGATCGATCGCTTCCTGGCGCGGTTGTTCAGCGCCCCGGGCCGCAGCAACGACTTTCGCGAACTCCGCGCCAAGCTCTTCCTCGTCGCCACCAATCTCGACACGGGCGCATCGGTGACCTTCGGTCCAGGCTCGCACGGGCACGTGCCCATTTCGCGCGCGATCGAGGCGTCCAGCGCCCTGCCTGGACTCTTTCCGCCGGTGGAGATCGACGGCGGCCACTACGTGGACGGCGCGCTCAACAAGACGCTCCATGCGTCCGTCGCGCTGGATCAGGGCGTGAGGCTGCTGCTGTGCGTGAATCCGCTCGTGCCGTTCGATGCGAGCGCGGCGCAGCGCCACGGCATGCCGCACGTCGACCGGGTGACGGGGGGCGGGCTGCCCCTCGTGCTCAACCAGACGTTCCGGGCCGTGATCCACTCGCGGATGCAGGTGGGCATGGAACGGTACGCGCGCCGGTATCCGCACGCCGACATCGCCCTCTTCGAGCCCGCGCGCGAGGATGCGGACATGTTCTTCGCCAACATCTTCAGCTATCGCCAGCGGCGGCGCCTGTGCAGCGTCGCGTTCTCGACGACGCGTGACGGCCTCGCCGCACGCGCCGAAGCCCTGGCGCCGCTGCTGCGCAGGCACGGCATCGCGCTGCGCCACGACCGTCTGGCCGACGCCACGCGCAACATCACGGCCGCGCTCACCGACCCGCGCCCGCTCCAGCACGACGTCGCGTCCCGAACGGTGAAGCAGACGGCCCGGGAACTCGCGCACACCCTGGATCATCTCGAACGCGCCGTGGCCGGGGCGCGCTAGCCGGCCGCGTCCACGATGGTGGAGCGCAAGCCGCCGCGCCGGACACGCGAGCGCATCCTGCAGACGGGCCTCGCCCTCTTCAACCGCGAGGGCGAGCCCAACGTCACGACGGCAAACATCGCCGACGAGATGAACATCAGTCCCGGCAACCTCTACTACCACTTCCGGAACAAGGACGACATCATCGGGGAACTCTACGACGCCTACGAGGCGGCCGTGACGCCCCTGCTCGCCGTGCCGGAGGACCCGCCGCCGGGCGTGGAGGACCTGTGGTTCCTCCTGCACGTGCTGTTCGAACACATGGTGGACTACCGCTTCCTGTACCGGGACCTGGACGAGATCACGTCGCGCAACCGGAAGCTCGGCGCCCGGTTCGCCGACCTGCTTCAGCGCCTCGACGCGACCGTCCTGGGCCTCTGCCGCAGCCTGGTGCATGCCGGCCGGATGCGCGCCAGCGAACGCGAGATCGGCGCCCTGGCCGCCAACGCCGCCCTCGTCTGCACCTACTGGATGTCCTGGCAGCGGGTGGGCGGCGCCTATGGAGATGAGCTCAATCCGGACCACGCGGCATACAACGTGCTTGCGCTGTTCGCACCCTACCTCGTGGGGAGCGACCGGGCCCTGCTCGAACGGATCGGCGAGGGCTATCTGGCATCACCCTGACGAAGGAGGACACATGGCCGGCAAATGGGCGAAATTCCCGCACGCGGACAAGGCATACGAGTACGACGCCGCCGGGCTCAAGAAGAAATGGGCACGGCTGCACAAGGGCGACGGCGAACCGTTCCCCAAGGACGCCGCCGTGGTCGCGGCGTGGCAGGCCTTCCACGCGGGGGACTTCGCCGCCGCCGTGAAGGCGGGCACTGCGGCCGGCGGCACGGGTATCAACGCCGCCGTCAAGGCGCAAGTGGTATACGCCCATTACCTCGAGAAGGCGGCCAAGGCCAAGGTCGCCTTGCTGGAGGAGGCGGCCGCCATGGCCGACGAGCGGCGACAGGCGGCGCCCAAGGACGCCAACGCCCACTACCTGTACGCCTTCGCACTCGGCCGCTACAGCCAGGGCATCTCGGTAGCCAAGGCACTCACCCAGGGGTACGGCGGCAAGATCAGGGACGCGCTCATGACCGCACTCAAGCTCGACCCGAAGCACGCCGAGGCCCATACGGCCGTCGGCGCCTACCAGGCCGAGGTGATCGACAAGATGGGGGGCATCGTCGCCGGCATGACGTACGGTGCGAAGAAGGATTCTGCCGTGCAGCACTACGAGAAGGCACTGACGCTCTTCCCGGAGTCACCGATTGCCCACCTCGAGTACGGCAATGGGCTCCTCATGCTGTTCGGCAAGGGACGCGTGGCCGACGCCACGAAGCTGTACGAGCAGGCGGCCGCGCTCGCACCTGCCGACGCCATGGAGCGGCTCGACGTCGAGTTCGCGAAGTCGGAACTCGAATGATGCGGTAACGGCGCAATTCCGCGCCTCGGAAGGAATGGACATGAATCGGACTGCAAGTTTCGCCCTCCTGCTGGCCTGCGCCCTGCTCGCGGGAGGGGCGGCGGCGCAGGACAAGGCGCCAGTTGCCAAGGGCACGCCCGGCGCGAGCGCGCCGGCGCCCGGCACGGAAAGAACGCCGGCCGGCATCGACACGATGAGGCGCATCCGCGATACAGGCACGCTGCTGGTCGGCGTTCGCGAATCGAGCGTGCCGTTCTCGTTCCTCGATCCGCAGAAGCAGCCGCAGGGCTATTCGGTGGACCTCTGCGTACGTGTCGCCGATGCGATCAAGGCGGATCTCAAGCTGCCGAAGCTCGAGGTGAAGTTCGTGCCGGTCACGTCGTCCAATCGCATCCCGGCGCTCCTCGAAGGCAAGATCGACCTCGAATGCGGGTCGACGACCAACACCCGCGACCGGCAGAAGCAGGTGGCGTTCGCCTACACGACGTACATCGCCGGCATCAAGATGCTCGCCAGGAAGGCGTCGAACGTGAACTCGATCGAGGACCTGCGCGGCAAGAGCGTCGTGGTGACCAAGGGCACCACGAGCGAGAAGATCATGAAGGCGATGAACGGCGATCGCCTGCTCAAGATCAACATCATCGAATCCCCCGATCATGCCGAATCGTTCAAGGCCGTCGACGAGGGCAAGGCCGTGGCGTTCCTCATGGACGACGTGCTGCTGTACGGACTCATCTCCAAGGCGAAGAAGCCCGACGACTTCGCGGTCGTGGGGAAGTACCTCTCCGTGGAACCGTACGCGATCATGCTGCGCAAGGACGAGCCGGCCTTCGAGAGACTCGTCAATCGCGCTCTGATCGACCTCTTCCAGTCCGGCGAGATCAAGCGCATCTACGCCAAGTGGTTCAATACGCGGGACCTCGTGGTGCCGCTCAATCCGTACCTCAAGGAAGCGTTCGCGGCACCGAATACGTATCCCGCGTGGCCCTGATCGGGGATGAGAGGTCAGGGATCGGGGAACAGCAGCGCCTCGGCCGTGGCGGGATCGAGGTCGCCGTCACGGGGCCACGGCGCCATGAGCGTCGTCAGCACGAGCTGCTCGAATTCGTGGCCGAAGCGATCTGCGATGCGGTCGGGATCCGGGCACAGCCCGGCGTCGGTGATGATGCCGAACTGCACGGCGCCGTCGTAGGAGATGATCGACACGCCCATCCCGATGTTGCCGGACTGCGGCACCCAGAACATCAGGCTGTCGATCGCCGCGCCGGCCAGATAGAGGGGCTGCTGCGGTCCGGGCACGTTGGTCATCACGCTCGTGGCATTGCGGGCTAGGGTCTGCAGCAGCATCTCCTGCAGCGTGCGCGGTGCGGTGCCCATCGCCGCGAGAAGGCCGAGCGCCAGCAGGGGCTGGTAGGAGCCTTTCAGGGCGTCCATGTTGGCGCGCACCTCATAGAGCCGCTCGACCGGATTCTCGATGCCGATCGGCAGATCGAGGAACACGAGGCCGAACCGGTTGCCGAGCCGGTACGCCTGCTCCATCGGCCGCAGGTTCACCGGCACGAGCGCGCGGGTCAGCACGCCCAGCGTGGCATCGCCCTTCTCCACGAGGTAGTCGCGCAGCGCTCCCGCCGCGCAGGACAGGAGCACGTCGTTCACCGAGGCGCCCAGGGCGCGGCCGATCGTCTTCACCTCGGCGAGCGGCAGAGGATCCGTCCAGGCAACGCGCTTGGCCACGCCGGGAATGCCCTTGAATCGTGTGGAGGAGTCCGTGGGCATCAGCGCGAGCCGGGCAAGCTCGGCGGTCAGCGCGGTGCCCTCGCCGGCGAGCGTCACCGCCTTGGCAGGATCCGCGATCAGCGCGGCGCCCTTCTCCATCAGCGCCGTGCCGATCTTCCGCGCCGTGCCCAGCGCACCGGACAACGGCCCGAGCAACGCCGACAGCGGATCGTCGTCCACTGGCGCGCGGCGCGACCGTGGCGAGAACGGCATGGCCGGCGGCCCGCCGGGGGCGGCATCCGTCATCGAGAGCATCACGCGAACGAGGGCGATGCCGTCGGCGTAGGAGTGGTGGACGCGCGCCACCACCGCGCTGCCCCCGTCGTAGTTCTCGACCAGGTGGAACTGCCACATGGGATGGCCCGGGTCCAGCGGCGTGGCGGCGAGTTCCGAGACGAAATCCTGCAACTCCGCACGGCCGCCCGCGCCGTGCAGCTTCACGCCGACCACGTGGCGCGCGACGTCGAAGTCGGGATCGGTCTCCCAGAACGCCACGCCGGCGATCTCGCGTGGCCGCTCGCGAAAGCGGCGGAACACCATGAATCGCTCCCCGATGACCTTGCGCAGGCGGGTGAGCGGAATGCGCCGGCGGAAGAGCAGCACACCGCAGATCATCATGAGGTTCTGCGGCCGGTCCATGCGCAGCCACGCGGTGTCGACCGCGGACATCTTGGCGCGTCGGGTTGCAGGCATGGGCGAGGATGAGGCTACGATGCGGCGAAGGGCCGCGCCCGCTTCGTTGCGCGCGGCTTTGCAATCGCGCTAAAGTAGCACGAAACACGTGCGCACATGCGCCGTGCCCAGGGGAGGAGGAGCCCGCATGGCCACCGCGAAGAAAGACGATCTCGCGAGCAAGTTCGAGGCAGCCGCCGCTGCCGCCAAGCAGACGAAGAAGAAGCCCGACAACGCCACGCTGCTCAAGCTCTATTCGTACTACAAGCAGGCAACCGAAGGCGACGTGAAGGGAGCGCGTCCGGGCGGCTTCGATTTCGTGGGCGGCGCCAAGCACGACGCGTGGGCGAAGCTCAAGGGCATGGCGCGCGACGAGGCCATGACCAACTACATCAAGCAGGTCGACAAGCTAAACCGCGAATAGCGGCACGCCACTGCGCGTGGGGCAGCCGGCGTCCTGCCGGCCAGCGCCCGTCCCGCGCAGGTACCCCTGGCCAGAGCTAGCGCGTTCCGGCCTTGCGCCGCGGGGCGCGTCTGGTGCCAGGCGCGCTGGCTTCGACGGTTGCGGCCTTGCCTGACAACGACGCCTTGCTCGCCGATGTCGCCGTCCCCTTGCGCGCCCGCTTGGAGGCCGGAGCCTTCGCGCGTGGGGACGTTGCCCCGCCGCTAGACCTGATGAGTTCGTTCACCGCCGCCGACAACGCGTCCACGCGCTCGGCCAGCCGCTCCACGTCGCTTTGCGTGTGCACCCCGAGCTTCGACAGCGCCCGCGCCACGCGCGCCTCGAACACCTGCTCGAGCTTGTCCCACGTGCCACCCACGCCGTCCTTCATTTCCTTCACCTTGGCCTTGGCCACGCCGGTGGCTACCGTTGCGGTATCCACGGCCGCACGCCGGGTCTTCGACTCGAGAGCCTCGCCCTGCTTGACCAGTCCCTCGAACATGCGCATGCCCTCGGCCTGCGCCCGCGAGAATGCGCCGAGACCGGCGAGCCAGATGCTGCGCGACGAATCGAGGACCTGCTGCGAGACATCCTTGCCCCGTCCGGTCGACTTGCCGTCGCCTTCGTCCGCGGCCGCCTTGTCGTCGGCCATCGCGGCCCGCGCTTTCTTCAGCATCGATCTCTCCTCGTTGGCGTCGTGCACCTTGTCGGCGACCGCCGATTCTAGGCGGCGGCCGGTAGAGCAATCATACTAAAGCGCTGCTCTTGCGCGAGACCACGCAGGGCGGTTCCGCACCTGCGGTGTCGGCGTACAATCCCCGCGCATCCAAGAGCACCTGCCCCGGAAGGGGCGGGTTCCGATCGATTCCACGAGGACCGGATCGACCGGCGCGCGCAGCGCGACCGTGAGCGAACGATTGCCGGCCGTGGCGGAAGGAGGAAACGATGGCTTACTTCGTCACAGGAGCAACCGGATTCATAGGCCGGTTCCTCGTCCAACGGCTCCTCGTCCGCGGCAAGCCCGTGTACGTGCTCGTGCGCAAGGAGTCACTCGGCAAGCTCGAGGCGCTGCTTCCCGAGTGGGGCGAGAACGCGAAGCACGTGATCCCGGTGATCGGCGACCTCGCGAAGAAAAACCTCGGCGTGAGCGCCGCCGACGTCCGCAAGCTCAAGGGTAAGGTCGCGCACGTGTTCCACCTGGCCGCCCTCTACGATCTCAAGGCCTCGGCCGAGGATCAGGAAGCCGCCAACATCGACGGCACGCGGCACGCGGTGGAGTTCGCCGAGGCGATCGAGGCGGGCTGCTTCGACCACGTGAGCTCGATCGCTGCCGCCGGCCTCTACGACGGGGTGTTCCGCGAGGACATGTTCGAGGAGGCCGAAGACCTCGACCACCCGTACTTCCGCACCAAGCACGAGTCCGAGGCGCTCGTGCGCCGCGAATGCTCCATCCCCTACCGCATCTACCGGCCCGGCTTCGTCGTCGGCGATTCGAAGACCGGCTACATCGACAAGGTCGACGGCCCGTACTACTTCTTCAAGACGCTGCAGAAGGTGCGCAACCTCCTGCCGCCATGGGTGCCGATGATCGGCATCGAGGGTGGGCGCATCAACATCGTGCCCGTCGACTACGTGGCCGACGCGCTCGACCATATCGCGCACAAGAAGGGCCTCGACGGCAAGTGCTTCCATCTCACCGACCCGCATCCGCATCGCATCGGCGAGGTCCTCAACATCTTCGCCAGGGCGGGCCATGCGCCGCAGATGAGCATGCGGCTCAACGCGCGCATGTTCGGCTTCATCCCGGCGCCGGTCCTCTACGGTATCGGCTCGCTCTCGCCGGTCAAGCGCATGATGCGCGCCGTGCTGAACGACCTCGGAATTCCGCGGGACGTTTTCCAGTTCATCAACTGGCCCACGCGCTACGACAACCGGGAGACGGTCAAGGCGCTCAAGGGTTCTGGCATCGGCGTTCCGCCGCTGCCGAGCTACGCCGCGAAGATCTGGGACTACTGGGAGCGCAACCTCGACCCTGATCTCTTCATCGACCGCAGCCTCTCGGGGCGCGTCAAGGAGAAGGTGGTGGTGGTCACCGGCGCCTCCTCAGGCATCGGCAAGGCGACGGCCATCAAGCTCGCGGCGGCCGGCGCCAAGGTGATCCTCGTCGCCCGCGGCGAGGAGAAGCTCGTCGAGACCAAGAAGGAGATCGATGCGACGGGCGGCACCTGCTGGATGTACACCGCGGACGTGGCCGACATCGCGTCCTGCGACGCGCTGGTCGCCCGCGTGCTGAAGGAGCACCGCACCTGCCACTATCTCGTCAACAATGCCGGGCGGAGCATCCGCCGCGGCGTCGTGAGCTCGTTCGACCGCTTCCACGACTACGAGCGCACGATGCAGCTCAACTACTTCGGTGCGCTACGGCTCATCATGGGTTTCCTGCCGAAGATGCTCGAGCAGAAGCAGGGGCAGATCATCAACATCTCGTCGATCGGCGTGCTGTCGAACGCGCCGCGCTTCTCGGCCTACGTGGCGTCGAAGGCGGCGCTCGATTCCTTCTCGGCCTGCGCTTCGAGCGAGCTCGTGGACCGGAACATTCACTTCACCACGATCAACATGCCGCTGGTGCGCACGCCGATGATCGCACCGACCAAGATCTACGAGAACATTCCCACGCTGTCGCCCGAGGAAGCGGCCGACCTCGTCGTCGAGGCCATCGTGCACAAGCCGGTGCGCATCGCCACCCGGCTCGGCATCTTCGGCGCCGTGTGCCACGCCGCGGCGCCCAAGCTCACGCAGATCCTGCTCAACACCGCCTTCAACATGTTTCCGGATTCCGCCGCGGCGCAAGGGAGGAAGGGCGAGGAGGCGGCCCGGCAGGAACTCACGCCCGAGCAGATGGCGTTCGCGCAGCTCACGCGGGGCATTCACTGGTAGTCCGCGGGGCCGGCGCGGTCGCGCGGGCCTCGCGCACCTGATCGGCGACGATCGCGAGCACCTGCGGATCGCCGAGGAGCGCGTTGTGGGCCACGCCCGAAAGCACGATGTCGGCATCGCCCAGGCGCGAGGACGTCTGCGGCGTGACCATCGAGTCGTGCCACGACCAGACCGACACGATCGGCACGGCGCGTTCGCTGGCGTCGAAGGTCTCCAGCGCGCGCAGGTACGCGCTTCCTGGCCGCATCTGCGCGAGGGGCGCACCGCTCATGAGCCACGCGTGCCGGCTCCCGGCATACGGCGTGCCGATCGAGACCACGCGCCTCACGTGCGCCGGGCCGTACGCGCGCAGGTACGAGCGTGCCACGAGTCCGCCCATGCTGTGCGCGACGAGCATCACCTCCGTCGCGCCCGTGTCCCGCTCGATCTGCGCGATCTTCGCGGCCACCTGCGGGGCGAAGGTCTCGATCGGTGCGAACGGCGGCCCGTACGACAGCGCATACACGGGCCCCAACCCCTGCGCCTCGAGGTGACGACGCATCGTCGTCCACACCGCGGCGTTGCAGCCGATGCCGTGGAGCAGCAGGACCGGCAGGGCCGCCGGCGCCGGCGGGGGGTCTGGCATCAGCAGCGCATAGACGATCATCTTGGGCGCCTGCGCGATGCTCAGGAACTCGTGGAAGAAGGTCTTTGCGCGGCCGGCGAAATCGAGCTCGAGCGCCGCAGGCCGGGCGCTGCGCCACCGCCAGCCGAAGAACATCCATAGCGTCGTGAAGGCGAGCGGGAAGACGAGGTAGGCGAGCGGCAAGCCCACGACGAACGGCCACCACGCCGCACCCTTGCCCACCGCGTGCGCCGCCCACGCGGCGTAGGCCAGAGAGCCGATGCCGAGGGCGGTGGCAAAGTAGACCGCGATCCACATGCCCGCCATGATACAAACCGGGGCCGCGCGGGTAGCGCACGGCCGCGCCCTTCAGGCGTCGGGCAGGCCGGGATGCGTGCGGAGTCCGCGCAGCGCGGCGAGCGTCGCGGCGAGATCGGGAAGCAGCACGGCGCCGGGTGTCGCCTTGCGCAAGCGGCGCGTGAGCTCGCCGCCGACCCACAGCGCGACACCGGCAGGCAGTTCGCGGCGCAGGCTCGCGAGGCTCTCCACCGCCTGCCGCAATGGGAAGCCCGCGGAAAGCGATAGCGCGACGACCTGCACGCGGTACGCCACCGCCGCGGCACGAATGTCGTCGATCGGCGTTTGCGGGCCGAGCGAGATGCACGACGCACCCTCCGGCACCAGCAGCGCCTCGACCATCAGCAGGCCGAGCGCGTGGCTCTCGCCCGGCAGCGTCGTGAGCATGATCCGCGGTGCGCCGGCATGGCGGGGAAACGCCTGGATGGCACCACGCAGCACGATCTGCGCCTGCTCCGCATACGCGTGCTCCTCGAACACCGCGAGCTCACCGCGCAACCAGGCGTCGCCCACCGCCCGGTTGAGCGGCGCGATCGTATCCTGGACGAAGTGCTGGATACCCTGGCGCACGAGCAAGGTGTTGAGCAGCGCGCCGAGCGCGGGAATGTCGTGCGCTCGCAGTATCGCGAGCACGTCGCGCTCGACGGCTGCTGCGGACCCGCGATGCGCCGGCGCACGGGCGTCGACCATCGCGTTGAGTGCAGCCGGATCGAGAGCGATGATCTTGCCGGGGCGCACGCCGGCATCCATCAGCCTCTTCACGGCGCGCAGCTTGGCAACCTCGCCTGCCGTGTACAGCCGCTCGCCGTTGCCGTCGCGCGAGGGCCGCGGGAAGCCGTAGCGGCGCTCCCAGACGCGCAGGACATCCTTTGACAGGCCGGTTTCGCGCTCGGCAGCGCTGATCGTGAAGTCGGGACGGTCGGGCATGGCGCGATCCGCGTCCTGGGCGGCGCGGTTTGACAGCTGCGGCGCGAACGCTCCTAATGTACTGAAGCGCCCCCTTCACTGTCCAGGACAATCATGAAGCTCGCATCGCGCCTCCGACATCTCCTCGCCGCCGCCGTACTGGCGATCGCGGCATCGCCGTCGGCGCACGCGCAGGCCACCGGCACCACCGACGCCGCGTGCCCGCCCCTGCTCCGCCACGCCTTCAATCGCCTGCAGGATGGCGTGCCCCAGTCGCTGTGCCAGTACCGTGGCAAGGTGATCCTCGTCGTCAACACGGCGAGCAAGTGCGGTTACACGAAGCAGTTCGACGCGCTGGAGGGCATGTATGCGAAGTACAAGGATCGCGGCCTCGTCGTGATCGGCTTTCCCTCGAACGACTTCAATCAGGAGCTCGAAACCAACAAGGAGATCGCCGAGTTCTGCCGCACCACGTACGGCGTGAAGTTCCCGCTGTTCCAGAAGGATGCCGGCGGCTCGCTCGCGGTGAATCCGTTCTACGTCGAGCTGGCCAGCGCCACCGGGCAGGCGCCGAAGTGGAACTTCTACAAGTATGTAGTCGATCGCGACGGCAGGGCCGTGGCGAGCTTCAGGAGCGACGTCACGCCCGAGTCGCGCGAGCTCGCCGGCCTCATCGAGCGGCTGCTCGCCGCCAGGCCTGCAGGCTGACCCTTCGTGGCGCCAAAGGCGCATGACCAGGCGGCGCGTCACGCGCATACGCCAAAAAAGAAGGCCCGCGCGAAGGCAGGCCGGGGGGAGGACCGGCGGGGAGTGCGCCGGTATCGTGCCGAAGGATCTGCGCCTGACGGCGCCGGCCTTCGTTGGAATCAGGGCGCCGTGCGCACTGCCGCGTTGTCGGCGTAGCGGATTTCGCCGCGCTCGAGCGCGCGGATCTGTTGCGCCCGGTCGGCTTCCATGGCGATGACGCGCTGGCGGGCCGCCATCGCATCGGGGTCCGGATGCGTCATCGCGCCTGCCACGAACTCGAGTACGCCCGCTCCGACGACGAGCGTCACTGCTGCGATCACGATCTTCTTGCCGAGGCTGGTCGGGTTGTAGGCGTTCACGGCGGTCTCCTTGTGACTGTCGGGACGGACGTTTCAGGGCATCGCCTGTCGCTCACGTCCTTGGGATGCACTCTAGGCAGCCGGACGATCCCGCTCAAGACGCACGCGACGAATCCGGGATTTCCGCGGACGAAACGGCCTCGTGCCGGGCGGATCGCGCCACGGGCCGCTGCGACGGGAGCCACGTGACGAGCGCGAGGGCAACGCCTGCGGAGCGCGTGACCGCGATCGATGCCGCTTCGCCCAGATACGCGCGCAGCGTCTCGCGAACGACGTGCAGCGCATCCCCGCTCCAGCCATCCGGCGCGTCCGCGCAGGCGGCTCGCAGGGCCAGCGTCCGCACCGCAGGGTCCACGACATCGGTGGTTCCGGGCGCGTCGATCCACACGGCGCTCGCCGCGGCGTCCACGGCGGCGTGCGCGAGGGGCAAGAGCACCATCGGCGGGAAATCGTCGTCGGCGAGATCGGGAGGCACCGAGACGTGGATCGCAAGACGCCGCTCGCGGCTCGCCGGCACCAGCCGCAGGTACGCCTCGACCAGCGCGGCCTCGCGGCCGAGCGTGGACGCGCCACCGCGCATCTGCGGCAGCGCTGCGCGCAGGTAGGTGATGAGGTGGTCGAGCAGCGCCTCCGCCGCCGCCGGGTCGACGAGGTATGCCGCGCGAACGTCGGCGAGCGCGTCGAACAGGAACTCGGGCTCGACGCGTGCCTGCAGCACCTTGAGTCGCGAGGCCACGACCTCGCGCTGCGCGTCCGCGCGCACGAGCTCGGCCTCTCGCGCGGCGCGCAGCACGTCCTGCTCGCGCTCGCGCACCCGGCAATACGCGGCGAAGAGCAGTCCGGCCACGGAATAGATCCACCAGGCGCGCAGCAGGAACGCCGCGTTCGACATGACGGCGCGTTCCTCCGTGACATTCGACAAGGGGCCCGGATGCAAGGCAGCGGCGACGAGACTCGCCAGGCCCACCAGCGCGAGGGTCAGCGCCGTCATGAGGAACGCCAGGCGAACGCCGCGCGCGCCCGTCGCTTCGGCGAGCACCGGCCCCAGCACCGCCACGATGCCCATGACCCAAGGCAAGGGGCGCAGGCTGACGTCCGCCAGCGCAGCGAGGCTCACCGGAGCGTGGGACCACGAGCGGGCCGCGTCGAACAGGGTCAGGACCACGAGGAACACCACCATCGACGCCACCCGGCGACGCAGGATCCCCGCGGCGCGGGTCCCGCAGGACTCTCCGTCGGCGGGCGTGGGCCGCAGCGAGAGGGGCGCGAGGAGCCGCCGCGCCCAGTGAGGTACCACGAGCCTGCCGGCCTCGCTAGACGAGACGGGCCCCCGGACGGGCCACGCCTCTGGCTGTCGGGGCAATCACGTACCGCGCCTCGGCGGCACCAACGCCGGGAGCCCCCAGGACCCGCAACAGATCATGACCAGTCATGTCGGCATCCATGGAAGTCCTCCGGGTCGCTACATCTGGCGAAACAGATGATGGTAGCCCTCGCTGACCGGGAGGGTCTCGGCGCGCTGCTTGAGCTTGATCTGCAAATGGCCGCGCAGGTCGCGGGTGACGCCCGCGATGGCGTTGACGTTGACGATCGTCGACCGGTGGATCTGCCAGAACAGGCTGGGATCGAGCTCGTCCACGAGTTCCCTGATCGGCTTGCGGATGAGCGACTCCGAGCCCGGCGTAACCACCGTCGTGTACTTGGCGTCGGCGCGGAAGTAGCAGACCTCCTCGACCGTGATGAGCTTGATCGTGGCGCCCACCGATGCATTCACCCACCGCAGATAGGTCCTGCTCTCGGACTTGTGCCGGACGAGATCGGCGAGCAGGTTGGACAGGTCGGCGGGCGTGCTGCCGATGCGCTCCTTGAGCCGCTGCACGGTGGAGGCGAGCCGGGCCGCGCTCACGGGCTTCATGACATAGTCGACCGCGCCCTGGTCGAACGCCGCGATGGCGTATTGGTCGTACGCGGTGATGAAGGCGCAGTGGCTGCGCCCCGCGGTCTGCTTGGCCACTTCGAGCCCGGTCATGCCCGGCATCTGGATGTCGAGGAAGACGACCGCCGGCTTGTGCTCGTTCACGAGCCGCAGGGCTTGGAGCCCGTCGTCGGTCTCGCCGACGATGTCGAGCTCCGGCCACAGCTTGTGGAGCAGCTCGACGATCTCCTCGCGCAGGAGGGGCTCGTCCTCGGCGACTACGGCAGTCGGGCGCGCAGTCACCGTGTGGCCTTCGCTCCGGCGCGCTCCGCTGCCTGTTCACCACCGGTACGGCCCTTCGGACTGGCAGCATCCTCCGCCGCGCGGACCGCGGGCGCAAGCGGAACGTCGATCACGGCGACGACGCCCCTCGGTTCGTTGGCGAGAAACGAAAGCTCCGCGGTCGGACCATGCAGGGCGGCAAGACGTGCACGCGTGTTGGCAAGGCCGACGCCGGTGCCACCGGTGGCAGCAGCGCCGAAACCTGCACCATCGTCGGCCAGGCGAATCACGAGGTGGCTGCCGAGCGCCGCCGCATGCACCGAGATCGTTCCACCGCCCACGGGCGTGAGTCCGTGCTTGATGGCGTTCTCTGCGAGCGTGAGCAGGATCATCGGCGGAAACGGCTGCGCCGCGAGCGGCGCGGGGATGTCCACGGAGAAGCGCAAGCGCGTCCCCATGCGCATCTTGAGCACCTCGAGATAGGCCTGAACGAGCTCGCCCTCCTGACCAAGCGTCGACTGCTCCTCGCGCATCCGCGGCAACGCCGCGCGCAGGTAGCGGATCAGGTTGTCGAGCATCGCCACGCCGCCTCCTACGTCGGTCTGGCAAAGACGCTTCACGTTGGCAAGGGTATTGAAGAGGAAGTGCGGCTCGATCTGCGCGCGAACCACCTGCAGCCGCGCCTCCATCATCTGCTTCGCCAGCGCCGCCTGATCGATCTGCGCGCGATGCAGCGCCGACGCAGCCGCCAATGCGCCCTGCTGGAAACCGTAGATGACGGCGACCCCGCCGCCGATGAGCGTCCAGTAGGCCACGTCAGCCAGGAACGGCGGCGACCCCCACGCCTTCCAGTGGAGGCCGTAGTAGGGGAGGAGGAGTGTCGCGCCGAGCGTCGCGCCGAACGCCAGCGCCACGAACGACGCCAGCCAGATCGCCAGCCGCGACCATCCCTGCGTGAGCGCCTCGGCCGCCGTGAGCGCCAGCATGATCGGGGCCCCCATCAACAGGCACCCGCCGAAGTAGTCGAGCCACGCGCGCACCACCTGCCCGGGAGCGAGCAGCCGGTGGAAATCAGGCTGGAACAGCACTGACGTGCTGACGAGGAGGCAGATCCCAAGGCTGAACACCAAGCGACGGCCGGTGATGCGCAGCCGCCATCGCGGCCACGCGCCGGACGGCCCTTTTCGCCGCAGCGATCTCGTTCTCAGCGTTGCTTCCACGCAGGCGAGCCCTTCCCGCGGAGCGTTGTACTCGCCGACCGGCTGTCCAGTCCCGGTCAAGACGTAACGGTGAAGCGTGACACGAAACCCGCCGCGCGAGGCGGGAATCCGCCCACCCGACACGGGGCCTTCCGCTGTAGACGGAAGCTTAGGACCCTGCCATAATTTCTGGTTCTGGCGAGCTAGCTCAGTTGGTTAGAGCAGAGGAATCATAATCCTTTGGTCGGGGGTTCGAGTCCCTCGCTCGCTACCATTTCCCTTGCAGGTCGCTGATTTACAAGGCTTTCAGGCCGTTGGCGACCTGGCGGGCGGGGTTTGCTACCAAAGGCTGCTACAGCGGCCGCCGCAAACCCGCCCGGATAAGACCGTTGGCTGCACTCCGGAAGAGGTCCTCTTCGGGAGTCGTGACCATGGCAAAGCAAGGCTATCTCATCTATAGGAACGGGCAGCCGTACTGCGGTCAGTGCGTTTGCATTGTGCTGATTCCGAACGAAGATGAAGCCGCGCACGATGTGCTTAGACTCGCGAGGCTCGGGCTTACTGCCGCTCGGTGCCAATGACGGGGACGTGCGAGCCGCTCCCCGTGCCTGCCGTCGCAAGGGCGTCGCGGTCGTTCCGCACACCGCCGAGCGCGGTCAAGCGCCTGCTTGCCGCGACATGCCCGGCTCGAGCGGCCAGTTCGTACCACTTCCTCGCAAGCGCCGGCCTGGCATCCGCGCCGGTGGCCTGCTCGTACAGCATTCCCAGCGCGAACTGCGCCCTCACTTCACCCGCCAGCGCCGCCGTCCAGTAGAGGTGGCTCGCATGGAAGGGGTCACGTTCGACCCCATGACCAAGCTCGTAGGCCAAGCCCAGGGTGGTCTGCGCTGACGCGTCGCCGTTCATGGCAGCGTCCTGCAGGATACGAAGTTCCTCGACATTGCTGGCCTCCACGCGGTTCTCCCCTTGCTTCGATCGTGCCGCTCGACCGTGCTGTGCCCGGCGCATTCGGTTCTTGCGCCTCGGTTCCACTATGGCGGACCCGGCCCTGAGGCAACATCCGTAGAAATGACAGGTCGTGCCTCGTCCAGGATCCGTCGGAGAGCATGCCAATACTGACGCACGTGAAGCCCGCGGCGCCGCAGATGTCGCCCACCTCGGCGCTCACCACGACACGGCCCACGATCCTTCGCAGCGCGTGCTCGCTGCCGGGGTCTCGGCGTCGAGTGGAGGTGTCGGACCGTGGCAATCCGGCTCTTGCGACGTAAAGTGCACCCAACGAGAAGAGGTCGATGACGGTACGGCACAGCATC
>CAYTOT010000014.1:101074-102237 GCA_964439475.1 uncultured Alcaligenaceae bacterium
GACATGGCGACCGATCCCGTTCCGCCCGCCTTGACCCTCGTGGGTCCGAACGCGCGCAACGTGCCGGATTGGTGGGGCCGAGCACCCGTAGTCGAGCAGGAATGCTGCTCCCGAGCCGTTGGCGCGTGCGTGTTGAACTGGACATGAAAGGTGATCCCGACAAGCGGCGAGCCTCAGTCAACTGTAGACTGAATCGACATCGGCAGTCACAAGCGTGCAACCCCGTCCGCCATGACATTCATCGCGCGCACCAGTACCTTGCAGGTCGCCGTCATCGGCAGCCTCAACATGGACATCGTCGTGCGGGTTCCGCGCGCTCCCGAGGCCGGGGAGACCCTGATGGGTCACGCCATGTTCACGACGCCGGGTGGCAAGGGCGCGAACCAGGCCGTGGCTTGTGCAAGGCTCGGTGCTCGCGTGGCGATGGTCGGGTGCGTCGGTGGCGACGATTTCGGCCGTCAACTGCTTGAAGTCCTCCGCGCCGACGGGATCGACGCGAGCCGGGTCCGGGTCGCGGGATCGACGAGCGGGGTGGCGGTCATCACGGTCGACGATGCCGCGGAGAATCGCATCGTCATCATCCCGGGCGCCAACGCGGCGGTGTCGATCGACGACGTGCAGAAGGCAAGGGGGGTGCTCGAGTCTGCGGTCATGACCGTCCTGCAGCTCGAGGTTCCCGTCGACGTGGTGCTGGCGGCGGCGGGCATGGCGCATGGCGCGGGAAGGAAGGTGCTGTTGAACCCCGCACCGATGCAGAACCTGCCGGCCGCCGTGTGGCCGCTGGTGGACGTGCTGGTGCTCAACGAGACGGAGGCCGCCGCGCTTTCCGGCCAGCGCGTCCACGACGCGGCCAGCGCCCAATGGGTGGCCGCCGACTTGCGCCGGCGCGGGCCGGAAACGGTGATCGTCACGCTGGGCGCAGATGGCATCGCCTTCGCCGACACCTCGGGAACCCGGCATGTGGGGGCCGTGCGCGTCGACGCCGTCGACACGACCGCGGCAGGCGACACGTTCATTGGCGCATTCGCGGCTGCGTCGGTCGACGGCATGCCCTTGGGCGACGCTGTCGAGTATGCGGCGAAGGCGGCCGCGATCTGCGTGACCCGCCTTGGGGCGCAGGCTTCGATTCCATACCGCCACGAATTGGGGTAAGCCGTCCCCCG
>CAYTOT010000015.1:0-96937 GCA_964439475.1 uncultured Alcaligenaceae bacterium
TGGAACTGGCCGGTCTTGCCGGTGATCCCCTGCGTGATGACCTTGGTGTCCTTGTCGACCAGGATGGACATCGCTTCTCTCCCCGCTTACGCCGAACGGCCGTTGGCAGCGGCCACGACCTTTTCGGCCGCCTCCGCCATGTTGTTGGCCGAGATGATCGGCAGGCCCGACTTCGCGAGGATCTCGCGGCCGAGCTCCTCGTTGGTGCCCTTCATGCGCACCACGAGCGGAACGTCGAGTCCCACGGCCTTCGAGGCCGCGATCACGCCCTCGGCGATGGTGTCGCAGCGCATGATGCCGCCGAAGATGTTGACGAGGATCGCCTTCAACTTCGGGTTGCGCAGCATGATCTTGAAAGCCTCGGTCACCTTCTCCGCGGTGGCCCCGCCGCCCACGTCGAGGAAGTTGGCCGGCTCGCCGCCGTAGAGCTTGATGGTGTCCATCGTGGCCATGGCGAGGCCGGCGCCGTTCACGAGGCAGCCGATGTTGCCGTCGAGCGAGATGTAGCTCAAGTCGAACTTCGAGGCTTCGACCTCAGCGGGATCCTCCTCGTCGAGATCGCGCATCTCCACGATGTCGGGATGACGGAAGAGCGCGTTGCTGTCGAAGTTGAGCTTGGCGTCGAGCGCGATGACCTTGCCGTCGCCGGTGATCACGAGCGGATTGATCTCGGCCAGCGAGGCGTCGGTCTCGACGAACGTCTTGTAGAGCCCCTGCAGCATCTTGCGCGCCTGCGGGACGCTGGCGTCGGGGACGCCGATCTTGCGCGACACGTCGTCGGCCTCGGCGTCGGTGAGCCCCTTCACGGGATCGATGAACACCTTGTGGATCTTCTCGGGCGTGGTCGCCGCCACGTGCTCGATGTCCATGCCGCCTTCGGACGACGCCATCAGCGCGACGCGCTGCGTGCCGCGGTCCACGACCATGCCGACGTAGAGCTCCTTCCGGATGTCGGCGCCCTCCTCGATCAAGAGCCGCCGCACCTTCTGCCCTTCCGGGCCGGTCTGGTGGGTGACGAGCTGCATGCCGAGGATCTCGCCGGCGCGCTGGCGGACCTCGTCGAGGGACTTCGCGACCTTGACGCCGCCGCCCTTGCCGCGACCGCCGGCATGGATCTGCGCCTTGACGACCCACACCGGGCCACCGAGCGTCTGCGCGGCCTTGACCGCCTCGTCGACGCTGAACACGGGAATGCCGCGCGGCACGGACATGCCGAACTTGCGAAAGATCTCCTTGCCCTGGTATTCGTGGATCTTCACGAACGTTCCTCCTCGTTGCTGCGGGTAATGGCAGATGCCGTGGTGGCCTCGCCGCGATACCACCTGGCGTAGTAGCGGCGCACGTTGTCGGTGGTGGTGACGAGCGCGTGGCAGCGGTCGAGCTGGAATGGCTTCTCGTCGCCCATGTTCTCGCGGCGCAGGCTGGCGAACGTCTGAATCGCGGCCGTCGGAAGGGACAGCAGCATCTCGGTGAGATGCGTGCAGCCCTTGACGCCGCCCAGCACGTCGTGCAGGCGCTTGCGAAACCCGTCGACGAGATTCGCGCCGACGAGCTTGCGATACGCGGGTCCGATCGTGTTGCACACGCCGGGATACGGCATGCTGTCGGTGACCGCCTCGATGTCGCGGATCAAGAAGTCGCGATCGATGGTGACGCGGATCCACATGTCGTGCACGGGGATGCCTGCGGGTCGCACGCCGGTGGCGAGCAGGAAGTCGTGATCCTTGACATCGGTGAGGTGGGCCTCGATGTCGAACAGGCCATCCTCGCGCGCGAAGCCGTCGAAGGTGACCGCGCGGCAATGCAGCCGCTCGCGCGGGACGGTGGGCAGGGACAGGGGATGCGTCACGAGGAGGGCTCGACGGGACTGGTCGGAAGACCGCGCCCTCGCGGACCCGCGTGGTCGACGGCTGGCTAGAATGACAACGAACGTGCGATTTTACGACGCAGTGCACAAGACCTGCAACGGGAGGTAAAACATGTCCTACGTCCTGTCCCTCGACCAGGGCACCACCAGCTCGCGCGCGATCCTCTTCGGGGCGGACGGCAGCATCCGCGCACAGGCGCAGCAGGAGTTCCGCCAGATCTTCCCGCAGCCGGGGTGGGTGGAGCACGACGCCACCGAGATCTGGGCCACGCAATCGGGGGTGATGCACGAGGTGCTCGCCAAAGCCCGCGTCACGCCGACGTCGGTGGTGGCGATCGGCATCACCAACCAGCGCGAGACCACCGTGCTGTGGGAGCGCGCGACCGGCAAACCGGTGGCCAACGCCATCGTGTGGCAGGATCGGCGCACCGCCGGCATCTGCGAATCGCTGCGCGCGCAAGGCCACGAGGCGACGTTCGCGCGCAAGACCGGCCTCGTGCTCGACGCCTATTTCTCGGGAACGAAGCTCAAGTGGCTGCTCGACAACGTGCCCGGCGCACGGGCACGCGCGCAGCGCGGCGAGCTCGCCTTCGGCACCATCGACTCGTGGCTCGTGTGGAACCTCACGGGCGGCAAGGTGCATTGCACCGACGCCAGCAACGCGAGCCGCACGCTGCTCTTCGACATCCACGCCGGTGCCTGGGACGACGCGCTCTTGCGTCTCCTCGACGTGCCGCGCGCGGTGCTGCCGGAGGTCGTCGCGTCGTCGGGCGTGGTGGGCGAAACGCTGCTCGACGGCCATGCGCTGCCCATCGCCGGCATCGCGGGCGACCAGCAGGCGGCGCTCTTCGGGCAGGCGTGCACGTCGCCGGGGCTCGCCAAGAACACCTACGGCACCGGCTGCTTCCTGCTGCTCAATACCGGCGGGCGGGCGGTGACGTCCCGCAACAATCTCGTGACCACCGTGGCGTGGAAGCGGCACGACCATCTCGATTACGCGCTCGAAGGCAGCGTGTTCATCGCCGGCGCGGTGGTGCAGTGGCTGCGTGATGGATTGCAGATCATCCGTCACGCCGGCGAGATCGAGGCGCTCGCGGCGAGCGTGCCCGACAACGGCGGCGTGTACCTCGTGCCGGCCTTCGCGGGCCTGGGCGCACCGCATTGGGATCCGCACGCGCGCGGCGGCATGTTCGGCCTCACGCGCGGCGCCACCCGCGCGCACATCGCACGCGCGGCGCTCGAAGCGATCGCCTTCCAGAGCGGCGAGGTGCTGGCGGCGATGGAGCGCGATGCGAACGTCTCGCTCGCCGAGCTTCGCGTGGATGGCGGCGCGGCGGCCAACAACCTCCTGATGCAGTTCCAGGCGGACCTGCTCGGCGTCCCGGTGGTGCGACCGAAGGTGCTCGAGACGACCGCCTTGGGGGCGGCCTATCTCGCTGGGTTGGCGGTGGGGTTCTGGAAGAACGAGGACGACGTCGCACGCAACTGGAAAATCGATCGCCGCTTCGAGCCCGCCATGCCACGCGAGAAGGCGGATGCGCTGCGCGGGGAGTGGGCGCGGGCGGTGGAGCGGGTGAAGGGGGGGTGAGGCCGAAGCGAGCCTCGCTCGTCCCCTACTTGCATGGTTGGATTACGGCAGCACCCACGTCCCCGTTTTCCTGATCTCAGCATACATCGCGTCCGGAGCAAGATCGATTTGGCCCGGCCATGTAACGGCGCCGTGCTCCACGAACACCTGATCAAACGTTGCTTCGTCCATCAGGGCGGCAAAGACTCCGGCGCCAGGAGAATTGATCAGGCCGCTCAGATCCACTTTCCCCTCGGTCCCGTCAAGGAACACGACGTGCAGACGGAAGCCGGAAAGAGCCTTGACCGCTGCCACTCGCCACGGCATCCCCGGCTGGATTGGCGGCGTTACGGTAAGGGTTGAATCTTCTTGGGCAGTTGATTGCGCGCACATAGCTCCCAGTCCTCCATCAGTTCGGCGCGGTGTTCCTGCGCCCATTCCAGTACCAAGGCAAGTGCTCGCCGAGGCATCCTGCCCTCCAGAACATCCAGGGTCTGGATGTCGATCAGCACCTCATATTCGGCATAGAGCGCATGGAAGTGGGGCGGCGCGTGGTCCCTCCAAAACATCTGGATCAGAATTCCGTAGAACGTGCTGATGGTCGGCATTCTTCCCCCGAATCAATCCACGGCTAAGTCCAGTCTCATGATACTGTGGCCGCCCCCCAGGAACATCGGAATCCGGTTGGATGATCGATTCCGTTGGGCGCCCGTGACGCACGCGAGGTGAGACAGGTGCGCTACCATTGGCCCCGTAGCGGCGCCCACCGCGGCGCCGGTTCTGGAGAGGAGATTCCATGTCCGATATCGTGATCGCCGGCGCGCTGCGTACGGCCATCGGCAAGTTCGGCGGCGCGCTCGCCAAGGTTCCGGCGCCGGAACTCGGCGCTACCGTCATCCGCGCCCTGCTGGCGCAGGGCAAGATCGCCCCGGAGCAGGTGTCCGAGGTCATCCTGGGGCAGGTCCTCGCCGCCGGCAGCGGCCAGAACCCGGCACGACAGGCGCTGCTCAAGGCGGGCATTCCGAAGGAAGTGCCCGCCATGACGATCAACGTCGTCTGCGGCTCGGGATTGAAGGCCGTGATGCTCGCCGCGCAGGCGGTGAAGTCGGGCGACGCCGACATCGTGGTGGCCGGCGGCCAGGAGAACATGAGCGCGTCGCCGCACGTGCTGCCCGGCTCGCGCGACGGCTTTCGCATGGGCGACGCCAAGCTCGTCGATACCATGATCGTCGACGGTCTGTGGGACGTCTACAACCAGTACCACATGGGCGTGACCGCCGAGAACGTGGCGAAGAAGCACGAGATCAGCCGCGCCCAGCAGGACGAGTTCGCCGTCGCCTCGCAGAACAAGGCCGAGAAGGCGCAGAAGGCGGGCGCGTTCAAGGATGAGATCACGCCGGTGATGATCCCGCAGCGCAAGGGCGATCCGGTAGCGTTCGACAGCGACGAGTTCCCCAAGCACGGCACCACGCTCGAGTCGATCGCCGGCTTGCGTCCCGCCTTCGCCAAGGACGGCAGCGTGACTGCCGCCAACGCCTCCGGCATCAACGACGGCGCCGCCGCGGTGCTGGTGATGACCGCCGAGCGCGCGGCGAAACTCGGCCTCACCCCGCTGGCGCGCATCAGGGCCTTTGCCACCACCGGTGTCGATCCCGCGATCATGGGCATGGGGCCCGTGCCGGCGTCGAAGCTCTGCCTCGAGAAGGCGGGCTGGAAGGCGTCCGACCTCGACCTCATGGAGATCAACGAGGCCTTCGCCGCGCAGGCCTGCGCGGTGAACAAGGAGATGGGCTGGGACACGAGCAGGATCAACGTGAACGGCGGCGCGATCGCGCTCGGCCATCCCATCGGCGCGTCGGGCTGTCGCGTGCTCGTGACCCTGCTGCACGAGATGAAGCGGCGCAACGCGAAGAAGGGCCTCGCGTCGCTGTGCATCGGCGGCGGCATGGGCGTGGCGCTGGCGGTGGAGCGCTAGCCCCGCGCCAGGCATCCGCGGGCGCGCCTCGCGGCACGGCAACGCCGCATCGATACGGCACCCTCATTGATTCGGCACTCATCGATACGACATCATCACCAGCAAGGCATCATCACCAGCAACGCACCATCACAACAGCAGCGTAAGGAGGAGAAGACATCATGGCAAACGACAAGCATCGCGTGGCCCTCGTGACCGGCGGCATGGGCGGCCTGGGAGAAGCGATCTGCATCAAGATGGCCGCGCTTGGATACACGGTCGTCACGACCTACTCGCCCGGCAACACCAAGTCCGCCGACTGGCTCGCGGCAATGAAGCAGCAGGGCTACAACTTCAAGGCCTACCCCTGCGACGTGGCCGACTGGGAATCGGCGGCGGCCTGCGTGAAGAAGGTCACGGAGGAAGTGGGCCCGGTCGACGTGCTCGTGAACAACGCGGGCATCACGCGCGACATGACGTTCAAGAAGATGGACAAGGCGAACTGGGACGCCGTCATGAAGACCAACCTCGACTCCTGCTTCAACATGACCAAGCAGGTATGCGACGGCATGGCCGACCGCGGATGGGGACGCATCGTCAACATCTCGTCGGTCAACGGACAGAAGGGCGCGTTCGGCCAGACCAACTACTCGGCGGCCAAGGCCGGCATGCACGGCTTCACCAAGGCGCTGGCGCTCGAGTACGCGCGCAAGGGCGTCACGTCGAACACCATCTCGCCCGGCTACATCGGCACCAAGATGGTGATGGCGATCCCCAAGGAAGTGCTCGACAGCAAGATCATCCCGCAGATCCCGATGGGACGCCTCGGCAAGCCGGAGGAGGTGGCGGGGCTCGTGGCGTACCTGTGCAGCAACGAGGCGGCGTTCCTGACCGGCGCGAACATCGCCATCAACGGCGGGCAGCACATGTTCTGACGCGGTTCCGCCTGCCGTCCGTGTTCCAGGGACGGCAGGCGCCCTGCGGGCCGCTCGTCCGTTACAATCGCCCGCCTCCGGGCGTCGCCCGCAAGTCGCGGCCGTGACGGCACGGGGTCGTTCACGGAGTGGCGTCATGGTCGCTGCAACCCTCATCACCTTGCCCGTCGCGCCGGCGCGCCGCGCGGCTCGATCGCCGCTGGGGCGGACCTGCGGGCCCGGCGCGCATCGCCTGCTGGCGGCCGGATTGGTCGCCGTCGGCGCGTTGCTTTCCTTCTCCGTCCCCGCGCAGCAGCCCGCTACCGGCAGCGCCGCCGCCGGCAGTGCCGCTGGCACGGGAGCGGCCGATCGCGCGGGGACATCAGCGCTCCTGCCGGAGGCGCCCGGACGCTGGCCGCACATCGTCACCGGCGCCAACGGCAGCGCCACGATCTACCAGCCGCAGGTGATCTCCTGGCCTGAGCGACGCACGCTCAATACGCGCGCCGCGATCGGACTCACGCCCACCGGCGCGAAGGCGGCGATCCTCGGCGTGATCGAGGTCGCGTTCGCCACGCAGACCGATCTTCCCGAGCGGACGGTGGTCCTGTCCGAGCCGCGGCTCGTGTCCGCCCGGTTCCCGTCGGTGGATGCGGAGCGCCAGGCGCAGTTCGAGACGCGCATCCGCGAAGCGCTCGCGAACATGGGCACCAAGCGCGTGCCGCTCGCCATGGTGACCGCGAGCCTGCGCGAGCAGGAGAAGCCGAAGGAGGTCGCGGTCGACAACAATCCGCCACGCATCTTCACGAGTTCGCGTCCGGCGAGCCTCGTGGTGTTCGACGGCGAGCCGGTGTTCGCGCCTATCCAGGGGACGTCACTCTCGTTCGCGGTGAACACCAACTGGGACGTGTTCCGCGACTCGGCCACGAACACCCTGTACCTCCTCAACAACGGCGGCTGGCTGATGGCCGCCGGCGCCCAGGGACCGTGGATGCCGGCCGGCACCTTGCCACCGGTGTTCGGTGCGCTGCCCGGCAACGCCAACTTCGCCGACGTGAAGAAACAGATCCCCGGCCGGGCCTTCACGCCCGCGACGGTACCTACGATCTTCGTGTCGACCACGCCGGCCGCGATCATCGTGACCAGCGGTCCGCCGCAGTACGCGGCCATTCCGGGAACGTCGCTGTCGTATGTGGCGAATACCGACGCTGCCCTCTTCCGCGATGCGGCGGGGACGTACTACTACCTCGTCTCCGGTCGCTGGTTCTCGGCGAGGAACCTCGATGGTCCCTGGGCCTTCGCGACCTCGTCGCTCCCCGACGACTTCCGCCGCATCCCGGCCGACGGACCGCGTGGCTTCGTGCTGGCGTCGGTGCCAGGCACACCGCAGGCCGAGCAGGCGTTGATCGAGGCGCAGATCCCGCAGCAGGCCACGCTGTCGCGCAGCGACGCCAGGCTCGACGTGGTGTACGCCGGTGAACCGGCGTTCGCGCCGATTCCGCAGACGCCGCTCGCCTATGCCACCAACACGTCGTTCCAGGTGATCCGCGCCGGCAACGTCTACTACTCGTGCTATCAGGGCGCGTGGTTCACCGCCACGGCGGCGACCGGGCCCTGGGCGCTCACGCCGGCGGTTCCGGACGTGATCTACACGATTCCGCCGTCGAGTCCGCTGTATCCGTGCACCTACGTGCGCGTGTACGCGTCCACGCCGCAGACCGTGACCTTCGGCTACACGGCGGGCTACACGATGGGCTTCGTCTCCGCGGGGGTGCTCGTGTACGGAACGGGCTACTACTACCCGCCGTACATCTACCCTGCCCCGATCCCCATCTACTACCCCTATCCGTACTCGTACGCCGGCGCGACCTACTACAACTCCGCGACCGGCGCGTGGGCGCACGGCGGCGCGATCTACGGCCCCTACGGCGGCGCGGCCAGGGGCGGCACCGCGTACAACCCCACTACCGGCGCCTGGGCACAGGGTGGCGCCATCTACGGACCCAACGGCGGCGCGGGCGCGTTCTCGGCCTACAACCCCAGCACCGGCAGCTATGCGCACGGCAGCGCCGCATGGGGCCCCAACGGCGCCGCCGGCAATGCGAACTGGTACAACGCGAACACGGGCCGCACGGGCTCCACGCAGCAGAACGCCAACGCGTACGGTCGCTGGGGCTCGTCCACCATCAGCGGCCCCAACCAGACCGTGCACACGCAAAGCCGCAGCAATGCACAGGGCAGCGCCGGGTCGTTCACCACGTCGAGCGGCGCGCGCGGTGCCGGCGCCTCGGGCGCCGGAGGCAATCGCGGCGGGGTGGTGCAGACGTCGGGCGGCGACGTGTATGCCGGTGCCGACGGCAACGTCTACAAGAAGACCGACAGCGGCTGGCAGAAGTACGACAACGGGTCGTGGAACGATGTGAACAAGCCGCAGGGCGAGCGCAATGCGCAGTCGGCCACTGCGTCGCAGCAGCGAACGGGCGCGCAGGCGTCGGCCGGGGCCGGGCAACAGCGTGCCGCCGCGCCATCGTCGGCCGGCGCGGGGCGCAGCGGACAGGCGGAAGGCGCGCAATCGCGCATGGGCGCGCAGGCGGCGGGGGCGCGCGAGGGTGCGTTCCGCGAGGGCGGCAACGCCGCCGGCCAGGGCCGCTTCGAGGGTTACGGCCAGCTCGAGCAGGATCGCAGTGCGCGGATGGCGGGGACGCGCCAGCAGCAGTATCAAGGCAGGCGCGGCGGATTCGAGGGGCGGGGCGGCGGCGGCGGGTTCGGCGGGCGCGGCGGATTCCACCGGTAACGTGACGCGTCGTCGGCCGCTACCGGCGCGGAAGCATCGGCGGCGACCGGTTCAGCAGAGGAGGCGAAGAAGATGAAGGCAGCCAACAGCCGTCGCATGATCGCCCTGGCGGCGGTCGCCTCGATGTTCGTCTCCACGGTCGCCGAGGCGCAGTGGGTGCTCCTCGCGCGGCGTGCCGTGGGCCGCGTGGAGCAGATGTCGCAAAAGGCCGAGCAGGCCAACGGCCCCGCCTACGACACGGCGGCCGTCATGCTCGATGCTCCCGCCGACAAGGTCTACGCCGCGGTGGTCCGTGGACTGCGCGCCCGGACGGACCTGCGCATCACGCGCGAGGATCCGTCGGCGCAGATCGTGCAGTTCACGAACGGCCAGCAGATCGCCGGCATCAACGTGTCCGGAGTGGGCGAGAACCTCACGCACATGATGATCACGTCGGCGCACACCGGTCCGCAGCCGGATGCCGCGGCGCTGGTGCTCAACGCCGTGCTGCGCGTGTGCAAGGACATGAACGTGGAGTGCTCGCAGGCGCGGCAGTAGGCGGGAGCTACCGTCCCCCCGCGGCGCGACCGGCCTCCCGCACGCCGAGCCTCCCCGCCCGCCGCAAGAGGTCGCGCACGAGCCCGGTGAACGTCACGGTCCACGCGGCAAGGGCGATCCAGAAGAAGACCTGCGGCAGCCACCCGAGGAAGTCGAACCGCATCGCCAGCATGAGCTCGTGCGTGCAGGTCGCGTACATCCCGAGCGGAAAGACGATGCCCCAGTACAGCGGGTCGTACTTGAGCGGAAAGCGCTTCACCACGTGGCGCCATACGCCGAGGATCACGAGCATCGGGATCCACCAGGTGCCGGTCGCCCAGTAGAAGACGGTGAAGCCCTTGATGAAGGGCAGCAGCGAGGCCAGGAAGGGGGCGTCGTTGATGTTGACGATGAGCAGCGACCCGGCGAGCGTGGAGATCGCCATCGCGCCCATGTTGATCCAGTACGGCGGCGTGAGGTCGCTGGGCGAGAATGGAAAGAACGCATAGCGGTAGAAGATGAGCGACATCATCCAGATGTAGAGCATCCCGCCCCACAGCCACATCGACAGCGCGAGGAAGTTCATCTCGAGCCGATAGGCGGGGTCGAGCCGCGGCGCGAGCAGGGCGCCCAGCACGGCGATCGACTGCGTGGCCACCACCGCCAGCAGCCAGGCGCCGTTGATGCCCTCGCGCAGGCTCGGCTTGACCGCCTTGACGGTGATGCCGGTGAAGATCGTGTACATCAGCAGGACCCAGAGGACGGTCGCGACGACCCACAGCGCCATGGCCACGCGGTGGTCGGCGACGAGCAGGACCATCTGGTTGCCCAGCACGCCGGTCGCCGCCACGGTGGTGAAGAATCCGGGGCCACGCGAGTGATCGACCATGTCGCCGAAGAAGCGGCGGGGATGCAGGACTGCGCGCAGCACCGCGAGCACCCACAGCACCGCGTACGCCACGAGGTTCAGCCAGAACAGCATCCATGCGACGGTGCCGTAACCGAGCAGGAAGGCGGCGAGCGACACGATGCCGGTCGCCATGACCAATCCGAAATAGGCGGGCGACAGGCCCGCGAGTTCGGCGAATGACGGACGCGGCGTGACGGGGCCGGCGGGCGTGGCGGGCGCCCCGGGGGGAGCAGCGGGCCCGGCGGGCGACGGCCTCGATGGGGTGGAGGCGACGGGTCCAGCGTCGTGAGCGGCGCCGGCCATCAATGCCCGTCCTGCGGCGGCTGCCGGTTGGCACCGGACGCCGACGGCGCGGACGCACCCGGCAACACCTGTTCGCTCGCCGTTCCCTCGTGGTCAGCAAGCGCCTTCCGCGCGCGTTGCTGCAGCGCGCGATACGACCGCTCCCACTCGCCGTCGCGCGGCACGATGGTGGCGAGCTGGCGCACGATGGCCTCCAGCATCGTCACGCGCTGCTGCGCCTCGTCGGTGCGCGCGAGCGCTTCCTCGTAGTCGGTCGCGTAGACGAATTCCACCCGCCGATCCTGACAGATCCCCACGCAGGTCTGCGGCGCTTCGATCTTGCCGCAGCCGATGCACTGCCATGCCTTCACGTAGTCGGTCACTGGAGCACTCACGGCATGCCTCACGATAACCCGGGGCAACAACGCCCCGCCCGGCATCTTGGCACGCGGTGCCACTCACGACCATCCCGGGGTGACGCGGGTTGACGGGGATCAACCGCCAATGGGCGACGCGGCGAATGGGCGACGCAGCGAATGGCCGACGCAACCGCTGAGCATGATCGAACAGGGACGTGCTTGCTCCCGCCGTGGCCGCAGGGAGGCAGCGCACCGCCCGGGAGGGGCGCCGCGAGCCCGCACAAAAAAGCGCCCCGCGATTCACACCGCGAGGCGTCGGGAGGCTGTATCGATCAGGAGGAGGAGACCGATACAGTAGGAGACATCACCATCTGGCTTCGAAGGTGGGGTGCCGCGGGCCTGTTTCAACCCCGCCGCCCGCCTTCGTGCCCCGCCGGGCGAACCCGGCGGAGGATACGCAAGACTTACGCCCGCTTGGCAGCCTTGACGGTCTTGCTGGCGGTGGCAGCAGCGGCGCGAACGTTCGCGTCGGCGATGCTCACGACCTGCTTGCTGGCCTTCTGGAACTGGTCGAAGGCGGCCGTGGTCGCGGCGAGCGTCGACTTGAACGCGTTCACCGCAACGTCGGAGCCCGCGGGCGCCGACTTGCTGGCCTTGTCGACGAAGGAGGCGACGCCCTTGCTGTACGCACCGAACGATTCTTCGGCGAGCGCCGAGTATTCGGCCTGGGCTTCGGTCGCGAGTTCGTACAGGTTGCGCGAGTAGCCCATCGCCGATTGCACTTGCGCTTCGGCGAAGCGGGTGCGCAGGGCGATCAGTTCCTGGACGTCCTTGATGCCGGCGACGGCGTTCGCGTTCTCGACCGACTGCGCGAAGGCATTCTTGGCGACGCCGAGCTGGAACTTCACGAGCTTTTCGGCGTTGTCGAGGGAAAGCGCGGCAAACTTGGTGGCCTGCGCCACGTTGACCTTGTTGATCTCGGCGAGGTCCTGGGTCGGGTTGTACATGCTGTTTCCTTTCAGTCAGTGAGGATCCGCAGACGGCTGCGTGAACGTCCTGTAAGCTGGCGCACCTTCCTTGGCGAATGCGCCCCAGGCGAGTGGTGCGTGAGCGGTCCCAGAACGTCGCAAGGCCCGCTCGCGGCCAGCTTCGCGGCAGCGCCCGGAGGGAAGACTGCGCCGGACCTCGAAACCGGTCTGCGCTCCCGGGCTTCCGCCAACCTCTTGCTGCACCGCACAAAACCCATTGTAGGGACGGATGCGGCGTACGTCAAGGAATTTTTGGTGCGTCGCACAAAATCCGTGAGGAGCACCGTTAACCAAAGTCAAACATCAGATAAATCAGTCAGTTATAATCACCTCTGGCCGAGAGCAGACGCAGGCAAGGAGAACCACCCGATGACCGAAGCAGTACGCACCATCAAGAAGTACCCGAACCGGCGTCTCTACGACACTGCCAACAGCGGCTACATCACGCTCGCGGACGTGAAGCAGATGGTCCTCGACAACATCGAGTTCGTGGTCGTCGATGCCAAGACCGGTGACGATCTCACCCGCTCGATCCTGCTGCAGATCATCCTCGACGAGGAAGGCGGCGGCGTGCCCATGTTCAGCTCCGAGATGCTGGCGCAGATGATCCGCTTCTACGGCAGCGCGCAGCAGACGGTCATGGGCCAGTACATGGAGCAGAACGTGAAGGCGTTCCTCGCCATCCAGAAGAAGCTCCAGGACCAGGCGAAGCAGGTGTACGGCGACAAGATGATGCTCACGCCCGACCTGTGGAAGCAGTTCATGCAGATGCAGGCGCCGGCGATGCAGGGGATGCTCGGCAACTACCTCGAGCAGAGCGCGCGGCTCTTCATGGACATGCAGCAGCGCATGCAGGACCAGACGCGCGGCATGTTCACTTCCTTCCCCTTTCCCAACTTCGCGGCGACGACACCGGCGGACGACGAGCGGAAGCGCTGACCGGCGAATGCGGCGCAGCATCCGCATGTTTGCGGCGCGTCTTGCTGCATCGCGCTAACGGCGCGGCGGCGCCGGACACCGTGGAAACCATAGTCGCCGCCCACGCGACGCCATCCCCATCTTGAACCGCAAGCGCCCCGCCGCCACCCCCGCCCCCCGCGTGGGTTTCGTGTCGCTCGGCTGTCCGAAGGCGCTCGTCGATTCCGAGCAGATCCTCACCCAGCTTCGTGCGGAAGGGTATGCGATCGCGCCCGACTACGGCGGCGCCGACCTCGTGGTCGTCAACACCTGCGGGTTCATCGATGCCGCGGTGGCGGAGTCGCTCGACGCCATCGGCGAGGCGCTCGCCGAGAACGGCAAGGTGATCGTGACCGGCTGCCTGGGCGCAAGGCGCGGCGGCGAACTCGTGCGCGAGGTGCATCCGAAGGTGCTCGCGGTAACCGGCCCGCACGCCACGGCGGAGGTGATGGGCGCGGTGCACACGCACCTGCCCCGGCCGCACGACCCCTTCGTCGACCTCGTGCCCCCGCAGGGGATCAAGCTCACGCCCACCCACTACGCCTACCTCAAGATCAGCGAGGGCTGCAATCACCGCTGCACGTTCTGCATCATTCCCTCGCTGCGCGGCGACCTCGTGTCGCGGCCGCTGGGCGAGGTGATGCAGGAGGCGGAGAACCTCGTCAAGGCAGGAGTGAAGGAACTCCTCGTCGTGTCGCAGGACACGAGCGCCTACGGGGTGGACGTGCGCTATCGGACGGGTTTCTGGCAGGGACGCCCGCTGAAGACGCGCATGAAGGAACTCGTCGAGGCGCTGGGGAGCCTCGGCGCATGGGTGAGGCTGCACTACGTGTACCCCTACCCGCACGTCGACGACGTGATCCCGCTGATGGCGGAAGGCAAGGTCCTGCCCTACCTCGACGTGCCGTTCCAGCACGCGAGCCCGCGGATCCTGAAGCTCATGAAGCGGCCGGCCAACACCGGCAACACGCTGGCGCGGATCCGGCAGTGGCGGGCGATCTGCCCCGAGATCACCATCCGCTCCACCTTCATCGCGGGCTTTCCGGGCGAGACCGAGCGCGAGTTCGAGGAGCTGCTCGCCTTCCTCGAGGAAGCGCAGCTCGACCGCGTCGGTTGCTTCGCCTACTCGCCCGTCGAAGGCGCGGCCGCCAACGACCTGCCCGATCCCGTTCCGGATGACCAGCGCGAGGAGCGTCGCGCCCGCTTCATGGCCGTCCAGGAGCGCATCAGCGCCGGCCGGCTCGCCCGCAAGGTGGGCCGCACGATCGACGTGATCGTGGACGAAGTGAACGGGACGCGCGCGGTCGCCCGCTCCAGCGCCGATGCGCCGGAGATCGACGGCGTGGTGCACGTGACGGGCGCCGGAGGCTTGCGCGCCGGCGACCTCGTGCGCGTCGTGGTGACCGCCTCCGACGCGCACGATCTGACGGGACGACTCGCCCGCTAGCGTGTCCTCGTGCCATCATTGGCACGCACCCCGGGTGGAGAATCGCAACCGCCGGCGCGGCGAAGGGGTCGGCCGTGCTTCGCCGTCGCTCGCCTCGCGAGCCGTGCTCACTCTGGCCCCAGGCCGCTTCGCCTCATGATCGAACGCCGACTTCGCCCCTCCTCCCTGTTCTCCCGCCGCGAAGGGGGACCGCTCGTGGCCCTGGCGGTCGTCGCCGTGCTGGCCGCGGCCTGCAGCAAGGAGGCGCCGCCTCCGGCGCGGCCCGCCCCGGACGTGAGGGTGCTCACCATCGAGCCGCAGGCGATCCCCTACACGCCGACGTTCGTCGCGCAAACGGAGAGCTCGCGGCAGGTCAACATCGTCGCCCGGGTGTCGGGATTTCTCGACAGCATCGCGTATTCCGAGGGCGACCTCGTGAAGCGGGGCCAGCTCATGTTCAAACTCGACCCCAAGCCCTTCCTCGCCCAGCTCAACGCCGCCAGGGGCGAACTGCAGGCGCAGGAAGCGCGCCTGGACACCGCGCAGGTCACCTACACGCGCGTGAAGCCGCTCGCCGACCAGGACGCCCTGCCGCAGATGGACCTCGACCGCGCGAAAGGGGAGCTCGAAGCCGCGCGCGCGGCGGTGTTCTCGGCAAAGGCCAAGGTCGAGGAGGCGACGCTCAACCTGGGCTACGCGACGATCACCTCGCCCGTCACCGGAGTGGCGAGCCGGTCGCTGCAGCGCCAGGGCGCGTATGTGAACGCGCTCGCCGACAGCGCCAACCTGACCTACGTGGCGGCACTCGATCCCATCTGGGTGAACTTTTCCATCTCGCAGAACCAGATGGCGCACTTCCAGGAGCTCGCCGAGAAGAAGCTCGTGGTGGCCCCCAAGGAGGACAACTTCGACGTTGAGCTCGTGCTTCCGAACGGCAGCGTGTTTCCGCGCCGCGGGCAGATCGGCTTTGCCGATCCCTCGTTCAGCCCCGACACCGGCTCGTTCATGGTGCGGGCGGTGATTCCCAACCCGAAGCAGGAGCTGCGGCCGGGGATGTTCGTGACGGCGCGACTGCTGGGCGCGGTGCGGCCCAACGCGATCGTGGTGCCGCAGCTCGCCGTGCAGCAAGGCAGCGATGGCCACGCCGTCTTCGTGGTGAACGCGAGCGGCGTCGCCGAGGTGCGTCCCGTGATCGTGGGCGACTACGTGGGCGACAAGGACATCGTGATCCAGACCGGCCTCGCCAAGGGTGACCGGGTGATCGTCGACGGGATGATGCGCGTGGTTCCCGGACAACCGGTGCGGGTCGCGGCGGAGAGCGCAGCCGCCGCGCCCGGCCCCGCGGCGCCGAAGGCAGCGGACACCGGCAAGGCCCCCAACGTCCGGAAGCAGTAGCCGATGTTCACGCATTTCTTCATCGACCGCCCCATCCTGTCGGCGGTCATCTCGATCCTGTTCGTGCTCGCCGGCCTCGTGGCGATGTCCGTGGCGCCGATCGAGCAGTATCCGGACCTCGCCCCGCCATCGGTGTCGATCTCGGCGAGCTATCCGGGCGCCACCGCCGAGGTGATCGCCAACCAGGTGGCGGCGCCGATCGAGGCGCAGGTCAACGGCGTCGACAATCTCCTCTACTTCTCGTCGACGAGCTCGTCGTCGGGCAGCGTCTCCATCCAGGCGGTGTTCGCGCCGGGCAGCGATCCCGACATCAACCAGGTGAACGTGCAGAATCGCGTGAACCAGGCCCTCTCGCAGCTCCCGCAGACGGTCACGCAGCAGGGCGTCACGGTGGAGAAGGTGTCGTCGTCCATCATGATGGTGCTGTCGATCTACTCCAACGACGACCGTTACACGTCCACCTACGTCGACAACTACGCGAACCTCTACGTCCTCGACGAACTGAAGCGCGTTCCCGGGGCGAACCGCGCGTCGGTGCTCGGAATGCCCGACATCGCGATGCGCGTGTGGCTGCGGCCCGACCGCATGGCGCAGCTGGGCATCACGGTCCGCGAGGTGAGCGACGCGCTGCAGAGCCAGAACCAGACGTTCGGGATCGGCCAGATCGGCGGCCAGCCCTCGGTGCCCGGAACGCAGCAGACCTTCGTGATCACCGCGCAGGGACTGCTCACCCGTCCCGAGGAGTTCGAGGACGTGATCATTCGCGCCGACAAGACCGGCGCCGCCACCGTGCGGCTCCGCGACATCGGCCGCGTGCAGCTCGACAAGCGCGACTACTCGGTGGTGAGCCGCATGAACGGCAAGATCTCGACCACCATCGCGATCTACCAGCAGCCGGGCGCCAATGCGGTGTCCACGGCCAAGGCGGTGCGCGCGCGCCTCGAGGAGCTCAAGAAGTCGTTTCCCACCGGGATCGACTATCGCATCGCGCTCGACACCAGCCTGTTCACCCTCAACTCGATCGAGAAGGTCGTGCACACCTTCTTCGAGGCGGTCGTGCTCGTGGTGCTGGTGGTGTTCGTCTTCCTGCAGTCGCTGCGCGCCACGATCATCCCCATCCTCGCGGTGCCGATCTCGATCATCGGCACCTTCGTGGGCATGCATCTGCTCGGCTTCTCCATCAACATGCTGACGCTCTTCGGCATGATCCTCGCCATCGGTCTCGTGGTGGATGACGCGATCGTGGTGGTCGAAAGCGTCGAGGCCAACATGGCCGAGCGCGGGATCGGGCCGCTCGAGGCCGCCAAGCTCACCATGACGCAGATCGCGAGCGCGCTGATCTCGATCGTGCTGGTGCTGGTCGCGGTGTTCCTCCCCGTGGCCTTCCTGGGCGGCGTGACCGGCAAGCTCTACCAGCAGTTCGCGGTGACCATCGCGATCTCGATGGTGATCTCGGGGATCATGGCGCTCACCCTCTCGCCTGCGCTCGCCGCGCTCATCCTCAAGGCCCAGCACGGGCAGAAGAACCGCTTCTTCCGCGCCTTCGAGCGCGGTTTCGAGAAGCTGCGCGACGGCTACGTGGGCGTCGTCGCGCGGACGCTGCGCGGCTGGCCGCTGGCGCTGCTGGCGTTCGCCCTGATCCTCGCCGGCATCTGGTACATGTTCCGCACGCTGCCGTCGAGCTTCGTGCCGGAGGAGGACCAGGGCTATTTCTTCACGGCGATCGTGGCGCCGGACACGGCGAGCCTCGAGGTCACGACCGCGATCACCACGCGCGTGCAGGAGATCGTCTCCGCCGACCCCGCGGTGCAGGACGTGGCCTCGGTGGCGGGATACAGCCTCCTCGACGGCCAGCTCGCCAACAACGGCGGGATCCTCTTCGCCTCGCTGAAGCCGTTCGAGGAGCGCAGCGATCCGTCGATGCTCTCGTTCGCCGCGCTGCCGCGGATCAACGCCAAGCTCGCGGCGATCCGGGACGCCTTCACGATCGCGATCAATCCCCCGTCGATCCCGGGAATGGGTGCGATGGGTGGCTTCGAGTTCTATCTGCAAAGCCGCGGCAGCGTCGATGCGCGCGCGCTCGGGGTCGCGGTCAGCAGCTTCCTCGCCAAGGCGCGCGAGCGGCCCGAGCTGCAGGGCGTGTCGACGACCTATCGTCCCGCGACGCAGCAGCTCTTCGTGGACCTCGATCGCAGCAAGGCCGAGGTGCTCGGCGTGACGGTCGCCGAGGCCTTCGCCACCATGCAGGCCTTCTTCGGCTCGCAGGTCGTGGGCCAGTTCTCGCAGTTCTCGCGCGTGTGGTGGGTGATCCTGCAGGCGGACGCCGAGTACCGCATGAAGCCGTCGGACTTCGACAGGATCTTCCTGCGCTCGAAGAGCGGCGCCAACGTGCCGCTGTCGGCGCTGATCACGACGAAGTACGTGGCCTCCCCCAAGATCGTGACGCGCTTCAATGGCTTCACGTCGGTCAAGATCACGGGCTCGCAGGCCCCCGGCTACAGCTCCGGCCAGGCGCTCGCGGCCATGGAGGAGGTCGCGCGCGAGCTCCCCGGCGACTTCTCCTACGCGTGGGCGGGCCAGGCGCTGCAGGAGAAGGAATCGGGCAGCACGTCGAGCTCGGCCTTCGTCTTCGGCCTGATCCTCGTGTTCCTGCTGCTGGCGGCGCAGTTCGAGAAGTGGACGCTGCCGATCGCCGTGGTGTTCACGATTCCGGTCGCCGTGCTGGGCGCGCTGCTGCTCACCTGGGCAGTGGGACTCGAGAACGACGTCTACTTCCAGGTCGGGCTGGTCACTCTGGTGGGCCTGTCGGCCAAGAACGCGATCCTCATCTGCGAGGTGGCCATCGAGCACGTGCGCGAGGGCATGGCGCCGCGTGAGGCGGCGCTCGCCGCCGCCAGGGCGCGACTGCGAGCCATCGTGATGACCTCGCTCGCGTTCGGATTCGGCTGCGTGCCGCTCGCCATCGCCACGGGCGCTGGCGCCAACAGCCTGCGCGCGATCGGCACCGGCGTGATCGGCGGCATCCTGGCGTCGATGCTCGTGGCGGTGGTCTTCGCGCCGCTCTTCTTCTTCCTGCTGGAGTCGATGTCGCAGCGCGTCGCGGGCAAGGGCGGCGGGTCCGCGCGCGCACCCGACGATGCGGCGGCCGCACGGGCGCAAGCCGCGGAGGACCCCTGACATGGCCACCCCGCGTGCGCAGCGATTCGAGGCGGACATGACGGCAACGCGCGGGCCGCGCGAGCGGGACGACGCCACCGGCAACGGTGCGCGCGCGCGGCGCCGCCGCAGCATGGCTGCCGCCGCGTGTGCGACGCTCGCATTGGCTGCCTGCACGGTGGGCCCCGACTACGTGCAACCCACGGTTGACACGCCGCCCGCGTGGCGCGTCACCTACGAGATGGCGGCCGATGCCGCCAACGCGCGCTGGTGGGTTGGGTTCGGCGATCCCGTTCTCACGGAGCTCGTCGACAGCGCGCTGCGCGACAACCGCGACCTCGTGGCTGCCGCCGCGCGCGTGGATGCCTTCATCGGCCAGCTGCAGACCACGCGCAGCCAGTACTACCCGCAGGCCAACTACAGCCTCGACGCGAGCCGCAATCGCAGCACGCGCGTGGGCACCTCGCCGCTGCCGGAGGGCGCCGATCCGTACTACTCCCTCTACCAGGGAGCGCTCGGCGCCTCGTGGCAACTCGATCTCTTCGGCCGCGTGCGCCGGCAATCGGAGGCGGCGCAGGCGCGCGTCTACGCCACCGAGCAGGGACGCCGCGGCGTGGTCCTGTCGGTGGTGACCAGCGTGGCAGCGAGCTACATCGCGCTGCGCGCGCTCGACAGGCAGCTCGAGATCTCGCAGCAGACGGCGCAGAACAACGCCAATACCCTGCGCATCTTCGACCTGCGTCACAAGGGCGGGGTGGTGTCGCGGCTCGAGCTCGAGCAGGTGCAGTCGCAGTACCAGCAGGCGCTGGCGGCAATCCCCGCGATCGAGCAGCGCATCGCGGCGCAGGAGAACCTCATCGCCACGCTGCAGGGACGCAACCCCTACCCGATCCCGCGCGGCAAGTCCCTCGACCAGCTCGCGATGCCGGCGATTCCTGCCGACCTCCCCGCCGCGCTGCTCACCCGCCGTCCCGACATCCTGCAGGCCGAGCAGGACATGATCGCCGCCAACGCCGACGTGGGCGCGGCGCAGGCGCTGTACTACCCGCAGATCAACCTCACCGCATCGCTCGGGTCGATCAGCGCGGCGCTCACCAACTTCCTCACCGGACCGGCCACCGCCTGGACGCTCGCCGCGGGGCTCGCCGGCCCTCTCTTCACCGCCGGTGCGATCGAGGGCCAGGTGGCGAGCGCCACCGCCACCTCCGCCGCGAGCGTGGCCGTGTACCAGCAGACGATCCTCGCCGCCTTTCGCGAGACCAACGACGCACTCGTGGGCACGACGAAGAAGCGCACGGAGGCCGCGGCGCAGGCCAAGCGCGTGACATCGCTGCGCGAATACGCGCGCCTGTCGCGCGTGCGCTTCAACAACGGCTACGCGAGCTACCTCGAGGTGCTCTACGCAGAGAACGAGCTCTTCAGCGCCGAGCTCGCGTCGGTGCAGTCGTATTCCGAGGTCTACACGCAGCTCGTGGCGGTGTATCGCGCCATGGGCGGCGGCTGGGTCGATCTCGCGGACGCGGGGACCGCGGCCGGGCGGGCGCCCGCGGTGAGCGAGAGGTCGGCGAAGCAGCCGCTGTTCTGAGGCGCGCAGACCGGGGTTCATCCCAATGCCGGGGTATCGCCTCCATGCCGGGGCATCGCCACCATGCCGCGGGCACATCCCGATCGCGGGGCAGCATCCGGGCGCGGACGCCACCCCGGAGTGTCCGGAAAAGCAACATCTCCCGCTGACGATCGCGCGTACAATCTTGCGCCTCCACTCGCCTTCTCCCCCAATGCCAATGCCGTCGCGCTGGTGCCTGGGTCTCGTCCTCGCACTCTTCACCCCGCTGGCCCATGCGTCGTTCCTGTCGGGGGACGCGCTCGACACCATGGCCGACTGGATCGCGATCGTGGTGCTCGTGGTCGTGCCCATCGGGGCCATCGTCGTGTTCTGGATGATCCACGTGCTGCCGGAGAAGATCGCCGAGAAGCGCCATCATCCGCAGAAGGACGCCATCAACACCGTGTGTCTCCTGTCGCTGCTGTTCGGCGGCCTCTTGTGGCCCGTCGCCTGGATCTGGGCGTACACGCGGCCCGTGGCGTATCGCGCCGCCTACGGCACCGACAAGCACGACGACTACTTCCTCGAGCAGGGTGAGCGCGCCAGGGCCGGGCAGCTTCCCGCCGACGACCTCGCGCACCTTCGCGACGAGCTCCAGTGGATGGCCGACCGGGGCCGCCTGACGCCCGCGCTCACCGCCCTGCGCAAGGAGCTCGACGCGCTGCCGGCGCCCGCCGAGTCCGTCGCAGCGCGGGCGGCGGAGGCCTAGGCGATGGAAGCCCTTCTCCTCGGCATCTACTCGTTCTTCGTCTGGCTCATCTTCATCAAGCTGCGCTGGCTGCCGTGGAACATCACGTCGCAGGTGATCGTCGCGATCATTCCGGTCGTCGGCCTGACGGTGATGATCCTCGTGCTCAACGTGGTCGCGCCCACGTCGTCGAACCTGCGCGTGTACAAGTACACCATTCCCATCGTGTCGCAGGTGAAGGGACGGGTGCTCGAAGTTCCCGTCGAGGAGGGTAATCGCCTCGTGCGCAAGGGTGACGTGCTGTTCCGCGTCGATCCCACGCCGTACGAGCTCGACGTCGCCAACCTCGAGGCGCAGCTCGCCCTGGCGGAGGGCGGGCAGCGCGAGACGCAGGCGTCCCTGGGCGGCGCGCTGGCCAAGGTGACGGAGTCGCGCGCCGTCATCGCGCAGTCGACCGCACGCCAGTCGGAGATCGACGCCAAGCTGGTGCTCGCCCGCAAGCGGGTGGAGCAGTATCGCGAACTGGCCGCCTCCGGCGCGGGCAACCGCTTCGACCTCGAGCAGGCAGAGACCACGGTGGCCGAACTCACCGGGCAGCGCGACTCCGCGCGCAGCGCCGAGGCGCAGGCGCGCGCGGCCGAGGCGCAGGCGCTGGCGTCGGTCGCGCAGGTCCGCCAGAAGCTCGGCACCAAGGTCGACGGCACCTACGCGCAGGTCGCGCAGATTCGCGCGCAGCTCGAAAACGCGCGCTGGCTGCTCGAGCAGACCACGACGTTGTCACCCTGCGATTGCCACGTCATCAACCTGCAGTTGCGCCCCGGCGCCTTCGTGGCGGGGCTGCCGCTCAATCCGGTGATGACCCTGGTCGAAGCCGAGGGGCAGGTCGTCGCGTTCTATGCGCAGAACGAGCTGACCAAGGTCGAGCCCGGCGACGAGGCCGAGTTCGCGCTGGAGACCTATCCGGCGCGCATCGTCAAGGGCAAGGTGGACTCGATCGTGTGGGCGATCGGCCAGGGCTCGCTGCCGCCGAGCGGCACCATCCCGCTGTCCACGCTCGCCACCCAGCCGCCCGGCAAGTTCGCCGTGAAGTTCGATCTGGCCGAGCGCGATCGCGATGTGTTCCTCGCCGCGGGCGCCGTCGGGCAGGCCGCCATCTACACGCAGCACGGCGCGATGCTGCACGTGGTGCGCAAGGTGAT
The DNA here is from genome assembly GCA_964439475.1 of uncultured Alcaligenaceae bacterium. GTDB lineage: Bacteria > Pseudomonadota > Gammaproteobacteria > Burkholderiales > Casimicrobiaceae > VBCG01. The sequence continues at coordinate 22,619 of CAYTOT010000015.1, forward strand.
CCTGCGCGTCGGTTCGTATCTCAACTACCTCATCCTGAAGCTGCACTGATGCTGCGTCGCCCTGCTGGCATCGCCGTCGCGCTCCTCGCGGGCGGCTGCGCGCTCGCGCCGCCGCCGCCGATGGACGAGGTGCGCAAGGAGGCCCTTCCACAGGTGGTGGTGCCGGCGCAATACGCGGCAGCACAACCGGAGCAGTCGAACCCCGTGGCCGCCGGCTGGCTCGCGACGTTTCACGATCCCGCGCTGTCGTCGCTGGTGCAGGAGGCGCTCGCCTACAACGTGGACCTGCGGGTCGCGCAGGCACGCGTCGCGCAAGCCGCGGGCTACCTGCGGGTGGCGGGCGCCACCCTCTACCCGCAGGTGAGCCTCATGGGCCGCGGCGGCGGCAAGATGTCCGACAGCAGCGGACTGTCGGGTGTGGGCCTCTTCGTGAATTGGGAGCTCGACCTTTGGGGTCGCGTACGTTCCGGTCAAGCCTTTGCGCAAGCGCAGTACGACGCGGCGCGCCTCGACACCGAGTACGCGCGGCAGTCGATCGCGGCGCTCGTCGCCAAGGGTTGGTTCCTCGCCATCGAGGCGCGCCAGCAGTTGGCGCAGGCCACCGCGATGCGGGAGTCCGCGACGAAACTCGCCGATCTCGCGCGCGAGCGCCTCCGCGTGGGCCGCGGCGACGAGTACGAGGTGGCGCTGGCCGACGCCAGCGTGGCCTCGCTGCGCGACACCGAGCGCAATCTCGAGGCGGCCGGCCAGCAGGCGCTGCGCGGCCTCGAAACGCTCGCGGGACGCTACCCGGCCGCGACGCTCGCCGTGCCGGCAGCGTTGAGCCGCTGGCCCGGCAACGTGCCCGTCGGACTGCCGTCGGAGTTGCTGGAGCGGCGGCCCGATGTGATCGCCGCCGAACGGCGCGTGGCAGGCGCGTTCTACCGCACCGAGGAATCGAAGGCGGCGCGGCTGCCGCGGATCACCCTCACCGCCAGCATCACCACGATCTCGAGCGAGCTCTTCCTGCTCCAGAACCACGACAACCCCGTGTGGAGCCTGGGGGCAGGCCTTTTGCAGCCGCTCTTCCTCGGCGGACAACTGCAAGGCCAGGTCGAGGTGCGTACGGCGGAGCAGCAGCAGGCGGTCGCCGAGTACGGGCGCACGGGCGCGCGCGCCTTCGCCGAGGTCGAGGACGCGCTGTCGAACGGCTTTGCACTCGCCGATCGGGAGACGTTGCTTGCCGTCGCGGTCCGCGAGAACGCGCGCGCCCTCGAGCTCGCGGGTGTGCGCTACCGCGTGGGTGCGGGCGACCTGCGCGCGGTGCAGCAGCAGCAGCTTGCGCTGTATGCCTCTCAGGTCGCGCTCCTGCGCGTGCAGGCCGAGCGACTCGTGCAGCGGGTGAACCTCCACCTCGCGCTTGGCGGCGGCTTCGAGGCTGCTCCTCCGGCAACGCAGACGGGCGACGCGGCGCCGGCGGCATCTGCTCAGCATACCGCTGCACGATCACCCCGGACATAGGGCCGCACCCTGCGAACGACGGCACGACGCCGGCCTCGGCACTGAGACTGCGGCACCGGGCCGCGGCGCTGCGAGTGACGACGCGACCGGCAGGGCGCCACGCACGCGCGTGGCGCGCCCCCAGGCCGCGCCACGGATCGGCGACCGTTCGACAAACGAAGGCGAGTGGTATACAAAGCCACGTTTGCCGTCTGCACCCCCTGCCGTGCCCGCCGCCCGCCCCGATCCGCCTCCCATGACGCCGATGCCCCATTCGCCGCGCGTGCGCGCGGCGCGCCTCGTCACGCTCGTCTGCGCAGCCGGCGCCCTTGCCGCCGGCTGCGGCCGCGAGCCCCCCAAGGCCCCCGAGAAGGGTCCCATCGCGGTCACCGTGCAGACGATCCAGCGCCACGACGTGCCCGTCACGGCCGTCTACGTGGCGCAGACCCAGAGTTCGCAGGCGGTGAACGTCCAGGCGCGCGTCTCGGGATGGCTCGACAAGCGAATGTACGTGGAAGGCTCGGTGGTCAAGAACGGCCAGGTCCTGTTCCAGATGGACCCCAAGCCGTTCCAGGCCCAGCTCGACGCGGCCAAGGCGGCACTGCAGCGGAACCAGGCGGCACTGCAGGTGGCAACACAGAACCTCAACCGCACGCGGCCGCTCGCCCAGCAGAACGCGCTGTCGCAAAAGGACCTCGACGATGCCCAGGGTCAGTACGAGCAGGCGGCCGCGGCGGTGGAGCAGGCCAAGGCGCAGGTGACGCAGGCGCAGCTCGACCTCAGCTACACCACGATCCGCTCGCCCGTGGATGGGGTGTCGAGCTTCGCCGTGGTCGCCGACGGCACCTACCTCAGCCCGCAGAACGCGCAGCTCACCACGGTGTCGGTGCTTACCCCGATGTGGGTGAACTTCAGCGTTTCCGAGAACGAGATGGAGCGCATCCGCAACGACGTCCGCAACGGCCTCCTGCGCCTGCCGGAAGGCGGCAAGTTCATCGTCGAGATCGAGATGGTGGACGGCAATCTCTTCCCGTACAGCGGCGCGATCACGTTTGCCGACCCCTCGTACAACGCCACCACCGGCACCTTCATGCTGCGTGCGACGGTGAACAATCCGGCGGGCGTGCTGCGGCCCAACCAGTACGTGCGGGTGCGGCTCAAGGGCGCGACACGCCCCAGCGCCATCGTGGTGCCTCAACGCGCCGTGCAGCAGAGCGCCAAGGGTCATTTCGTGTGGGTCGTGGATGCAAACAACCACGCGGAGCTGCGGCCGGTGGTGGTCGGCGAGTGGCGCGGCGAGGGCTGGATCATCTCGGAAGGCCTCAACGACGGCGACAAGGTGGTCGTCGACGGCGGCATCCGGCTCTCCGAGGGCGCGGCGGTGAAGGCGTCGGCCTACGTGGAGCCCGCCAAGCCCGCATCCACCGGCCCGGCAACCACGCCGGCACCCGGTGGTTCCCCCGTGAAGGGCACCGCACCTGGCGATCCTGCCGCCGGCAAGGCCGCGCTGCCCGCCCCGTATCCTTCGGCCACGCCTTCGAGCGTGGCGATCTACTTCGACAGGGGACAGTCCGCACTCGATACTGGCGCCCAGCGCGCGCTGCGCATGGCGGCGGCGGCATACGTGGGCATCGGCACGCGCATCCTCGTGACCGGCTACGCCGATCGCACCGGCGATCACGCGGCCAACGTCGAGCTCGCGAAGAAGCGTGCCCTGGCCGTGCGCGACGAGCTGGTGAGCCTCGGTGTGGAGCCCAAGCGCCTCGAGCTCGTGCCGCCGCTGACGGTGACGGGATCGGGCACCGACGACCAGGCGCGCCGCGTCGACCTGCGCGTGCAGCAGTAGGGAGGCGCCGGCATGCTGTCGCGCTTCTTCATCGAGCGTCCGGTCTTCGCGGCGGTCGTCGCGCTCATCATCTGCCTCGCCGGCCTCGTGTCGATGTGGCAGCTTCCGGTCGCGCAGTATCCGAGCATCACCCCGGTGCAGGTCACGGTGTCGGCCACCTACCCGGGCGCCGATTCGAAGACGCTCGCCGAGTCCGTGGCCTCGCCGATCGAGCAGCAGATCAACGGCGTCGACAACATGCTCTACATGACGTCGTCGTCGAGCTCGACCGGCCAGCTCACGATGACGATCTACTTCTCGCTCGACACCGATCCCGACATCGCGCAGGTGCAGGTGCAGAACCGCGTCAATCTGGCGATGCCGCAACTGCCGTCGGCGGTGGTGCAGCAGGGCGTGAACGTGCAGAAGAAGTCGTCGTCGATCATGATGCTGCTCGCGATCTACGCCAAGGACAACCGCTACAGCGCGAACTACATCGCGAACTACGCGAACGTGTACGTGCTCGACGCGCTGAAGCGCGTCAACGGCGCGGGGCAGGCGCAGATCATGGGCGTGCCCAACCAGGCGATGCGCATCTGGATGAACCCGGACCGCATGGCTTCGCTCGGCATCACCACGAGCGACATCGCCAACGCCATCAACCAGCAGAACCAGCTCTTCGGTGCCGGACAGATCGGCCAGCAGCCCAATGCCGGCCCGGTCGAGCTGACCTTTCCCGTCATCACGCAGCCGCAGTACACCGATCCCCGGCAGTACGAGAACATCATCCTGCGCGCCTCGCAGGACGGCAGCGCCATCGTGCGCGTGGGTGACGTCGCCCGCGCCGAGATCGGCCTGCAGCAGTACATCGTCAACAGCCAGATGAACGGCACCGCGGCCACCATCATCGCGGTCTACCAGCAGCCGGGGGCGAACGGGCTCGCCGTCTCCAAGGCAGTGCGCGAGACGATGGCGCAGATGAAGACGAAGTTTCCGGACGGCATGGAGTACATCGTCGCGCTCGACACCAACGATTTCGTGCGGCTGTCGATCAAGGAGGTGATCAAGACGCTCTTCGAGGCCATCGTGCTGGTGGTGCTGGTGGTGTATCTCTTCCTGCAGAGCTTCCGCACCACGATCATCTGCTCGGTGGCGATCGTGATCGCGCTGATCGCCACCTTCTCCGGCATGCTGGCGCTGGGCTTCTCGATCAACCTCCTCACGCTGTTCGGGCTGGTGCTCGCCATCGGCATGGTGGTGGACGACGCCATCGTCGTGGTGGAGAACGTCGAGCGCAACATGCAGCAGCACCACCTGCCGCCGAAGGAAGCCACCATCCGCTCGATGGGCGAGATCGCGAGCTCGCTGGTGGCCGTGGTGCTGGTGATGTGCTCGGTCTTCATTCCGGCGGCCTTCCTGCCGGGCACCACCGGCCAACTCTACAAGCAGTTCGCGATCACGATCGTGATCTCGGTCTCGGTGTCGGGCTTCCTCGCGCTGACCGTCACCCCCGCGATGTGCGCGGTGATGCTCAAGCACACGCCACCGCCCACCCGCGGGCCGTTCGCCTGGTTCAACCGCCAGGTGGATCGCGTCACGCAGGCCTTCGGCGCGGCCGTCACCTACATCATCAAGTACGCGGTGGTCGCGCTCATCCTGCTCGCCGTGTTCCTGTACTCGATCTTCCACCTCTTCAAGGTGCTGCCCACGAGCTTCGTCCCCAACGAGGACCAGGGCTACGCGTTCGCGGCGATCATCATGCCGCAGGCGGCGAGCCTCGCCCGCACGCAGGAGATCGCCGACCGGGCCGACGCGATCTTCAAGGACATTCCCGGCGTGCAGACGCGCACCGTCGTGACCGGCTACAGCCTCCTCGACGGCGGCTTCAAGACCAACGCCGGCACGATCTTCGTCACCTTCACCGACTTCGACAAGCGCTACGAGAGCATCGACACGGCGAAGAAGGAGAACGTGCGCACGATCCTGCAGACGTTCTTCGCCAAGGCGAGCCAGATCGAGGGGGCGGTGGTGATCCCGATCGCGCCCCCGGCGATACCGGGCATCGGCACCACCGGCGGCTTCGAGTTCTGGATCCAGGACACGGGCACCGGCGATCCCGTCGCGCTCGATCGCGTGATGCAGGACTTCCTCAAGGCCGCGCGCCAGCGGCCGGAGCTCACCGGTCTCGCCACGACCTATACCGCGAGCACGCAGCAGCTCAAGGCCAACGTCGACCGCGAGAAGACGCAGCTCCTGGGCGTGCCGATCCAGGACGTCTACAGCGCGATCCAGGCCCAGTTCGGCTCGCTCGCGGTGAGCCAGTACAACCTCTTCTCGAACGTGTGGTGGGTGATCCTGCAGTCGGATGCCCGCTACCGGCAGAATCCCGAGGACCTGACCCGCCTGTACACCCGCAACAACCAGAATCAGATGGTGCCGCTGTCGTCGGTCGTCACCACGGAGTGGACGTCCGGGCCCGACCTCCTCCCGCATTTCAACGGCTTCACGGCCGCCAAGATCAACGGCAATGCCTCAGCCGGCTACAGCTCGGGTGACGCGATCAGGGTCATGGAGGAAGTCGCCGCGCAGGTGCTGCCGCCGGGCTACCAGTACGGCTGGTCGGGGCTCGCCTTCGAGGAGAAGCAGTCCGGCGGCACGTCGGGTCTCGCCTTCGTGTTCGGCTTCATCATCGTGTTCCTGGTGCTCGCCGCGCAGTACGAATCGTGGACGCTGCCGGGCGCGGTGATGTCGGCGGTGCCCTTCGGCATCCTGGGTGCGCTCCTCACCAATCACCTGCGCGGACTCGACAACGACGTCTACTTCCAGATCGGCCTGCTCGTGCTGATCGGCCTCGGCGCCAAGAACGCCGTGCTGCGCGTCTCCGCGGCGATCGACTTCCGCAAGGAGGGCAAGTCGATCATGGAAGCGACGATCCTCGCCGGCGAGCAGCGCCTGCGGCCGATCATCATGACGTCGCTCGCCTTCGCCATCGGCTGCCTGCCCCTCGCGCTCGCGGTGGGGGCCGGCGCCAATGCGCGTCACTCCATCGGCACCGGGATCATCGGCGGCATGCTGGGCGAGACGACGCTCGCAATGCTGTACGTCCCGCTCCTCTTCTATCTCTTCGACCGCATGAAGGAAGGCAAGGAGGCCGCCGGAGAGACCACGCAGCCCGCCGTGCACGATGGTCCCGGCCCGACGCTCGCCACAGCGCCGGACGCACCCGAACCGCCGCCGGCGCGTAGCGGAGATTGAAGCGCATGCGCCCTCCTGCCCGCAGACTCGCGCCGCTCTTGATGCTCGCGCTACTCGCCGCCGGTTGCACCGTGGGACCCGACTACACCCGGCCCACGATCGATACGCCCGCCACGTTCACGTACTCGCCGAAGGACGCTGCCGATACCGCCAACACGCAATGGTGGAAGCAGTTCAACGACCCGGTGCTCGATGCCATGATCGTCGAGGCGCTCGCCAACAACCAGAGCGTGAAGGTCGCCGCCGGCAATGTCGAGCAGGCGGCGGGCGTCCTCACGCAGACGCGCTCGTCGCTGTTTCCGCAGCTCGGCTACAACGGCTCCGCCGGCCGCGCGCGCAGCACCGAGGCGGGCACCGCGCCCGAGATCGCGGCGTTGCTTCCCAATCCGCAAAGCTCCTACCAGGCGCTGCTGTCGGCGAGCTGGGAGATCGACCTCTGGGGCCGGATCCGGCGGCTGTCGGAGGCGGCGCGCGCCAGTCTCCTCGCCACCGACGAGGCGCGCAAGGGCGTGATCCTGACCCTCGTGGCGAGCGTGGCGTCGAACTACCTCACGCTGCGCGGGCTCGACCAGCAGCTCGTGGTGGCGAAGCAGACGCTTTCCACCTACGGCGAATCGCTGCGCCTGTTCAAGCTGCAGTTCCAGTACGGGCAGATCTCGCAGATGAACGTGTCGCAGGTGCAATCGCAGTACGAGACCGCCGCCGCGCAGATCCCGCAGATCGAGTCGCAGATCGCGCAGACCGAGCTCGCTCTGTGCGTGCTCCTCGGCCGCAATCCGGGGCCGGTCGCGCGCGGCAAGTCGATCTACGAGCTCACGCTGCCGGGCGTGCCGGCAGGCATCCCGTCCGAGCTCCTCACGCGCCGCCCGGACCTCGTGCAGGCCGAGAACCAGCTCATCGCCGCCAATGCGCAGATCGGCGCGGCGCGCGCGCTCTACTTCCCCACGATCTCGCTCACCGGCGGCGGCGGCACCGCCAGCGCGTCGTTGTCGGATCTCTTCCACGGGCCGGCGCGCGTGTGGAGCTACGCCGGCATGCTCGCGGGTCCTATCTTCACCTTCGGCGCGGTGAGCGGGCAGGTGGCGCAGGCGGAAGGTGCCCGCGAAGCGGCGGTGGCCAACTACCGTTACGCGATCCAGAACGCGTTCTCCGAAGTGGACTCCGCGCTTGTCGCCAACCAGAAGGTGCAGGAGCAGCTCGCCGCGCAGCAGCGGCTCGTGGACGCGCTCAAGGACTACTCGCGCCTCGCCCACCTCCAGTACGACGGCGGCTATACCTCGTACACGACGGTGCTGCAGGCCGAGCAGCAGCTCTTCCCTGCCGAACTCACGCTCGCGGCGGTGCGCGCCTCCACGTTCAGCTCGAGCGTGGCGATCTACAAGGCGATGGGCGGCGGCTGGGTAGTGGACGCCGACCGGATGACCGGCGACACGGCGCCGCCACCGGCGGAACGCAGCACGGGGATGCCGCCGCTGTTCTGACCCGTGGGCCGTTTCCGGGCATCGCGTCGAGCTGCCGTCTTACAGGGGATAGGTATGGCTGGGAACCTGGAGCTGAAGCCCGAACATGCTGCCGGATTGTTCCCCTTCACTCGTGAAGTATCGAAGCCGGGCGTCGGTTTCGACGAGGATGACCTCCTGCACGCCCGCGGCCAGATAGGCTCGTACGTTCTCGTTGATCTTCTTGCGCTTGTCCCAACGGGAGATCACTTCGATACAAATCGACGGCATTTCGAGCAGCGGATCAGCACCACCGCCACTGCGAGCCAGCTCCTCGAAGTTCCGCGCCCAGCACAAGTCCGGGAATCTCACGCCGATGGACGTTTGCAGCGCGTAGCTGCCAACCTCTCCGCCCAGTGCGCTCTCGATCTGCGGCCCCAGTGCGGCGACGATGCGCTGGTGCTTGAACGTCGGTGAGGGATTCACATGCACCTCGCCAGATTCGTCCAATTCGCATCGTTCCGGCGCGTCCGGGTCATCCAACAACTCCCGCCAGCGCGCCGTTAGCGCTTGCGGAGTCAATGGCTTGTACGCAGTGACGTCCATGCCAGCCTTCGTAGAGAGCTCGCCGCAATGGCATCCCGCTTCATGACTGCGACCGCAGAGTCCATGAACCACAAGGGAATCGGGCGCAGCACTTGGAGTGCTATCACTGCAGTGCCAGTGAGACCTGGCGAGAGGCTTCTGCCCGACACGAGTTCTCCTGCATCATCCGAACCAGGGTCATGCGTTACATTGAGTCGGCCTTTCCCGCGACGGTGGGGCCGGCCATCGCGATTTCGTCCATTTCGGCAGAACCGGAATGGATCATGTTGGTGACGGGAGCCAGACGATGTCCGACGAGCAGTCTCCGACCTATTTCAATCTCACGCGCGTCGTCCTCGGCGTCGCGTTCATCCTGCTCATCGGCGGGACGAGCCTCTACATCCTCCGGCCGTTCCTGCCCGGACTCATCTGGGCGACGATGATCGTCGTCGCGACCTGGCCGATGCTGATCGCGATCCAGCGGCGGCTCGGGGGAAAGCGCGTGCTCGCGGTCGCGGTGATGATGACGCTCCTGCTCGTCATCGTGATCGGGCCGCTCGTCTCGCTCGCCACGACGATCGCCGGGCAGGCCGAGCGGCTCGCGGACCTCAAGAACATCGACCTGCGCATTCCCGAGCCGCCGGAATGGGTGGAATCGATCCCGCTCATCGGATCCAAAGCATCGGAGGAATGGAAGAAGATCGCCGAGGCCGGGCCCGCCTCGCTCGCGTCGCGACTCACGCCGTACATGGCGCAGATCGGCACGTGGCTGCTCTCGCAGCTCGGGGGCCTGGGCGGCGTCGTCGTGCACCTCCTGGTCACGTTCCTGTTCTGCGGCGTCCTCTACGCGAGCGGCGAGACCGGGGCCACCGGCGCGCGCCGCTTCTTCCGCCGCCTGCAGGGGCCGCGCGGCGACGCGATCGTCGTGCTGGCCGGCGCCTCGATCCGTGCCGTCGCGCTCGGCATCGTCGTGACCGCCGTCGTGCAGACGGCGCTGGGCGCACTCGGCTTCCTGGTGGCGGGCGTGCCCTACGTCGCGCTGCTCTCAGTGCTGATGCTCATCTGCTGCGTCGCGCAGATCGGCCCGGGCCTCGTGCTGTTCGGCGGTGTCGCGTGGCTGTGGTACACCGGCGAGCACACGTGGTCGATCGCGCTTGGCGTCTGGTCGATCGGCGTCGCCTCGCTCGACAACGTGCTGCGTCCGGTGCTGATCCGGCGTGGCGCCGACCTGCCGCTCATCCTGATCCTGCTGGGCGTGATCGGCGGCCTGCTCGCATTCGGATTGGTCGGCCTGTTCGTCGGCCCGGTCGTGCTCGCGGTCGCGTACACGCTCGGCGTCGCCTGGGTGAAGGACGGCGAGGAGGCTCCCGCCGGCCAGAACGGCTCCCGATGACGCGTGCAACTGCGACACGTCCGCCGCCGGATCACGCGTGATCCACGTCATGGACGGCGGTGCACCGAACGGCTAGCGTGGTGGGACGAGACGGCATGGTCAACCCGATGCCCGTCGCGATCCCAACCACGCGAGGTAACCGTATGAACAGGCTTGTGATGGCGCTGATCGCAGCGTCGTTCGCAGTAGCGGCTCAGGCGCAGGCACCAGCGCCCGCAACGCCGCAGGACCCGGCCGCCGCGCGGCGCGCGGCCAGTCCGGATAACGTGCAGAAGGCCACCGAGGACAAGGGCCACAGCGGTCGCGCGGGTGACGCCGCGGCCAAGGCAGGCGGCACCGGCATGTCGGAGGAGGCCAAGGCTGCGCGGCAGGGGACCTCCAAGGCCAACGTCCAGAAGACCACGGAAGACAAGGGCCATGCCGGACGCGCCGGCGACGCTGCCGCCAAGGCAGGCGGCAGCGGCATGTCGGGCGACGCCAAGGCTGCCCGGCGGTCCGCTTCCCGCGAGAACGTCCAGAAGACGACGGAGGACAAGGGCCATTCCGGCCGCGCGGGGGACGCCGCCACCAAGGCGCGCGAGGAACCGAAGCAGCCGTCCAAGTAGCACGCTCACGACGCCGGGTGTTGCCGAAGGGCAGCGCCCGGCCGACAGGCGCGGCACGCGCGGCCGTTCGTGCCTGCGTCGCCGTGTGGGCGAGTCGTTCGTTTCTGCTTTGCCGTCAGCGCGATGTCGCCGTACCACGCCTCGGCACGCGAGCCGGTATTGTCCGAGTCGGTGAACGCGGCGATCGACGTCAGCAGCCCCGGTTCCTCGCCAAAGGCCTTCCGGTAATCGTCGCGCAGGTTTCGCTCGAGCGACTGCCATGCGCCGACACCGCCCTTCCCGCTCGACGCGACCAGCATCCGGATGCGCTTGGTGTGCGGATTCGCGATGACCGTGCCGACGGGCAGGTCATTCGACCACACGTACATCAGCGTCGCATACGGCAGGTCGCGCCCGTACAGTTGGCTGACGATTCCGATCGTCGTTCGATCGGTCAACGGCAGCTTGCCCTTGTCACCGTCGAAGGTGAGCATCAGGCGCGCCGGCGCGTCTTCCTTGCTGGCGACAGCGTGATCGGCGCCGTGGATCAGCCCTGCGACCTTCCAGCGCCAGGCGAGCATCGGCGTCTTCGCGACGTCGATCCTCGTGGGCACGCCAAGGGCGCTGGCGCTTCCCTGGGATACCGCGTGCAGGACGACCTTACCGCTCTCCTCGACGAGGTCGTACGCGGTGAGCTTCTTCTTCTCGTTGACCTTCACGACCTCCCAGGGCGCGGGCGGCGGGCCCGGCTGCGCCGCCGAGAACCTCGGGATCGACGCGGCATCGCGAATCTCCGCGGCGTCCGCAGCCGCGGCGAGGGTGCCGGTGACAAGGACTGCAATGGCGGCGAATGTGAGATTCACGACGGGGCCTCGTTGCAGGTGGGTCACGGATGGTCCCTCGCATCATCAGAAGGTCAAGGTGACCGCACCGATGACGTAGCGCGCACCACCGTCGGGACCGAACGCGTACAGCGACAGCGTCAGGCGCTGCACCGTGACTTGCGCGAACGCCCCGAGCTGCACGTCGCCCCCCGCGCCCACCGTCCGCGTTCGCTGCCCCACGAGTCCGAGCCGCAGCCACTCCACGGGCGTCCAGCCGGCCTCGGTCCACGCGTAGAAGTAGCGCGAGCCGGGCTCCCGCCGGTCGTCGACGTACTCCGCCTCGACATAGGCGTCGAACGCCTTCCACGCCACGCTCGCCTCGACGCCAGGAATCACGCCGCGGCCAGATCCGAAGAGCACGCCGACGATCGGCGTGACCTCCCAGGTCACCGTGTCGCCGCCCGCGAACGTCCACCCGACAAACGCGGAGCCCGCGTCGATCGCCTCGTAGTTCCACCGGCCTTCGAGATGCAGGCGGCCGCGGGCGAGCGTGGCCACGCCGACGCCGAAGTCGGGCTCGTCGCGCATGGCGTAGTAGGAGCCGGTCACCGCGCCGCGCCACTGCGCCTCGGCGGCGCTCGCGGCGACCGGAAGCAGCGCCACCGCCATGACCAGCGCTGCCCGCATGTCAGCCACCAAGCGCCTTCACCGCGACGATCAGCAGCACGCCGAACACCGCCATGGCCACGCCGGTGAACCAGGGGCGCGCGTATTCCGCGTAGCGGCCGAGGCCGACGCCCGCGATGCAGAGCATGACCACCGTCGTCGCCTGCGAGACGAGCATCGCACGCGCGGTGTCCGCGACGAGCATGAACGGCAGCACCACCGGGAACGTGGCCAGCACCACGAGCGCGAAGACGCCGAAGGCTTCGAGGAAGTCGCGCCCGCGCAGCAAGCGCGCTTCCTGAAGCGGGATCGCCATCAGGTGCTCGCGCATGGCTTCGATCTCGACGGGTCCGAGGACTGCGGCCAGATGCTCCGGAAGCTCCCGCGCGATCAGTCGCCGCGCGGTATCGGCGTCGGACTCGCGCACGCGCTGCCAGAGCTTCCAGAGGCGCGCACGCCCGGCGGCACCGCGCACCAGGTACATGACCGCGTCGACCATGCCCCACGCGATGTTGCAGCCGAGCGCCGCGATCATCACGGTGCGGACCTCGATCTCTCCTGCGGTGGCGATCGACAGCGAGCCCACGATGGTCACCGCCATGATGAGGCCGAACAGCACTTCCGAGATGCGGTCGAGCGGGTCGAGCAGACGCGGTCGTTCGTCACTCATCGTTCCTGAGCTGCGCGGCCGCCCGGTTCACCCGGCGGGCCGAGGGCGCCGTCAGCGTCCCATCCTACGCTCGTAACTCTCGGATACGCGATGGATGAGCCCGGGATCGGCGGCCGCGCCTCCTGGCTGATCGAAGCGCACCTCGATGCTGCCGTCGGGCCGCGTCCGCAAGGAGGCGACGATGGTGACTCCGCCGCGCGTGCCGCGGATCGCCCCGGCGCCGCGATCCTGTGCTTCGATCGTCACCCCCTGATCGCGCATCGCGAAGAGAGCAGCGTCCCACGACCGGTCGAAGCGCTGCTGCACGCTGGGACCGACCGCGACGGGTTCGTAGTAGACGCAGCCTCCGAGCGCCAGCAGGCACAGCAGGCCGGCGACCACAGCGAGCCGCTGCATCCGAGGCGCCACTGCCTTCACGTGACGAGGCGCACGATTACGGTTCCCCAGGTCGTGAGCAGGATGTGCCCCACCGCGACCGTGCCGGAGTAGCCCAGCACCGCGACCGTGCTCCCCGACCTTTCCTGCACCGCGGCCAGCGCCGCGGTCATGGTCTGGGCACCCGCGAGGCCGCCGAGCAGCAGCAGGGGATTGAGCTTGAGCACGTAACGGCCGAAATACAGTCCGACGAGCAGCGGCGTGATGGTCACGACCATCCCGCCGAAGAAGAGCCCCACGCCGGACTCGCGCAACGCGCTCACGAAGTGCGGGCCCGCGCCGAGGCCGATCATCGCCACGAATGCCGCGAGCCCGAGCGCGATCATGAGCGCCACGGCGCCGGGCGGGATGCGGCCGAACCACGGACGAATGGAGTGCAGATAGCCCACGACGAGGCCGGCGAGCAGCGTCCCCACGCTCGTGCCCATCGCGATGCGCAGGCCGCCCAGCGGAATCACGATCAGCAGGCCGACCACCGCGCCGGTGACGATGCCCAAGCCCAGCGCGACGAAGTCGGTCGCCTCGGTCGGCATGACCTTCTCGCCGATGGCGTCGGCGGCGCGGATCACCGCCTGCGTGCGCCCGGACAGGTGCACGACGTCGCCGCGCTCGATGGTCGTGCCCGGCGCCACCGGCAGATCCTGTCCGGCGCGGGTGATGCCGCGCAGGAATACGCCACGCAAGGGCGTATCGGATCGCGCGATCTCCTCCACCGTCTTGCCGGCGATCGCGCGACTCGTCACGAAGACGCCGCAGGCGGTCACGGGCACGTCGAGCGCCTCGGGATCCTCGACTTCGACGGCCCCGGCACGGCCGATGATCTCGGTCAGCACCTCGCGTCGCCCGGACACGACGAGGATGTCGCCCGCCTGCACGATCATGTCGGTATTCGCTTCGATCTCGAACATGTCGTCACCGCGGTGGATGCGCTCGATGAAGATCCGCGTCCCCGGGAACATCCCCTCGACCTCGTGCACCTTGCGGCCGGCGACGGGCCCGCCGGTCGCCGCGCGATAGGCGCGCAGTTCGAAGGGCCGCCACCCCGATGCCGAGCCCGCGCCCGTTCGCTTCATGCCGAGCGAGGCCTCGACCGCCTCCGCCTCGCGCTTCAGGTCGATGCGCAGGAGCTTCGGCCCCACCACGCTGCAGAAGACGATGACGCCGAGCGCGCCGAAGACGTAGCAGAGGGCATCGGCGACAGCAACATGACCCACGAGGCGGGCGCGCTCGGCTTCGGGCAGCGGCAGTGCATTGATCGCCTCGGTGGCAGTGCCGATCGCCGGCGATTCCGTGAGCGCGCCCGACAGCAGTCCCGCCGCGAGCCCCGGATCGAGTTGGAGCACGCGCGCCACCGCATACGCCATCCCGAGACCGCTCACCGACATCGCGATGGCGAGGAGCGCCCAGCGTATCCCGTCGCCCTTCATCGCCTTGAAGAACTGCGGTCCCACCGAGTAGCCGATTCCGAAGAGGAAGAGCAGGAACAGCACCGACTTCGCGGTGGAGGAGACCGCCACGGGAAACATCCACCCTACCAGCATGCCCACGAGGAGCGATCCCGTCACGGGCCCCAGTCCGAAGCCGGCGATCTTGAAACCACCGACCCAGTAACCGAGGCCGACCACGAGGAAGACCGCGATCTCGGGGTACTTGGCGAGCGTTGCCGCGATCCACGTCATGCGATCCTCCATGGCTTGCGGGAACGCAGCAGCCGGCCGCGCGATGCCGCCGCGGGCGCGAACGCGGAGGCAGGCGGCGTCGGGGAGCCTTCGCGCATCGTCGTCAGGGCCGTCGTCCGAGTCGCAGCGGTGGATCGCTAGCGCTTCGCAGTCTTCGCCTTCTTGCCGCCGCCAGCGGTGCCGCCATTGCCCTTCGACGCCTCGTAGGCACGCCGGTAGCCCCGCGCGATGGCACGAACCGCCCTCCCGATATCGTCGTAGACATGGTCGTCGAGATTGGCGAACGAGATGCGCACCGACCAGTCCGGCGCCGCGAATCCGCTGCCGTTGAGCAGCACGATGCCGTGATCTTCGGCCAGCCGGAACACGATGTCGAGCGGATGGACGTTCTCCTTCATCCACTCGACGATGTCCTCGCCCAGGTACTTCCTCGCCCAGAACTCGAAGTCGATGAGGCCGTAGTAGTAGTCGAAGGACTCGTTGCTGCCGACCTCGATGTCGAGGCCCTCGATCGTGGCCTGGAAGCGCTTCTTGACGATGCCGAGGCAGGCCTTCTGGTAGTCCTTCTTCTCGTCCATCAGCTCGGACAGCGAGAACAGCGACATCATGACCTGCTGGGGCAGCGACAGGCCCGCCGTGTGGTTCAACGCCACGTCGCGGCTGTCGGCCACGATGCGGTCGATGAAGGCGAGCTTGCGCGGCTCGAGTGTGAGCCCGCCGTAGCGCTTGTCGAGCACCTTCTTCAGCGGCTCAGGATGCCGGGCGATCATCTCGTCGAAGATGTTGTCCTCGTGCACCGCGACCGTGCCGAGCCTCCACCCGGTGCAGCCGAAGTACTTGCTGTACGAATAGACGCCGATCGTGTTCCGCGGAAACTCGCCCATCAGCGAACGGAAGCCCGGCACGAACGTGCCGTAGACATCGTCGGTCAGCAGGATGAGGTCCGGCCGCTTCTTCAGCACCGCGCCGATCTTCCTGATCGTGGCGGGGTCGATCGCCACCGCGTAGGGATTGCCCGGGTTGACGACGAAGAACGCCTTGACCTTCGGATCGAGGAGCTTGTCGAGCTCCTTGTCGGGGTACTGGAACTTCTTCTCCTGCTTCGCATGCACCTCGACGAACTTGAGATCGTAGTCCTCGAGGTGCGCCATCTCGATATAGGGCGTGAAGATCGGCACGCCGAGCGCGATCGTGTCGCCGGGGTTCAGGAGGCGGTTGCTCTTCAGCGACTTGAAGATGTAGCACATGGCGGCGGTGCCGCCTTCGACCGCGTAGAGCTTGAACCTGCCCTTCGGCCGCGGGCTTCCGCACATCGCCCACTGCAGGTACTCGTGGACGATCTGCTCGTTGTGCACCAGCATCCGGTCCGGGACCGGGTAGTGATCGCCGATGATCGAGTCCACGAGTTCGTGCACGAACGTATCGGGGTCGAATCCGAACTTCTTCACCGCCCAAGGCACCATCCTTTGCAGGAACGGGGCCCCCGGCATGTCGCCGTGCTTCGCGAGCCACGCATCGAGACGGCTCGCGATGCCCGGGGCCTTGGGCATGCCGCCCACGCCCGGTGGCAAGTCGAGCACGCGTTTGCTTTCGGTGATGGCGAACTGCCCGAGCAGGAAGAACGCCTCGCGCGGCTCGGTCGCCACCCAGTTCGGATTCCCGCGGCCGGCGTTGAGATACGAGATCGAGGCCTCCTGCGCGGCCTTCGATGCCGCCTTCTGGAGGAAATCCTTGATCTCGAACGGGCCCAGCTTCTCGTACTGCTTGAGTGTCATGTCGTCCATGGGGTCCTCGTGTCGGATTCGATCCGCGTGGCAGCGTGGATCAGGAGAGCAGCATGATCAGGACCATGCCCCAGATCGTCAGCAGCGTGTTGCCGACGGCATAGGTCACGGTGTAGCCGAGTGCCGGGATCTGGCTCTTGGCCATGTCGCACACGAGGCCGAGCGACGCCGTCGTGGTGCGCGATCCGGAAATGATCCCGAGGTTGAGCGCATCGTGGAAGCGGAACACGTACTTGGCCATGAACATGCCGAGGATCAGCGGAACGGTGGTGGCGACCACGCCCCAGAGGAAGAGACCGATGCCCTGGGTCTTCAGTCCGTTCACGAACCCCGGTCCCGCGGAGATGCCAACGATGGCGATGAAGATGTTGAGGCCGACCGAGTTCATGAACCACACGGTGGGCGTCGGAATGCGTCCGAACGTGGGACGCACCGAGCGCAGCCAGCCGCCGACGATCCCGGCGATGAGCGCGCCGCCGGCCGTCGAGAGCGTGATCGGGACACCGGCGACCTTGAACACCAGCGCCCCGATGAGGCCACCGATCACGATCGCCGCACCGACGAAGGCGACGTCGGTCATGTCGGTCGGACGGTCCGCGACCCCGAGCATCCGGGTCGCCGCAGCCACGTCCTGCGTGCGCCCCACCAGCGTGAGCAGGTCGCCGCGGTTGATCTCGGTCCCGGCCATGATGGGGATGTCGGTCGCCGTCGCCCCCCGCGTGATCTTGCGCAGGAACACGCCGCGCGTCTCGGTGCGCGCCGCGAGGTCGGCGAGCGTCTTGCCGTCGACCTCCTTGTTCGTCACCAGGACATCGATGCCCTCGATCGGCACCGCGAGCAGCTCGCGATCCTCCACCTCGACCGCGCCCTGCAGCACCCTCACCATCACCTCGCGGTCACCCGCGACCGCCACCACGTCCCCTTCCCGGAGGACGAGATCCGCCGTCGCCTCGACGATCTGGTCACCGCGGCGAACGCGCAGGATGAAGACGCGTGCCTCCGGCACCAGCGCCTCCGCCTCGGAGACACGCAGGCCCGCTGCCTTGCCGCCCGGCTGCACCTTGTAGGCGCGGATGACCCGCTGGTACCAGCCGGTTCCCGGGCCGCCTGCCGTCTTCTTGCCGCCGCCGTGCTTCTCCTCGTAGTCCTTGCAGGCGGCGACCAGGTCGATGCCGAGGAGCTTCGGTCCGAGGATGGCGATCACGATCGCCGAACCCATGGTGCCGAACATGTAGGTCACGGCATAGGCGATCGGCATCGAGTCGAGCATCGCCTTGGCCTGGTCGGCAGGCAGTCCCAGCCGGTTGATCGCATCGGTCGAGAGCCCCATCGCCGCCGAGATCGTCTGCGATCCCGAGTAGAGGCCCGCGGCGTAGCCCAGGTCGTAACCGGCGACCTTCGCGACCACGACGGCGGTGATCAGGCTGAAGACGCACATCACCGCCGAGAAGATCGCCTGGGGAAGGCCGGAGCTCGCAATGCCGCGCACGAACTGGGGTCCCACGCCGTAGCCGACGGCGAACAGGAACATGAGAAACGAGAACGCCTTCAGCGGCTGGTTGATGGTGATCCCGATCTGCCCGATCACCACGCCGGCGATCAGGGTGGCCGTGACCGCCCCGAGCCCGATGCCCTTGAACGTGAACTTGCCGAAGTAGTAGCCCAGCGCGAGCGCGAGAAAGATCGCGAGCTCCGGGTACTGCTTGAGTGTGTCGAACAGCCACTGGATCATCTCGCCCTCCGCTCGCCTGGGAACATTGCCTCGATCAGTGCCGGCCCGCCGCCGCGCGGTGCCGCGCGAGCGCCTCGGGCGTGAGCAGCTCGAGCCCGCGTGACGCGTTGAAGCCGTGGATCTCCTTCACGTCGAGCTTGCGCATGAACGCGATCGTCTCCGCACTGACCACCTGCCCCGGCACCATGATCGGGAAGCCGGGCGGATACGGGATCACGAACTTGGCCGACACGAGCTCCGGCCCGTTCTTCAGGCGCTCGTCGATGCGCTTGTCGCCGAGCTTGAGGTACTCGCAGTTGGCCGCGTCGTAGGCCATGTAGTAGGCGGCGCGCATGTCGCCTTCGGGCGTCCTGCTCTTGGGGTTGCGGCGGAATGCGTCGTGGAATCGGCTGAAGTTGGGGAGGTCCGGCACGTCTTCCACGAGCGACTTCACGCGCGCCGCGAAGGCTGCGCGCTCCGCTTCGCCGCCGTCGGCCAGGCGCTTGTCGATCGCGTGCGACATGTCGACCAGCGCCTTCACGAGATGCGCCATGTCGCTGCGCGTGTTGTTGATGTTGATCTGCACCAGCACGCTGTTGCGCGACGTCTTGTTGATCTGGATGTCGTACTCGCTGGCGAGCAGCGCCTTGAACTGGGTGCCGTCGTAGCCCGCCTTGCCGCAGAGCAGCGTGATGCGCGTGGGGTCGAGGAAGAACTCGTCCTCGCGCAGCGCCGTGAGCGTGTCGGCCAGGGTGCGGCCGGACTCGCCGAAATCGGCGAATCCGGACTGGCGGTACTGCGCGGGAATCATCTCCGCCGGCGTCGCAGCCCGGAAGTAGCGCGAGATCACCGGATGCGCATTGATCTCGCGGCGGATCTCCACGGCGAGCTGGATGGCGCGCTGCACGAGCTCGTAGCCCTCGAGTTCCATCTGCCGGCGCGCGAGATCGATGGACGCGATGATCTGCAGGTTGGGTGACGTGGAGGTGTGCGTGAAGAAGGCCTCCTTGAAAGCCGCCTCCACCGCCGGGAAGTCCTGATCGGCGACCACGATGATCGAGCCCTGGCGCAGCGCCGACATCGACTTGTGCACGGAGTCGGACTCGTACACGCGGATGCGCACCTTGTCGGGGTCGGGCAGGAGCGGCGTGTCCGCGAGCTTCAGCCCCTTCGGGTCGCTCTTCCCAAGATCCGCCGCGTGCTTCTCGTAACGCTTGCGGTAGTCGGCGTCGCGCATCATGGCGCGCAGCCGCTCCGCCGCGCCCATGGCGGTGCGCCGGCGCAGGAAGGGGGAGAAGCGGGCGTAGCCGAACCATGCCTCGTCCCAGAGGAAGACGAGGTCGGGCTTGATGGCGAGGCACTCGAGCATCGTCTGCTCGACATTGGCCATATGCCCGTCGAAGGTGCAGTTGGTGAGCACGAGCATGCGCGCGCGATCGAGCTTGCCTTCGGCCTTCAGCTGCAGCAGCGCCTCCTTGATCGGCCGGATCGCGAGGCTGCCGTACATCGAGTACTGGGTGAGCGGATACGCGTCGATGTACAGCGGCTCGGCGCCGGCCAGCACGATGCCGTAGTGGTGCGACTTGTGGCAGTCGCGGTCGATCAGCGCGATGTCGCCCGGCCGCAGCAGGGCCTGGTGAATGATCTTGTTCGACGTCGACGTGCCGTTGGTCACGAAGAACGTGCGGTCGCCGCCGAAGGCGCGCGCCGCGAGGTCCTGCGCGCGCTTGATGTTGCCGGTGGGCTCGAGCAGGCTGTCGAGTCCGCCCGTCGTCGCGCTCGACTCGGCGAGGAACAGATTCGCCCCGTAGAACTCGCCCATGTCGCGAATCCAGTTCGACTTGAAGATCGACTTGCCGCGCGCAACGGGCAACGCGTGGAAGGTGCCGATCGGACGGGCGGCGTAGCGCTTCAGGTTGTCGAAATACGGCGTCTCGTAGCGCTCGGCCACGCCGGCGAGCATGGCAAGGTGGATCTCCATCGGCTCTTCCACCCCGTAGAAGACGCGACGCACCATGCCCGCGTCGTCGGCACCGGCGAGCTTGCCCACGTCGTGGTCGGTCACCACGAAGAGATCGAGCTCGGGACGCAAGGAGTGCAGGAGACGACACAGCGGAACGCCAAGGTCGGCGAGCCCCGTGCGCGCGCTCTCGGGCACATGCACGGCGAGCAATTCGCGCAGCGCGGGGGAGCCCAGTTGCGATTCGAAGGCGAAGCCCTCGATCGCCACCACCGACTGCAGGTTGCAATTGAAGAGCGCGGCGAGGACGGCGTCCTCGAAGCTGCCCACCACGACGGGCTCGTACTGGAACGCATCCTCCTCGCGACGCAACCGCCGGAAGGTATCGCGCAGCTGCGGCCACGTCGAACGATCGCCGGCGGCCACGATCAGCACCTCGAAGTACGGTCGCCGGGCCTGCCCATGCCCCACCGACGGCGGCAGGAAATCGGGCAGGCGGGTCTCGGACTCGTCGTCGGCGGTCCATGCCTCGGCATCGTCACGGTAGCTGTTCGACATGAGCGCGCCGCTGATGCGACCGACCATGCGGGCGAACCCGGTGGCGTCGCCGGACTGCAGGCGATCGTGAAGCCGGGCGACGAGGTGCGGGCCCGGATAGCCGTTCAGTGCCTCGAGCGGAACGAGCTCGCCGAGCATCTCTGCCGCCTGCTCGTGCAGCGACGCTCCGGCGTCACCTCCCGCCGCGAGCGCCTTGGCGAGACGGTTGAGGCTCCGCCAGCGATCGATGCGCGCCTCGGCGGCTGAGAAGAACCGGCTGAAGCCCCCGGCCACCTGTAAAGACGCGGACGCGCCTGCACCTTTGCCCATCGGCTCCTCCTGTTGCACGTGACTTCGCTGTCAGGAGACGGCGACGGAGCCGGGCGGTATCGCGCGCCGCCGATGCTCCCCTGTCCACCGTCGTTTCCGGGGCGGATCATTGCGCAGGCGGCGCGCGCATGTCCTTGCAAATCTCGACAATCTGACACGAGCGCAGCACTCGCTGTGGCGCATGCGCAGCACTCGCTGCGGCGCATGCGCACCAACTCGGTTCGGCACATGCGCACCAGCACGGTGCGTCCGGCTGCGCCAACGCGGCGCTGCGTTCGACGGAGAATCGTCGGTCGTCGCGGACCCGCGGGGACTGCCCCGCAAGACGACGGCGAGACTCAGGACGACGGCATCGGAGCGGAACGCTCGTCGGGCGCGACGCCGCCGTGCTGCGCATCGCGGCGCCAGCGTCCCGGCGTCACGCCGGACCAGCGTCGGAACGTCCGCTGGAACACGCTCAGTCCGCTGTAACCGAGGGCGATGGCGATCTCGTCCATCGGCAGGTCGCCGCTGGCGAGCAACTGGCGCGCGACCGCGAAGCGCACGCGATCGAGGACTTCCTGGAAGCTCGTGCCCGCGGCTTCGAGGCGCCGGTTCAGCGTGCGGCGATGGAGCGCCAGCGACTGCGCAACGTCGTCCCCCGAATGCCTGCCCATCACGAGCAGCATGCGCAGCGAGCGCTCGACGCGATCGACGAGATCCCCGGGCCCCGACGACAGCGCCTGATGCTCGAGCATCCGGCGGCGCTGCGCGCTGGCGCCCGGCACGGGTCGCTTCAGCCAGTGGCTTCGGAAGCGCAACGCGGCACGATCGGCGTCGAACTGCACGGGGCAGCCGAAGAAGCGCCGCATCTCGCCGGCGTACGGCGGCGGTGCGGTCGGGAAGAGCACGGCCTCGACCGGCCGCGCGCCATCGCAGAGCTCGTGCAGGTAGTTGAAGCCGGCGGCGAGAACGGCGAGATAGATCTGGTCGGCGCTCTCGACATCGCGCGCATAGATCGCGTATCCCAGGTCCGCCGCAACCGCGTGGTCGACGAAGAACGCCACGCCCCCGCTGGCATTGAGACGGTGATAGACGGCGAGCAGCCGGAGGGCATCGCCGACCGTCTCACCGTTGCGCACGATCTCCCCGAGCAGCCCCAGATGGTGAAGCTGCCATGCGCGTCCGCAGACGAGCGCGAAGTGCTGACAACGCGCATGCCGCGCAGCCGCGGCCAGGAGACGCCCATGGCTCCGGTAGGCGATGCGGTTATCGGCATGATCGAGCGTGCCGGGCGGCACGCCGGCCTCGGCCAGGACCGCATCCGGGGCGCCCCCCAGGCTCCTGACGAGACCGGGAATCAGCGTGAAGGCGCCGACCCGCTGGCTCGGTTCGGCAGGCGGCAAGCTGGCGTTCTGGCAGGGCTTCTTCACGGTCATCGGTGATGTCGGCGATCGGCTTTTCCCATGCGAGCGACGTGGATTCCGGCGGCGGATCCTCACTCGCCAGCGGGGTTGGCGATGTCGTCGCGGATTATCGATTCCGCTTGCGCGAATGTCGAGATTTGCAAAGACGGGCCCGCACGCCGAGCCGAGAATTCGCCACGGCGCGAGCAGCGGGCCCAAGGTCACGTCGCGGCGCCGATTCTCACACGTCCCGTGATGCAAGTACGCGCCATGGCGCAAACCCTGGTCGGCAGCCGCTACTCACTGCGCATCGCACGGCGCGGCGCGCGCGAGTCCAGGCTTGCCAGCGACTACCGTTCGATCTACCCCGGAGACACCGAGCTCGACGCGCCGTCGGACGATCCGGTCGGCTACGTCCATTCCTACGAGATCGGCAGCACCGCCGACGGTCCGGGGCTGCGCTTCGTGATCGTGTTCACCGGCTGCTTTCAGCGTTGCCTGCACTGTCACAACCCCGACACCTGGCACACGCACAACGGCAGCCCCGTGACCGTGTCGCGCACCATGAAGGTCATCGGCAAGTACGCGGCCGCCCTCAGGGAATCACGAGGCGGCGTCACGCTCTCGGGAGGCGAGCCCGTGGTGCAGCGGAGCTTTCTCGTCGAGACCCTGCGGCGCTGCAAGCGAGCCGGGCTGCATACCTGCCTCGACACTTCCGGTCATCTGGGCGAGCGCCTGTCCGACGACGATCTTGCCGACATCGATCTCACCCTGCTCAACCTCAAATCGGTGGATGGCAGCGTCCACGAACGGATCACCGGTCAGCCCCTTGCACCGACGCTCGACCACGCGCGGCGGCTTGCGGCCCTGCAACGGCCGATGTGGATCCGCTACGTTCTCGTCCCCGGCTTGACCGATGGCTACGACAACGTCGAGGCGGTGGCCGAGTTCTGTGCCGGGCTTGCCGGCGTGGAACGCGTGCAGGTGCTGCGTTTCCACCAGATGGGCCAGGGCAAGTGGTCGCAGCTTGGCCTCGACTACGCGCTGCGCGACGTCGGGCCTCCGGATATCGACCTGGTCGGGCGCGTGCGCGACCAGTTCGGACGCCGCGGCCTTGCCGTCTGTTAGGAAGGTTGGGCCCGTGCGTCCGCTTCGTACGCTGAGCCTGCGGGCAGGGGGTGCCGGCCTAAGGCCGGAACCAGGCATTGCCGATCACGAAGTACACCGCCGTCGTGCCGGGGCTCGCGGCGACGTCGATGCCAGCGTGGAGCCCGAAGCGGCGCGCGAGCTCGTAGCGAAAGCCGGCTCCGCCGCTCCCCACGTCCTGCGCGAACGACGACCGCGGATTGTTCGTCCACGTGCGCCCGGCACCGCCAAAGGCCACCAGACTCCAGCGGCCGTGAAACTGCCAGCGAGCCTCCACCTCCACCGACGCCGCCTGATCGCCCTGGTAGCGCACTGCGGGCACGCCACGCAACATGATGAAGGGCCGCAGGAAGAACGGCGTATCACTCGACGACCACGCGTAGTTCCCGCGCGCGCCCAGGAAGACATCATCGCGTGCGGGATGCCAGCCGATCAACGTCTGGTCGAAGCGCTCGAAGTCGACCGTCGCACCAAGGCTCCGGCGCGAGGCGAGATAGGCCGTCTCCGCATACACGCCGCGCGTGGGCGTGAACACGTTGTCGCGACTGTCGTACTCCAGGATCGCCGTGGGGGCCGAGACGGTGACCCGCGCCCGATCGGCAAGGCCCGGGAAAACCGGGGCGTCGCGCAGCCGGGGCTCGACGTCGGCGTACACGTAACGCACGCCGACGGCCCAGGGCGACTTGGGGGCAATCTGCGCATTGATCTGCACCACCGCCCCGGACACGTCGAGCGTATAGCGCACGCCCTGGTCGAGGGAGCCGCGATCGCCGGAAAGACCGTAGAAATCGAGGTTCAGAAGCCCCGTACCGGCGCCAACGAGCGTGCGCAGGCGCCCGTCGAGCCAGCGGCTGGTGTCACCGGCAAATCCCATCCACGTTCCATTCTCCGTCGCGAACCCGCCCGCACCCGAGATGTTGGGACGCGACCACCCCTCCTCGCCCGCCTCGTGCCGGGGACGCAGGAACAGGCCCGCTGCCCCGCCGCCGTAGCCCACCGCCGGCTCGGTGACGACGATCGGGATCGGCAGGAAGCCGTGGGGCTTCGCGAGGAATTCGGAGACATCGAACTGGCCGTCGGCCGGATCGATGAAGCGCGAAGCGAGCGGGCGCGCGAGAATGGGGGAGGCCTGCGCGTGGTTCCGCGGTTCCTCCCCGGCACTTGTCCGGGACGCGACGAGACACGGCATCGCCAGCGCCGCAAGGCAGGCGATGCGAAGGCCGCGGCGTCGATGAAGGACAGGGCGCACGAGATTCTCCATTCATGGGCCGCGCAAGCTGCGCGCGGCGAGGCCATCCGATCATCGCATTCGCACACCGCGGGCTCCATGACCTGTCGCAGGAATGGATGCAGCCACCGTGCTGCGCGGCGATGCACGAGGCCAGCGTGACCGACGACCTGCGAAGCCGCGCGACGGTCTCCTGCGACCCTCCGCATCGCGGGCGCGCCATGTACGATGCGCCCGGCGCGAGGACGGGCTTGCGGGCACGCCCACTGTCGTGGGAACTGCCGTTTCCGCAGCCGTGCACCCCGTTCGGGCGCGGTGACATCCTCGTCCGCGAAGGCGCCCGCTTCGACGGCCTCCACCTCATTCGCACCGGCTCCTGCAAGGAGGTGATCCCGAGCTTCGATGGCGAGGAGCACGTTGCGGCGTTCCGCCTCCCCGGCGAGATGGTCGGGCTGGAAGCCATCGCCACGGGCACTCACGAGACGACGGCCGTGGCGCTCGAAGCCACGACGTGCTGGCGCGTGCCGCCCGGGCGCGTCCTGGAACTTCTTGGCGAGGAAACGGCCTTTGCGCAGGCGCTCGTGCATGCACTCTCGCTGACGATCGGTCGCGGCGTGCGCGACAGGCTCCTGCTCGGGACGATGACGGCCGGGCAGCGCGTGGCCTCGTTCCTGCTCGATCTCGCCGACCGCTACCAGGCGCTGGGCTACTCCGGCAGTGCATTCGAGCTGCGCATGACGCGTGCCGAGATCGGTACGCACCTCGGCCTCTCCACGGAGACCGTGAGTCGCGCGTTGTCGCGACTTTGCACCGACAAACTCATCACCGTGAGGCACCGCAGCGTTCACCTGCGCGATCGTGCCTCGCTCGCCCGCGTCCTGCTTCGCCGTGACTGACGTGCACCTCCGACCGGTTGCAGAACGCTCGCTCCTCTCCTGCGGGGCTGTTGCACAATGCCACCCCCATGGAGCCCCGAGGCCTCATCCACGACCTGTCGAAGCGGCGGCTGGCGAGGACGGCGTTCGTCCTGCTGTTCCTGCTGATGGTGGTCAACTACCTCGACCGCCAGGTGGTGGTGGCGATGTTCGTGCCCCTCAAGGCCACGTGGCATCTCAGCGATGGACAGCTCGGCCTCCTCGTCTCGGTGACCTCTATCGCGGTGGCGCTCGGCGCCGTGCCGCTTTCCATGCTTGCCGATCGCTGGAGCCGCGTGCGCAGCATCACGCTCATGGCGCTCGTGTGGAGCCTCGCGACCATGGCGGCCTCCCTCGCGCCGACGTATGCGGCGCTGCTCGGCACGCGCGCGCTCGTTGGACTCGGCGAGGCGTCGTATGGCGCCGTGGGAGTTGCATTGCTCGCCACCCTCTATCCGCAGGAGCGGCGAAGCTCGGTGTTCGGAGCCTTCTTCGTGGCGAGCATCCTCGGCGCCACGCTGGGTGTGGCCCTCGGCAGCGTCCTGGTCCAGCACTGGGGCTGGCGGCTCACGTTCGTGGCGGTCGGCGCGCCGGGGATCGTCATCGCCCTGACATTCCTGGTGCTGATGCGCCGGCACGGCCACGCCGACCAGGCATCGCTCGCGGGTGGGACGGCGACGCCGCCTTGGGCCATGCTCGCCGAAGCACTGCGTCCGCGCACGTTGCGGTGGGCATGCATCGGAGGTGGATTCCAGCTCCTGCCGGTGGCGATGACCTATGCGTGGTTCCCCGCATTTCTCATGCGGCAGTACGGCCTCGATGCCTCCACGGCCGGCATCGCGTCCGGCGCCTTCGTGCTGGCGACCGGGGTCGGTGTCCTGACCTGCGGCGTGCTCGCCGACCGGATCGCGCGGCGCATTCCCGGGGGGCGCCTGCTCGTGCCGATCGCGGGCGCCGTCCTCACCTTCCTGCTGCTGACGCCGGCGTTCGGGCTCCTGCAGCCGGGCGCGCTGCAAGTCGCCCTGTTCCTCGCGAGCGCGATCGTCATGATGTCGAGCGTGGGGCCCGTGAGTGCCGCGGTCCTCGACGTCGCCTCGCCGCACGTGCGCGCGACGTCCGCGGCCATGCTGGCCCTCGTCCAGAATCTCTTCGGGCTCGCCGGCGGGCCCCTGCTCGCGGGAATGCTGTCGGATCGCTATGGCTTGCAGACCGCCCTCACCGTCGTTCCGGCATTGTCGATTCCGGCCGCCATCTGCTTCTGGCTGGCACGACGCAGCTACCTCGGAGACATGCAACGGGTCACGGCGGGCGAGGCGCCGCAAGGCAAACGCGTCGCCTAACCGCTTCGTCCACCCTCACCGATCCCCTCCCATGAATACGCCACTTCACATCACGATCATGGCCGTGCTGTCGTCCTTCGCGTTCGGCCACGCGGGAGCTGCCTTCGCCCAGAAGCCGATCGCCTATCCGGCCAAGGGGCAAACGGCGAAGCAGAAGCAGGACGATGACGCCAAATGCAATGCCTGGGCCAAGCAGGACACGGGCATCGACCCTGCCAAGGCATCGGCGCCAGCCCCGCAGAACACGGGACCGGCAACGGGGGGTGGTGAACGCGTCCGTGGCGCCGCCCGTGGGGCCGTCGGCGGCGCGGTGATCGGCGGCATCGCCGGCGATGCGGGCGCAGGTGCCGGCATCGGGGCTGCCGCCGGTACGATGGCAGGGGGCGCGCGTGCGCGCCGCAACCAGGCCGACCAGAACGCTCAAGCGCAAGCCCAGCAACAGCAGACGCTGTCGACTTACTACCGTGCGTACTCCGCATGCATGGAAGGCCGCGGCTACACGATCAAATGACACCCATGACCAAGACGACCATTGCAAGATGCATCGCGGCACTCGCCTGTGTCGCGCTCCTGCCTCCGCTGCACGCCCAGGCGCCCATGCCAGCAGGCGGCGCCGCGCCGGCGCCCGCGGCTGCGGCACAGCCTTCCGCACCGTCGACCCCCGCCTTCTCCCAGCAGGAGCTCGACCAGCTCGTGGCGCCGATCGCGCTCTATCCGGACGCGCTGTTCACGCAGGTCCTGATGGCCTCGACCTATCCCTTGGAGATCGTGGCCGCCGAGCGCTGGCTCAAGGCCAATCCCGGGCTCAAGGACAAGGCTCTCGAGGACGCGTTGCAGAAGCAGCCGTGGGACCCGGCGGTGAAATCGCTCACGGTGTTCCCGCAGGTCCTCACGATGATGAGCGAGAAGCTCGACTGGACGCAGAAGCTCGGCGATGCCTTCCTCGCGCAGCAGAAGGACGTGCTGGCGACGGCGCAGGCGCTGCGTGCCAAGGCGGTGGCGCAAGGCTCGCTCAAGGACTCGCAGGAGCAGAAGGTCGTGAGCACGCAGGAGAACAACACCACGATCATCAAGATCGAGCCGACCAATCCGGAAGTCGTGTACGTCCCCACGTACAACCCCACCGTGGTCTACGGTGCTTGGCCGTATCCGGCCTATCCGCCGTATTACTGGTATCCACCGGGCTATGTCGCCGGTGGCGCACTCCTCGGCTTCACGGCGGGAGTGATCGTGGGCGGCGCACTCTGGGGCGGCGCCAACTGGGGACGCGGCGACGTGAACGTCAACGTGAATCGCTACAACGACTTCAATCGTACCAACATCAGCAACGGCAACTGGAACCACAGGCCGGAGCACCGCGGCGCCGTTCCCTATCGCGACAAGGCGAGCGCGCAGCAGTATGGGCGCGGGCAGGCCTCCGACGCCGCGTCGCGCGATGCCTTCCGCGGACGTGCCGAGAGCGGTCGCGAGCAGATCCAGCGCGGCGAGGTATCGGCGCGCGATGTGCCCGGGAACCGTGCCGGCGCCGGTGCGGGTGATCGCGGGCTCGGCGGCGCCGGCGATCGTGGAGCCGGAGGCTTGGGCGGTGCGGATCGTGGCGCGGGGGGTGCAGGCGTGGCCGACCGCGGCGGCGCGGGCACCGGCAACCGGAGTCCCGGTGGCGCCGGCCAGAACTTCGGCAACGCAAGCGCCGGCCAGCGCGACGCCAGCGGCCGCGGCAGTTCCGCATTCGACACGCGCGGCGCCACGCAGACACGCGACTACAGCAACCGGGGTGCGTCGAGCATGAACTCGTCGCGCAGCGCGGGCAACATGTCGCGCGGCGGTGGCGGGGGCGGTGGCGCGCGTGGCGGTGGCGGTGGTGGCGGACGAGGAGGTCGGCGATGAGCGCTTCACCCATACCCATGTACATGACGATGCAGCCCACTCCCATGAAGCCCCACGGATCGACTTCACGATCGCCGTCCGGCAACGCGCTGCTGCGCGGGCGGGCGCGCGAATGGCCGCTCCTGCTCCTCGCACTCGTGGTGATGGTCCTCGTGTCCACGCGTGCATTCGGGGCGGGCACCGCACAGCGCACGTTTCCCACCGCGGAGGAGGCCGTCACCGCCCTGGTCGCCGCCGCCAGGGCGAACGATCCCAAGGCGATCCGCGCGATCCTCGGCAACGACCGCGGTGACCTCAGCTCCGGCGATGCCGTGGCCGATAGCACGCTGCGAAAGGGATTCGTCGCGGCCTACGAGGTGAAGCACGCCCTCGTGGACAGCGGCGGCGCCATGCGACTCACCGTCGGCAACGAGGACTTTCCCTTCGCGTTCCCGCTCGTGCAAACGGCGGGGGCGTGGCGATTCGACACGGCCGCCGGACGCGACGAGCTCCTCGCGCGCCGCATCGGCGCGAACGAGCTCGACGCGATCAAGGTGCTGCAGGCGATCGTCGACGCCCAGCGCGAGTACGCCTCCGCCGACCGCAACGGCGACGGCGTGCTGGCGTACGCCTCGCGCTTCGCCAGCACGCGGGGCAAGCACGACGGCCTCTACTGGCCGACCAAAGCCGGCGAGCCGCAGAGTCCTCTCGGCGAACTCGTGGTGCAGGCGGCCGGAGAGGGCTACCGGGCCAAGCAGGGCTCACCCGTCCCTTACCACGGCTACTACTACCGCATGCTCAAGGGGCAGACCGCGAATGCGAGCGGTGGCGCTGTCGACTACGTCGTGCGCGGGCGCGCGATCGGCGGTTACGCGGTGGTGGCCTATCCCGCCAAGTATGGCAGCTCGGGGATCATGACCTTCATCGTCAACCAGGACGGCACCGTCTACCAGTCGGATCTCGGCCCGGACACGCATGCAAAGGCATCGGCCATGCGCAAGTTCGACCCGGGATCGAACTGGACGCGCGTCACCACCCCCTGATTCGCCGCACGATCCATGACGATTCCAACCAACACGACGAAAGAGCATCCATGAAGATCACGCCTTCCCTGGGTATGTCCGCCCTGTCTCTTGCCCTGTTGCTTGCGGCGGGCGCCACGCACGCGCAGTCCGCAGCGGCCGTGGCCGGATCCGGTCCCGGCGTCGCCGCCGCGGCGCAGACGGTGAAGGTCACGGCCACCATCACCGCCATCGACAAGGCCACGCGCGACATCACGTTGAAGGGACCGCAAGGTGACCTCGTCACGGTGACGGCGGGTCCGGACGTCAGGAACTTCGACAAGCTCAAGGTCGGCGATCGGGTCGCCCTCCAGTATGTCGAAGCGCTGACCCTGGAGCTCAAGAAGGGCGGCGGCCTCGTGGTCGGCAGAACCGAGAAGGGGGACGTGGCGAGTGCCAAGAAGGGTGAGCGGCCCGCTGGCGCCGCGGGCCGCGAAGTCACCATCGTGGCCGACGTCGTCGGCGTCGATCCCGCCCGACAGATGGTCACGCTGCGCGGGCCGAACCGCACCGTGGATCTGCGCATTCCCGATCCCGAGCAATTCAAGCGCATCGCGAAGGGCGATCAGGTCGAGGCGAAGTACATGCAGGCGGTGGCCGTCGCCGTCGAGCCCGCTCCCGCCAAGTGATCGAGCCGCGCACATACGCTGCAGCGGAGAACCTCTCGCACCCGAGAGCCCATGATGCCCGGGGCCATCGTTCCCGACTGGCTCCTCTCGATCACCGCCGCGACGACTCTCTTCGCGGTGATGTTCGACCTCGGGGTCGCCATCGTACCGGCGGAGTTCCGTGGGGTGCTGCGCCAGCCCGGCCTCATGGCACGCGCGCTCTTCGCCGTGCTGGTGGCGGTACCGGCGATCGTCTGGTTCGTGTCCGGCGTGTTCGAGCTATCCCGTCATGCGGAGATCGGAATGATGCTGATGGCGATCGCCCCCGGCGCACCGGTCGCCCTGCGCAATTCCCTGGGCGCCGGAGGGCATCGGGCATTCGCGCCCGTCCTGCAGATCTCGCTGGCTGTCGCTGCAATCGTGTCCATGCCGCTGTGGATAGCCGGCCTCGACGAGTACTACGCCGGCACGGCCTCGGTCGACCCGGGTCACCTCGCGCGCCAGGTACTATTCGCGCAGCTTCTCCCGCTCGCTCTCGGCATGGCTGCACGCTGGTGCTGGCCCCGGGCGAGCGTGCGTCACGAGCCGCTCTTCAGGCACATCGCGACGGTGCTGCTGGTTGTACTGCTCGTCCTTGCGCTGCTCGATGTGTGGCAGACCGTGATCGACGCGGGGCTGCGCGTCGGCGCCGCGATCGTCGTGGCCACCCTGCTCGCACTCACCGCGGGGCATTGCCTCGGCGGTCCCGAACCCGCGACGCGCACCGCGACGGCGATCTCGTGTGCGTCGCGCAACACCGGGCTGGCGCTCCTCGTGGCCGCGCTCAACCACGCGACGTCCGGCATCGTGGCGACGGTGCTCGCGTACTTCGTCCTGTCGGCGCTCACGGCAATCATCTACGGGCTGTGGCGGCGCCGCCAGGCGTGCGCTGCGGCGTCATCCTGATCGGCGAAAGGAATGCACATGGCCAGGGCCAAATCGAAGCGCAATGACACCAGGATCGACCGCGAGGGGGCCACCGCAGCGCCGGCCATCCCCGAGCCGGTTCCGGCAAGCAAGGACGGGAAGAAGGAGAAGAAGGGGAAGGCCGTCGATGGCGACCTCTCCGGCAAGGACTACGCGAAGACCCTCAAGGCCCTGCACATCGAACTGGTCAAGCTGCAGCTCTGGGTGCAGGCGAAGGGGCTCAAGGTGTGCATCGTCTTCGAGGGCCGGGATGGCGCCGGCAAGGGCGGCACCATCAAGGCGATCACCGAGCGAGTCAGTCCGCGGGTCTTTCGGGTGATCGCCCTCCCCGCGCCCACCGAACGCGAGAAGTCGCAGATGTACGTCCAGCGCTACCTGCCGCACCTGCCAGCCGCGGGCGAGATCGTGATCTTCGACCGCAGCTGGTACAACCGCGCGGGCGTCGAGCGCGTGATGGGCTTCACGGCGGACGACCAGGTGGAGCGGTTCCTGAAGGGGCTCCCGCTCGTGGAGAAGGCGATCGTGGACTCGGGGATCATCCTGCTCAAGTACTGGCTCGAAGTGAGCGAGAAGGAACAGACCCGGCGCCTCAAGGCGCGCATCGACGACGGGCGCAAGATCTGGAAGCTCTCGCCGATGGACCTCAAGTCGTACAGCCGCTGGTACGACTACTCGCGCGCCCGCGACGCCATGTTCGCGGCCACCGATACCGCGTGGGCGCCGTGGTACGTGGCGAACTCCGAGAGCAAGCGGCGCGTGCGCCTCGACATCATCTCGCACCTCCTCTCGCAGATTCCCTACGAGGAGTTGCCGCGCAAGAAGGTCGTGCTGCCGAAGCGGCAGAAGGCCAAGGGGTACCGGGAGCCCGACTACGCGTACAAGCGCGTCCCGGAGAAGCACTGATTCGCCGACGACGCGCCATGCCGCGCCCGTCGCGGGCGCGTCCGCTCCCGTCTCAGGAGGCTGCGGTCAGTCGCGAATGACGGCGTCGATGTCGATGCGCCGGTCGACGCTGGTGCCGTTGCGGCGAAGCAGGTCCCGGGTCGTCGCGCGAGCATCGACGATGTGGAGCTCGACGCCGCGCGATGCGAGCTCAGCACCCAGTTCCGCCAGGAGTCGGGCGCCGGCGATGTCCACGTGCGGCGAGCTCGAAAGGTCCCATACCACCCGCCGCAACGAGCGTCCGGCATCGACGACCATCCTGCGCACTGCGTCACCGACGTGCCCCACGTTGAAGTACAGGAGGCTCGCCTCGACGCGCACAATGACCACGCCGGGGATCTCCTCGTTGTCGGGATGGCGCGCCACGTCCGAGTAGCGCCGCGTCCCGGGAATGCGCGCGAGCCGGGCGACGTGGGGCTGCGCCGCCCGCCGCACCAGCAGCAGCATCGACACGATCGCCGCGAGCAGCACACCCTTCAGGATCCCCAGGAGCAGGACGCCGGCGCACGCCACCATCGCGACCCAGAACTCCATCGGTGACAGGCCATGGGTCCGCCGCAATTCCGCGATGTCGACGAGCCCCTTCACCGCCACCAGCACGATCGCCGCCAGCACCACATCCGGAAGATTGCGCAGGAGCCCGGTGAGGAAGACCAGGCACAAGGCGATGGCGGCGGATGCGAAGATCAGCGCCAGCGGCGTCTTCGCCCCCGCCTTGTCGTTGACGGTGGACTGCGACAGGCCGCCGGCGACGGGATACGCCTGACCGAACGCGGCGGCGAGATTGGCGGCGCCGAGTCCGAGCAGTTCCTGCCGCGGATCGATTGTGTAGCCATGACGCTGGGCGAGGGCGCGCGCCGCCGACACGCCTTCGATGTACGCCAGGAGGAAGCAGGCGAGCGCCAGCGGCACGATGCCGTCGATGTCGCGCGCCTGCAGCGCCGGCAGCGCGAAGTGGGGCAAGCCGGAGGGCAGCGCACCCACGGTCCTGAAGCCCATCTGCGCGAGCGGCGTCACCGACAGCGCGACGATGGCTGCCGCCACCACGAACAGCGCGACGGGTCGTCCGGGCACGAGCCGCTCGCCGGCGACGAGCAGCGCGATGGCCACGACGCCAAAGGCGAGCACCGCCACGTTCGTGGACGGGAGCTGGGTGGCAAGCAGCCACGCGCGCTCGAAGAAGTGATCGCCGCCCCCCGGGACACCGAACAGTTTCGGCAACTGCGTCATCGCGATCGTGAGCGCGGCGCCCGCCTTGAAACCGAGCAGGATCGTCTCGCTCACGAAGTTGACGAGGGACGACAGCCGCAGGACCCACGCGATCACGCTCACCACGGCGAAGAGCAGCGCGGCGAGCGCCGCCGCGGCGGCGTACTGCCCGGGATTCGCGAGCGCCATGCCACCGAGCGTGGCGCCCACCAGCATCGAGATGGCGGACGTCGGGCCGATGGCGAGCTGACGCGACGTTCCGAACAGCGCGTAGGCCGGTCCCGCGACCAGGTAGCAGTAGATGCCGTAGTGCGGGGGGAGGCCCGCCAGCGCCGCATACGCGAGCGACACCGGTATCGCATAGGCGGCGAGCGTCACGCCCGCCACGGCATCGTGCGGCAGCCAGCGCAGGGAGTACTCGCGCAGCCACCGCGCCGGCGGAAAAAACCCGCAAGCTGCGCCCGGCTCCGGGCTGGACACGTCGCTCATCCGCCGGGTGAATTCAGGTTCCAGACCGCGATCGCCATCGCTGCCCTCCTCCATACCGCGAACGCACGCGCCACGCGTGGCGCACCGGCGTCACGCCATGATGTTGACCCCGCCGTCGATGTAGACGGTCTCGCCGGAGATGCGCCGCGCGTAAGGCGTGGCGAGGTACGCGCAGGCGAAGCCCACGTCCATGATGTCGACGAGCTCGCCGAGCGGCGCCCGCTGCGCCGCCTCCGTGAGCAGCAGGTCGAAGTCCTTCAGGCCCGATGCCGCGCGCGTCTTGAGCGGGCCGGGCGAGATCGCGTGCACGCGGATCCCCTTCCCTCCGAGCTCGTAGGCGAGATAGCGGCACGATGCCTCCAGCGCGGCCTTGACCGGCCCCATCACGCTGTAGGTGGGCACCACCTTGTTGGCGCCGTAGTAGCTCATCGCGAACATGGTGCCGCCTTCGGTCATGAGCGGCGCGGCGAGGCGCGCCATGCGCACGAACGAGTGGCAGGAGACGTCCATCGCCCTGGCGAAGCCCGCCGCCGAGCACTGCAGCAGGCCGCCCTGCAAATCCTCCTTCGGCGCGAAGGCGATCGAGTGGACCAGGATGTCGAGCCGCCCCCAATCCCGGGCGATGGCGTCGAACACCGCGTCGAGCTCGCCTTCCGCCGACACGTCGAGCGGCATGAAGATCGATGCGCCAAGATCCTCGGCGAGCGGCGCCACGTGGGGCCGCGCCTTGGCGTTGAGGTGGGTGATGGCAAGGTCGGCGCCGAGCTCGCGAAAGGCCCGGGCGCAGCCGTAGGCGATCGACTGGTCGTTGGCCACCCCCACCACGAGCGCCTTGCGGCCCTCGAGAACGGGTCGGTGCGTCGAGGCGGTCATGCCGCTCCCCCACCGGCCGGGGCAAGATCCAGCAGGTCCTGCGTGTGCCGGGCGATCATGAGTTCCTCGTTCGTGGGAACGACGAACGCCGCGACGCGGCTCGCCGCCGTGGTGATCCGCGGGCCACCCGCTGCGTTGGCGGCAGGATCGATCTCCACACCGAGCCAGGTCGCCGCGCGGCACACGCGCTCGCGCAGCGAGGCGCTGTTCTCCCCGACGCCCGCCGTGAACACCACCGCGTCGAGGCCGCCGAGCGCCGCCGCGAGCGAGCCCAGCTCGCGGCCGATGCGATAGGCGTAGAGCTCGATCGCCTCCCGCGCATGCGGGTCGGCGCTCGCCTCGAGGGTGCGCATGTCGCTCGAGATGCCCGACACGCCGAGCAGGCCCGACTCCTGGTAGATGAGCTTCTCGATCGCGCGCGCGTCCATGCCGAGCTCGTCGAGGCAATAGAGGAGGATGCCGGGGTCGATCGAGCCGCAGCGCGTGCCCATCGGCAGGCCGTCGACAGCGGTGAAGCCCATGGTGCTCGCCACGCTGCGGCCCGCGAGCATCGCGCACATGCTGGCGCCGTTGCCGAGGTGCAGTACGACGGTCCTGCCGCCCGCCGCCCGCGCATCCACCGCCGGCAGGGCCTGCGCGATGTACTCGTACGAAAGGCCGTGGAAGCCGTAGCGGATCACGCCTCGCTCACCGAAGCTGCGCGGCAGGGCAAAGGCCTGCGCGACGGCGGGCTGGCTGCGATGGAAGGCAGTGTCGAAGCACGCCACCTGCGACAGATGCGGTTGCCGTGCGGCAAGCAGGCGGATGGGCGCGAGGTTGTGCGGCTGGTGCAGCGGCGCCAGGGGCACGAGGCGCTCGAGGGCCGCGAGCACCGCGGCGTCGACGCGAACCGGTCGTGCATGGTCCGCGCCGCCGTGCACGACGCGATGCCCGACCGCCACGAGCGCATGCTGCGAGAAATGCGCGCGCAGGATCGTGATCAGGTAGTCGAGAGCGCCCTCGTGACCGAGCTTCGCCCCGGCACCCCACGAGGTCTCGTCGAGGACTCTGCCCTGCCCGTCGCGGGCGATGAAGCGCGGCGAGGTGAGCAAGCTCTCGGCCTGGCCGCCGGCCATGAGTGACAGCTCGCCGCCGCGCCGCTCGAAGAGCGAGAACTTGAGGCTCGACGAGCCGGCGTTGAGGACGGCGATGGCGTCGGCCATGGTCAGGCGATCGCCTTTGGTGCCGCCTCGCGTCGCGCATGCGCGACGAGCGAGGCAATTCCGCAGGAGGCGAGGCGCGTCGTGACGGAGTCGGCGCGGCTCGTCAGGACGATGGGCACCCGCGCCCCGAGCACGATGCCCGCCGCGTCGGCGCCGGCCATGAACGACAGGCTCTTGGCGAGCATGTTGCCGGCTTCGAGATCGGGAACCACCAGCACGTTGGCGCGTCCCGCGACCGGGGAATCGATGTGCTTGATCTTCACGGATTCGAGGCTGATGGCATTGTCGAGCGCGAGCGGACCGTCGAGGATGCCTCCCGTGATCTGCCCACGATCGGCCATCTTGCACAGGGCCGCCGCCTCCACCGTCGACGGTACCTTGGGATTGACCGTCTCCATCGCCGACAGGATCGCCACCCGCACCTCGTCGAAGCGCATCGCGCGGGCGAGGTCGATCGCGTTCTGGACGATGTGGACCTTGTCCTCCAGCGTGGGAGCGATGTTGATTGCGGCGTCGGTCACGATCAGCGTCTCGCTGTACGACGGCACGTCCATGACGAAGCAGTGACTGATGCGGCGCGCGGTGCGCAGTCCCGTGTCGCTGCGCACCACGGCCGCCATGAGCTCGTCGGTGTGCAGGCTGCCTTTCATGAGCGCTTCGGCCCGGCCCTCGCGCACGAGGTCGACGGCCTTCGCAGCCGAGGCTTCGCTGTAGGGAGCATCGATCAGCGGAACGCCCGCGATGTCGATGCCGTGCTCGCGCGCGATCGCCTCGATGCGCGCCTTTGGGCCGACGATCAGCGGCAGGATGAGTCCCATCCGGGCAGCGTCCACGGCGCCGCGCAGCGACGTCTCGTCGCAAGGGTGCGCCACCGCCGTGGACACCGGGGACAGTGTCTTGCAGAAGTCGAGGAGGCGCTGGTATTTCTCGTGGGTTCGTTCCATGGTCTCGAAGTCAGGCACGCCGCGAGGCCGTGGCCTTTCGTGGGGGAGTGGTCTTGCGCGTACGCGCGCCCGCGGCGCCGGCTGCAGGGGCGCTCGCGGTTCCGGGTTTCCGCTTCGGCGCCCTGCGCTCGCCCGTCGCCGCCGGGGGCAAGGGCGCCATCAGCGCCAGTCCGATCTCATCGACCATGGCGCGCTGGTCCTCCGTCGCCTCCGTGCGGTGCACCCGCGGGTCATCGAGGAGGCGGCGGACGAGCGTCACGAGGCGTGCGCGATCGCGCTCGTCGCGAAGCAACCGGGGCAGCGTGGCCAGCGCCTCGTCGGGCGCGTAACGGACGATGATGTCCTGCTCACCCCGGATGCGCCGCCACTGGTCGGGGGGCATGTCGGGCAAGAGATCCCGATACTCACCGAGCAACTGCTGGCGGGCGGAGAGGCGGGAGAGCAGCACGGGCTCCCCCCTGCGGGCGAGCAGGCAGGCGACGCGCGCCAGAGCCTCGGCGTAGCCGCCTTCGGACAGCGAGGCCAGCGCCTCCTGCACGAACGGAAGGTCGCGCGGCTCGGCCACCGCTTGCGCCGCCGCCAGATTCCGGTCGGCGACATAGAGGGAGAACACGTTGCCGTAGGTCAGGAAGAACGCCGCCTCGCTCGCCGCATCGCGAACCGCGCGATAGGAATCGAGTGATGCGCTGATCGCGCTCGATGCGGCCTTCTCCAGCCTGACGTAGACGTTGTCTGCGCCCGCGGCCGTCCGCTGCCCGCGCACCGCATCCGCGGCCGGCGCGAGCCACTGCAACCAGGGATTGAGATCGGACCATGCCCACCTCTGCATGCGCAGCGGATGCAGCGTGCGGCCGAGCTTCGCCGTGGACTCGTTCGTGACGGACTGCACGAGCGGCTGCAGGAAGAGTTCGTAGGCACGCTGGTTGAACTCGGACACGGCCGCGAGCGCCTCGAACGGCCGCTCGTCGGCGCGCTGGAATCGATTGAGGCGCGCCACCACATCCTCGAGCCTGCGTTCCTCGAACTCGACGTCGTACTCCGGCTTCCCGCCCCTTCCCTTGCGCTCGGTGATGCGCATCGCGTACAGGCCCGGCGGCAGCGTCTCGATCGACTCCAGCACGGACACGATCTGCGCGTGTTCCTTCTTCGCGACCTTGCCCGACACGAAGATCCCGAGGTGACCGACGTCCTCGTGGAGCAGCCCCACGATCACCTGCCCGCGGGCCTTGATCTCGTCGGTGGAACCGTACACGTCCGCCACCCAGTTGAAGGCCTGCTGCGGCGGCGTGATGTTGTCACCCATCGAGGCGAACAGGACGATCGGGGCCTTGATCTCCCGCAGGTCGAACACCTCGCCATTGGGGCCAGGCGTGGCGCCCTTCCACAGCGTGTTGCCGACGAAGAGATTGCGCGTGATCCACTCGATCTCCTCGCGGTTCATGAGATAGAAGCCGCCCCACCAGCGTTCGAACTCGAGAAAGCGCGGCGGCTCGGTATCGATGTTCGCGTAGAGGTGGTAGTACTTGTCCCAGAACGTGTTGGCGGGATTGAGATTCTCGAAGTTCTCGACGAGGTATGCGCCGTCGAACACGCCATCGCCCAGATCGGCCGACAGCGAGGCGAGCCAGGTGCCGCCGAGCATGCCTCCGGCGTAGCGCATGGGATTGTCGCCGGCACCTTCCTGCCACGCGCCGCCCCAGTAGGACATCGGGGCGCCGTTGATCACGATCGGCCCGGTATCGTCGGGACCGGAAGCGGCCAGCATCATCGCCGCCCAGCCGCCCTGGCAGTTGCCCACGATGGCGGGCTTGGGGCTTTCGGGGTGCAACTCGCGCACCTTGCGCACGAAGATTTTCTCCGCGCCGCACACGTCGAGCAGCGTCTGCCCCGGCTGCGGATCGCGGAAGAAGATCACGAAGTAGACGGGATGCCCCCCGCGCAGCGCCACGCCGACCTGCGAATCGTCCTTGAAGCCGCCGATGCCCGGGCCGTGCCCCGCCCGCGGGTCGATGATGACGTAGGGACGCCTCGAAGGATCGACCACCACGTCTGGCGGCGGCAGGATGCGCACGAGTGCATAGTTCACCGCCCGCGGCAGCGTCCGGCCGTCGACCACCATCTCGTACTCGAAGTGCAGCACCGGGGGCAGGCCCGACTGCGCATGCTCGAGGAACGCGTTCCCCCGTTTGCGCAGCGTGTCCCAGAAGAGCACCGTACGCTGGCTCGCGTCGACGGCGTACGCGAATGCATCGGACCAAAGCCGCGCGGCATCGGCGGGCGTCGCGGACGCGACGACGCCGCTCTCCTCGCGGGCCTGCTCGAGCCGGTGCGTGAGGGTCTCGCGCGCGATCTCCACGCGCTTGCGGAAGACGAGGGCGACCTTGGTGGCGATATCGCCGCTGCGCGCCAGCTGGCTCGCGGGACTGGTTCTGCTCATGGGAAAACCTCTCGGATGCCGCCGGCGGCGGCGCGAGCACGCGAGCTACGAGGGCTCGCCACCCAGCTTGTCGCCGATGCGCTTTCGTATGTTGGCGACGATCTCGGCGATGACCTCGGCCGTGGCGCCCTCACCCATGACGCCTACCGCCTTCTCGCGCATGTGGTAATGCATCATCAGCGCGTTGCGCAGCTTGTCGAAGGCCGGCTTGTTGGCCGTCCCGCAGACGGAGGCGTCGTTGCGGACGACCCGCTCGATGATCCCGGGGTCGAGGAGCCGCACCTTGCACAGGACGGCCAGGCGCGCCACCTCGCGATCGACGTCGTCGAGGTTCTTGGCCCACCAGCCGCTGCCGAGGTTGCTCTCGTCGTTGCTCATTCCGGCATTCTAGACGCGACACGGCGCCCCGCACCATGACATGGATCATATGGCGCCGGCCGGGCGCCGGCGCTGCCCGGCGGGGCAGGAGGGGCGGCGCCCCCTCCGCAAGCTCAGCCCCGGGGCAACGAAGCCGCCGCGAGGTCGCGTGCGAGCTCGGCCAGGATCTCC
The DNA here is from genome assembly GCA_964439475.1 of uncultured Alcaligenaceae bacterium. Taxonomy (GTDB): domain Bacteria; phylum Pseudomonadota; class Gammaproteobacteria; order Burkholderiales; family Casimicrobiaceae; genus VBCG01. Next base: position 62,934 of record CAYTOT010000015.1, read on the forward strand.
GACAGCGCCTTGTTCTGCGCCTCGATGTACGCCGCCGCGCTGCCGCTCGCAAAGGGAACGACGCGCTCGTAGCTGCGCGTCCACACCGGCACCGCATCCGAATGCGGACGCAGGAACCACGTGATGCGCAGCACCGCGGTGGGCTTGCCGGCGATGCGGCCGTCTCCGTAGAGCGCGTCGACGAAGCCGTCGAGGACCCAGTCGGCCTCCACGGCCACGTGGCCCGGGACCACCGTCGAGAACGTCTTCGCCGCCGCAAGCGCGCGCGCCGTTGCCTCGGCGATGTTGGCGCCCGGCGCCACCAGGAACTCGTGGTAGTAGTCGGTCTCGTACTTGAGGTCGGTCTCGCGGTAGACGAAGGTCCGTCCGCGATACGGTGCCGCCACGGTGACGTTCCCGACGCGCAGCACGCCGGGCTGCGTGCGCTCGGCCGCCGGCGGCATGACGGGCTCGAGAACGTAGGTGCCCTTGATGGGCGTGGGGCGAGAGCATCCCGCGATCGTCGCCAACGTGGTGGCCGCGATCCCGAGGCGGACGAACTGACGGCGCGTAACGGTCATGGCTTGCGCTCCAGCGGGGCGGGCGGCGCGCCGAAGATCACGCTCGCCGGATAGCGTTTGGTCTCCTCGGTGAGCTCGCGGAGGTTGTCCGTGATCTGCCGCAGGTTCTCGAACGTGGTCGCGAGGTCGGCGTCCGACGAGCCGAAGAGCCGGTCGAAACGCCCGGTGATGCGCTCGAGGTCGGCGATCGTCTTCGCGATCTTGGGATCGCTCACGAGCTTGCGCACGCTCGCCATCGCCGCCGAGGTGTCTTCCGGAATCTTCTTCCATGCCGGATTGTCGAGCTGGGTGCGCAACGAAGCGTTCGACTGGCGCAATTCCGCGACCAGCGCCGTGGCCTCGTCGACGAGCTTCTTCGTCTGCAGGCCATCGAGCGTGGTGTCGATCTTGGCGAGCGTCTTCTCGGCGCGATCGGTGAGCTTGCGCGTGTCGATGCCGGCGATGCGATCGTTCGCGGTGTCGAGCAGCCGGTCGAGGCGCACCACCGTCGCCTCGAAGTCGATGCGGTGGAGCTTCTCAAGGATGTCCTGCGCCGCGTTGACGATGGCGGTGACCGTCGACGGCGCGCTCGGGATGTACAGGTGGATCGGCTCCCAGGTGACCGGCAGCGTGGCCGGCGGCGGCTCGATGTAGTCCATCTCGAGATAGTTGGTGCCGGTGATCCCCTGCGGGGCGAGGCGCAGGCGCAGTCCCTTCTCGACCTCCATCTTCCCTGTCTCGGGATCGGTCAGGTCGCCCGCAGCCGCACGGCCGCCGAAGAGGCGCGGCTGAAGCTGCGCCTCGACGAGCACCCACCGCTCCCGCTCGTTGGTCGGCAGGTCGAGCTGATAGCGCGTGTAGGTGAAGGTGATCGCGGTGACCGCGCCGATCGTCACGCCGCGGTATTTCAGCGGCGAACCGACGGCGAGCCCCTGCACCGATTCCCGGAAGTACGTCTCGATGGTGATCTTGCGCTCGAACCAGCGGCCCGAGCCGATGATGGCGAGCACCATCACGCCGGCGACGGCGGCGCCGATCACGAAGAGGCCGAGCTTGAAGAAGTTGACTTTCTGGCTCATGGCAGGCGGTCACGCAGCCGTCGGCGCCAGCTCGCCCTGGCGGTGGAAGAACTGGCGCACGTACGGGTCGGTGCTCTCCTCGCGCAGCTTGCGTGGATCGCCGTCGGCGATGATCCCCTTGGTGCGCTTGTCGAGCATGATGATGCGGTCGGCGATGGCATAGATCGAGGCGAGCTCGTGGGTGACGATCACGAAGGTGACGCCGAGGCTGTCGGCGAGGCGCCGGATCAGCGCATCGAGCTCGGCGGAGGTGATGGGGTCGAGGCCGGCGGAAGGCTCGTCGAGGAAGAGGATCGGCGGATCGAGGGCCATGGCCCGCGCGATCGCCGCGCGTTTCTGCATGCCGCCGGAGATCTCGCTCGGCAGGTGGCCGGTGAACTGCACCAGTCCGACGAGGGCGAGCTTCATCCGCGCGAGCAGGTCCATCTGTTCCATGTCGAGGGAGGTGAACACCTCCATCGGCAGGCGCACGTTCTCGAGCAGCGTCATCGAGCCGAAGAGCGCGCCCGACTGGTACATCACGCCGAAGCGCCGCAGCAGCGCCTCCCGGGCGTCTGCGTCGGCGGTAACGATGTCGGTACCCTCGATGTAGACGTGCCCCGCTTGGGCGTCATAGAGGCCGATCATGTGCTTGAGCAGCGTGCTCTTGCCGCAGCCGGAGCCACCGAGGATCACGAAGACCTCGCCGCGCATCACGTCGAAGGTCAGGTTCTCGAGGATGGTGCGCCCGTCGTAGCCGGCGGTGAGGCCCTCGACGCGAATGATCGGCTCGCCGCGGGCGACATTCGAGCCGGCCGCGCCGGGCGTCGGGCCGTCCGTGCTCGCAGCGGGTTCGGGCGCACTCATATGTCGAGCATGAAGTAGAGGACCGCGAAGACACCGTCGACGACGACGATGAGCACGATCCCGGTGACCACCGCGCGCGTGGCCGAGTCGCCGACCGCCGAAGCGCCGGCGGCCGTCTGCAGGCCGCGCAGGCAGCCGACGCCGGCGACGATGAGCGCGAAGGCGAACGATTTCACCCAGCCTGCCATGAAGTCCTGGAAGCGCACGATCGCCTCTACCTCGTTGGCGAAGGTGACGAAGGGGATCGAGAACGAGAGCATGGTGACCGCGCCGCCAAGCAGTCCCACCAGGTTCGCGAACAGGGTGAGCAGCGGCGTCATCAGCAGCGCGGCGATGACCCGCGTGGTCACCAGGAAGCGCACCGGATCGAGGCCCATCGTGGTGAGGGCGTCGATCTCCTGGTTCACCCGCATGGTGCCGATCTCCGCGGCGAACGCGGCGCCGGTGCGGCCGGCGAGCAGGATCGCTGTCAGCAAGGCGCCCAGCTCGCGAAGCATGGCGAGGCCGATCAGGTCGGCGACGAAGATCTCGGCGCCGAACTGCTTCATGGGGACCGCCGACTGGAAGGCGAGAATCGACCCCATGAGAAAGGAGATGAGCGCCACGATCGGCAAGGCGTCGGCGCCGACCCGTTCGCTGATGAACCACACCTCGCGCCAGCGCACCGTGGAGGGATGCAGCATCGCGCTCCACAGCGCCGCCGCCGCCCGCCCGACGAACTCGACCTGCGTGCGCATGTCGCGAAACGCCGCATAGGCCACGCGTCCGATCTCCTCGACCGCCGGGCGTCGTCCGGGCTCCGGGTCGAGGTCGTGCTCGAGCGTCTTGGGGTCGTACTGCGCGAGGAGGGCCGCGAAGGCGGGATCGAGATTGGCGATCTCCACCGCACCGGCGCGCTCCTGCCGCAGGAGGTCGACGATGAGCGCGATGCCCGCGCCGTCGCAATACGTGACCGCCGATGCATCGACGACGACCGGCTGCCCGGGATCGGCCCGCACGGCCGCAAGCGCATCGCGCCAGATCGCGGGGATGGTATCCGCAACGAGCCGGCCGGAGAGCGCGAGGACGCGCTTGCCGCCGGCCTCGTCGCGGAGCGAGAGCGACGCCGCTCCGACGCTGCCTGCAGCCGCTGCCCCGGCGTTCACGATCGCCATGGCCAGGAGATTCTTTCGTCGTCCCGCTACGGGTTGACGAGCTCGAGGTTGCTGCCCGCGACGCGGACGTAGTCGCCTTCCTGCACGAAGAGCGGCTCACGGGACATCGACACGACGCGCGTCGAGCCGTTGTCCATCTTGAGCGTCACGTCCCAGCGCGAGCGGCGATACTCGTTGGGCTTCTGCGCGTACACGGCGCCGCCGGCGGCGCCGATCACGACCATCCCCTGATTCGACAAGCCCCGCCCGAACTGCATCTGCGTCGTCGCGCTCGGCGCGCCGCCCAGGCCGTTGTTCGACACCGATCCCGCGCTCACCGAGCCGAGCGGTGTCCAAACCTGCCTCTCCTGCACCGGCACGATCGACTGGATCACGCCGCAGGCGCCGTCGCAGCCCATCCGCGGGGCGCTCTGGGCCGAGCTTTCCTCCGGCCCGGAGACGAAGGTGACGAAGAGGGCAAGGAGGAGGCGCAGCAGCATGGTCACTCCGGCAGCGCGTTGAGGTAGAACATCGCGTTGAGCAGGGCACCCGGCTGACCATAGGAACCGAGCCAGCGGATGAAGATGGGATCGATCGCCCCCGACTTGTACAGGCCCACGAGCGTGCGGTCCACGAGCAGGCGGAAGTCAGGGTCGCCGCGCGGCAGCACGATTGCGTAGGGCTCGAAGGAGAAATCGCTGTCGAGCAGTGCGAGGTCGTCGGCCTTCGCGCTGTCCTCCCGCAGCCGCACGAGGAGCAGCCGGTCCGATGCGTAGGCGTCGACCTTCCCGCCCAGGAGTTCCTTCACGCCCTCGCCCGGCTCCCGGACCGTCACCAGCGTGGCGGTAACGCCCGCCACCGCCAGCGCCTTGCGCAACGCGGTCTCGGTGGTGGTGGCCGGCAGCACCGCGATGCGCTTGCCGGCAAGGTCCCTGATCGACGCCGGCGCCGGCTTGGGTGCGCCGGGGCCCGCGCGCACAAGGGCGCTGCCACCGTCGACGAAGATCGGCAGCGAGAAGTCGACGCGCTCCATGCGCGACAGCGTGATCGTGGTCGAGCCGCACTCGGCGTCGATCTTGCGGTCGACGACGTCGGCGATGCGGGTCTCGCTGTCGACCGGCTTCCACACCACGTCGATCTTCGGCAAGCCGAGCGCGCTCCGCACGGTTTCGGCCACCTTCTCGCAGAGCTCGACCGAGTAACCGCGGACGGAACCGTTGCGCTGCCTGGCCGAGAACGGCGCCGCATCGGCGCGATAGCCGAAGGTGATCTTGCCGGTCGCCTTGATGCGATCGAGGGTGGGGGAGGCCGCCGCGGCCTGACCTGCGACCGCCGCGATGACGACGGCAACGAGAAGCGAGCGATGCATCGGGAAAGGGGCGATGGGCCTCGCCTGGGGGGTATCGACGAGAGCGCGGCGAGTGTAGCACGCACCCCGCGCCCGCCGTGCCGATGGGGCCGCGACAGGCCGCCGGCCGTCGTCGCATGCTGTAGAATTGCGGCCCTTCGGCGAACTCGCGACTGTCCCGAGGGCTTCTAACCGCACCTGCGCCGAACGCTCACGGATCCAACCGTCACCAGGAACCGTCACCAGGCCGCGCCACCGGTCCAACCGCAACCCGCCCTACAACCACCCTACCCCACCTCCGCCCGACCCTACGGCCGCCCCGACCGAAGCGCCCTGTCTCCGCTGACGATCGTCACGGCGCCCCGCCCTCCGGCGGCACCACTCACCTCCACCCAGGAAGAACCCACCGTGAAAAACCTTCTCGTTGGAATCGTCGTCGCCGCCGGCCTCGCCGGGGGCGTCGTCACGCAGGCCGATGCGCAATCCTCGCCCACCCTTGCCAGGATCAAGGCCGCCAAGACGATCAACGTCGCCTTCTCCGCAGACTCGCCGCCCTTCTCCTTCGTGGGGAGCGACAACCAGCCCGCCGGGTATTCGATCGACCTGTGCAAGCGCGTGATCGCGCAGATCGGGCGCGCGATCGGCGAGTCGGGCCTCAAGATCAACTGGATGGCCGGCGGCGTGGCCGAGCGCCTCAACCTGGTCAAGGCGGGACGCGCCGACCTCGAATGCGCGAATACCACGCAGACGCTGCAGCGCCTGAACGATGTCGACTTCTCGAACCTCATCTTCGTCGACGGCGGCGGCCTCCTCATCCGTGTTGATTCGACGGTGAACCGCGCCACCGATCTCGGCGGCAAGAAGATCGCGGTGATCCGCAACACCACCACCGAGGAGCGCCTCAAGAACGCGCTAGCGCGCAGTTCCATCAACGCCACGCTCGTTCCCATCGCCGAGGCCAACGAGGGCATCGCCATGCTCGAGTCCGGCAGCGTGGACGCCTATGCCGGCGACAAGGTCAAGCTCGTCGGCCTCGCCGCGCAAGCCAAGGACAAGTCGAAGCTCGTGATGCTCGCGGAGGACATCTCGTTCGAGCCCTACGCGCTTGCGCTCCCCCGCAACGACTCGGCCTATCGCCTCGAGGTGAACCGCGCCCTCACGCAGGTATACATGACCGGCGACATCGAGACGATCTTCGCGGCATGGCTCGGCAAGCTCGGACGGCCCTCGCCGCTGCTCGCCGCGATGTACCTGCTCAACTCGATTCCGGACTGAACTTAACCGTCCGGGCGCCACTCCCAAGGACCTTCGGCTCGAACGCCGCATGGAGATGAAGAACATGACGAACAGCTTCTGGCGGCGCACCGCCGCCATCCTCGCCGCCGCGACGGCACTCTTCCTTGCCGGCTGCAACACGCCGCCGGCGTATTCGGTACAGCAGAATGCCTATGGCCGCACGGGCACCGTGGAATCGATCCAGACCCAAACCGTGCAGAACGTCGACAATGCCGTCGGCGCCATCGGCGGCGCCCTGGTGGGTGGTGGCCTGGGCAGCCTCATCGGCGGCGGCACGGGCCGCACCGTAGCCACCGTGGTCGGCGCCATCGGCGGCGGCTTCGTGGGCAACGAGCTCGCGAACAAGAACCAGACGCTCGTCTGGAACATCGGCGTGCGCTACGACGACGGCTCCTGGGCCAACATCCAGCAGACATCCGCCCCGGGCCTGCGCATCGGCGACCGCGTGCGCGTGACGCAAACCGGCATCGAGCTCTTGCGCTAGCACAGGCGTTGTCACGGCGCGGGACGACCCGCGCCCCTTTCACCCACAGGAGAACCCATGACCTCGCAACTCAGGCAATGGCTCGCGACAGCACTCGTCGCGGGCGCCGCGATCGGCTTCACGGCCACCGCGGCCGCGCAGAACGAGCAGCAGGTGCTCGTCAACCAGGCGCAAACGACGCTGTCGAACTTCATGCGCGACCCCGAGATGAAGTGGCTGCAGCAGAACATCGGCCGCGCCAAGGCGGTCCTCATCGCGCCGGAGATCGTCAAGGCCGGCTTCATCGTCGGCGGCTCGGGCGGCCGCGCGGTGCTCGTCGCCCGCAACGGCGGCAAGTGGGTCGGACCGGCGTTCTACACGCTGGCCACGGCGAGCATCGGCTTCCAGGCCGGTGTCGCCGCGAGCGAGATGGTCACGCTGGTCATGACCGAGAAGGGCATGAACTCGCTGATGGCGAGCTCGTTCAAGTTCGGCGGCGATGCAAGCGTGGCCGCGGGCCCGGTGGGCGCAGGCGCCAAGTCGGACGTGACCGCCGACCTCATCGCCTTTTCGCGAAGCAAGGGCGTGTACGGCGGGCTCAATCTCGACGGCACGGTGGTGTCGAGCAACGACGACTGGAACAAGGCGTTCTTCGGCAAGCCCGCGCTGCCGCCCGACATCCTCATCAAGAATGCGGTGAGCAGCAAGGGAGCGGACAAGCTCCTGGCGGAGATGGCGCGCTACGCGAAGTAACGGCATCGCCTGCGGTCGCCGCGCCCCGCACCGTGGGGTGACGCGGACCGCTGTGGCACGAGGAGGCCCCGCGAGGGGCCTTCTTCGTTTCCGGTGTGCAGCGTGCCAGTCGGGAAACGGGAATCGCGCGCCGGATTCAATCGGGCACGTCGAGGCCGCCAGGCCACCCCTCGGCGGAACCAATGCCGGTGATACGATGCAAGCTTCCTGCTACGCCTTCGAGGCCACGCACGACATGGCGCCGGCCGCCGCTTCCGCCCCCAGTGCCGCACCGCTTGCCTTCCTGCTCAACGGCGAGCCGGTGGTCGTGGACCGCCTGCCGCCACAGACCACCCTGCTCGAGTACCTGCGCGAGGTCGCGCATCTCACCGGCACCAAGGAGGGCTGCGCGGAGGGCGACTGCGGTGCCTGCACCGTCGTGCTCGCGGAGCCGCTGGAGGGTCGCGCGCGGCTCGCCTGGAAGCCGGTGAACGCCTGCATCCGCCTGCTCCCCTCGGTGGCGGGCAAGGCCGTGTTCACCGTCGAATCGCTGCGTGCGGCAGACGGCGAGCTCCATCCCGTGCAACGCGCGCTCGTAAACTGCCACGGGTCGCAGTGCGGCTTCTGCACGCCCGGATTCGCGATGAGCCTCTTCGGCCTGTTCAAGAACGCGCTGCGTCCACCGCGCGCCGTGGTGGCCGACGCGCTCTCCGGCAACCTGTGCCGGTGCACCGGATATCGACCGATCCAGGACGCGGCGCGCGGCATGTACGACGAGCCTCTCGGCACGGCGGCACCCGCCTGGCAGGGCTGCGGCATCGCCGAAGACGGCTCGCGCGTCGTCTCGCGAGACGAGGAACGGCTCGCCGCAACCCTCGAAGCGCTGGCGGCCGGCGATACCCTGTCCTACGAGGCCAACGGCCGGCGCTGGTGGGCCCCGCGCGGCGTGGACGCCCTCGCCGCCCTCGTCCTCGCGCATCCTGCGGCCCGCATCGTGGCCGGCGCGACCGACGTCGGCCTGTGGGTCACCAAGCAGCTGCGCGACGTCGATGCATTCGTCTACACCGGCAGCTGCGCGGAGCTGCTGGCGATCCGCGACACGCCGTCGCAGCTCGTGATAGGCGCCGCCGTGTCACTCACCGACGCCTTCGCGGCCCTCGATGCGCGATGGCCCGAGCTCCAGGAAGCCTGGCAACGCTTCGCGTCGGTGCCCATCCGCAACAGCGGCACGCTCGGCGGCAACGTCGCCAACGGATCGCCGATCGGCGACTCGATGCCGGTGCTCATCGCACTCGGCGCCTCGGTCGTCATGCGTCGCGGCGATCGCACACGCGAACTGCCGCTCGAGGCGCTGTACCTCGCCTACCGCAAGACCGCGATCGAGCCGGGAGAGTTCGTGGTGGAGATCCGCGTCCCGCACCGCGCTCCGGGACTGCTGCTGCGTGCCTACAAGGCGAGCAAGCGCTATGACCAGGACATCTCCGCGGTGTTCGCCTGCTTTGCCTTCACGGTCGACGCCGGGCGCGTGCGCGAGGCGCGCATCGGCTGCGGAGGCGTGGCCGGCACGCCCTGCCGCGCCTTGCGCACCGAAGCTGCGGTACGGGGCCAGGCGTGGGACGACGCCACCGCCGAAGCCGCCTCCGCGGTGCTCGAAGGCGAGTTCGCCCCCATCGACGACATGCGCGCATCGGCCGGGTACCGCCGGCGCGTGCTGGGCAATCTCCTGCGCCGCTTCCGGATCGAGACCGCACGCGGTTCTCTTGTACGCACGCGCATCGACGATCTCGCGCTCCACGAGTCGTCATGAACGCGCCCCATCCCCGCGTCGTCGATCTTCATGCCGGAGTGGGCGCCCCGGCGCCGCACGACTCCGCCGCGCTGCACGTGTCGGGCGAGGCGCGCTACACCGACGATCTCCCCGAGCCGCACGGCATGCTGCACGTGGCGCTCGGCACCAGCCCCGTCGCGCACGGCCGCCTGCGCGGCGTCGACCTCACGGCCGTACGCGGCGCACCCGGCGTGGCCACGGTCGTGACGCCCGACGATATCCCGGGCGTGAACGACGTGGGTCCGATCGTCCACGACGATCCGATCTTCGCCCGCGATACCGTGCAGTTCGTGGGACAGCCGGTGTTCGCCGTGGCGGCGCGCACGGTGCGCGCGGCGCGGCAGGCGGCGCGGCTCGCGCGCTACGACATCGATCCGCTGCCGCCGATCCTCACCATCGACGAGGCGCTCGCCGCGCAGTCGTACGTCCTGCCGCCGGTGCACGTCACGCGCGGTGACCCCGAGGCCGCGCTGGCGCGTGCACCGCACCGGCTGTCGGGAACCCTGGCCTGCGGCGGGCAGGACCACTTCTACCTGGAGGGCCAGATCGCGATGGCAGTGCCGCGCGAGCACGGCGGGATGCACGTGTGGACGTCGACCCAGCATCCGGGCGAGGTGCAGCACATGGTCGCGCACGCGCTGGGCATCGCCGCGCACGACGTCGTGGTCGAGTGCCGGCGCATGGGGGGCGGCTTCGGCGGCAAGGAGACGCAGATGTCGCTCTTCGCCTGCGTGGCCGCGCTCGTCGCCCGCAAGACGGACCGTGCCGCCAAGCTCCGTCTCGATCGCGACGACGACATGCGCTCCACGGGCAAGCGTCACGCCTTCCAGTATCGCTACGACGTGGGCTTCGACGACGAGGGCCGGATCCTGGCCCTCGACCTCGTGCTCGCCTCGCGCTGCGGCTTCTCCGCCGACCTCTCCGGCCCGGTGAACGACCGCGCCGTGTTCCACGCCGACAATGCCTACTGGCTGCCCGATGTCGCGCTGCACTCGTATCGCTGCCGGACGAACACCGTCTCCGACACCGCGTTCCGCGGCTTCGGGGGCCCGCAGGGCATGTTCCCCATCGAGTACCTGATGGCGGACATCGCCGCGGCGCTCGGCCGCGACCCGCTCGACGTGCGCTACGTGAACCTCTACGGCACCGGCACGAACGACGTCACGCCCTACGGCATGACCGTCGAGGACAACATCGCGGGCGAGCTCATGCGCACGCTCGAGAAGTCCGCGCGGTACCGCGAGCGGCGCGCGCAGGTCGAACGGTGGAACGCCGGCGACCCGGTGATCCGGCGCGGCATCGCGCTCACGCCCGTCAAGTTCGGCATTTCCTTCACCGCCACCCACTACAACCAGGCGGGTGCGCTCCTCCACCTGTACAACGACGGCACGCTGCTGCTCAACCACGGCGGCACCGAGATGGGACAGGGCCTCTTCACCAAGGTCGCGCAGGTCGTGGCGCACGAGCTCGGCGTGCCGCTCGCCTCGGTGCGCGTGTCGGCGTCCGACACGAGCAAGGTGCCCAACGCGTCGCCGACCGCGGCATCGTCGGGCAGCGACCTGAACGGCATGGCGGCGCGCGAGGCGGCGCGCACCCTGCGCTCGCGCCTCGCGTCGTTTGCCGCGGGCAGGTTCGGGTGCACCGAGGCCGACGTCTCCTTCGACCACGGCATGGTGAATGCGAAGGGCCGCACGCTGCCCTTCGCGGACCTCGCTCGCGCCGCGTACTTCGCGCGCGTGCCGCTGTCGGCCACCGGCTTCTACGCGACGCCCAAGATCCACTACGACCCGAAGACGCTCACCGGCCGCCCCTTCTTCTACTTCGCCTACGGCGCCGCGGTGAGCGAGGTCGCAGTGGATACGCTCACCGGCGAGCACCGCCTGCTCGCGGTCGACATCCTCCACGACGTGGGAGCGTCGCTCAATCCGGCGATCGACTTGGGGCAGGTCGAGGGCGGCTTCATCCAGGGATGGGGCTGGCTGGCGATGGAGGAACTGTGGTGGAACGCCAAGGGCGAACTCGGCACGCATGCGCCGTCCACCTACAAGATTCCGACGGCGCACGACCTGCCCGCGCATTTCCGCGTCGACTTCCACGACGTGCCGAATCGCGAGGAGACGATCCATCGCAGCAAGGCGGTGGGCGAGCCGCCGTTCATGCTGGCGCTGTCGGCATTCGAGGCGCTGCGGCACGCGGCGAGCGTGGCCGGCGGCACGCGGCTGCCGCGGCTCGACGCTCCGGCCACCGACGAGCGCCTTCTCGCGGCCATCGACGGCCTCCGCGGCCGCGCTCGCCTCCATGACTGATGCGGCGCTCCCATTCGCGAGCCTTGCCGCCGTCGCCGGGGGCGAGGGCGCTGCGGTGCTCGTGACGGTCGCTGCGGCGCGCGGCTCGGTCCCGCGCGACGCCGGAACCATGATGGCGGTGGGTCGCGATGCGGTGGCCGGCACCATCGGCGGCGGCCATCTCGAGTTCGAGGCGATCCGTGTCGCACGCGCCGCGCTCGCGCAGGGTGGCACGATCGCGCCCTGGCTCGTGCGCTTCCCGCTCGCGGCACGCCTCGGCCAGTGCTGTGGCGGCGTGGCGACGCTCGCCTTCGAGCGCGTCGCAGCCGAAGCACCGTGGCTCGCCGCGTGCGTGGCGGCCGAGCACGCCGGCGTGCCGTTCGCGCGCGTCGCCTGCCTCGGGCGCGACGGGCATCTCGTGGTCACCGCGGCAGGAACCTGCGGATCCCTCGGCGACGCCGCGCTCGATGCCCGCGCGATCGAAGCCGCCACGCGCCAGCTCGCCGCCGGCGAGGATCTGCGCCCCGTCGAGGTCGCGGCCCCCGGAGGGGCCAGGCTCCTCGTGTGCACCCAGCGGACCTTCGACTTCACGGCACTGGTCTTCGGCAACGGCCACGTCGGCCGCGCGCTGGTGCAGATGCTCGCGGCGCTCCCTGCACGCGTGCGCTGGATCGATGCGCGCGAGGACGATTTTCCCGCCCGTGTCCCGGACGGCGTCGACGTGATAGCCACCGACATCCCGGAGTCGGAACTGCCGCAGGCGCCGCGCGGCGCCTGCGTGGTCATCGCCACGCACGACCACTCGCTCGACTTCGCCCTCGTGACCGCCGCGCTCGCTCGCGACGACTGGACGTATCTCGGCCTCATCGGCTCGCGCTCCAAGCGGGCGCAGTTCGAGCGGCGCCTCCTCGCCCGCGGCGTGCCCGCGACGCGGCTCGAGCGCATCGTCTGCCCCATCGGGCGCGGCGAGACGCCCTCGTTGCGGGGCAAGGAGCCGGGAACGATCGCGCTCGCCACCGCCGCGGAGATCGCTGCCGCGCGCGACCTGGCGCGCAGTGCGCGGTCCGGTCGCGGCCTTGCCCCGCGCGTGGAGCAGGAGACGACCCCGATGCCGGCGGCACGCACCCGATGACGCCGCGCCTCGCCCTCGCCGGCATCACCAAGACCTACCCCTCCGTAGTCGCCAACCAGGGCATCGACCTCACGGTGATGCCCGGCGAGATCCACGCCGTTCTCGGCGAGAACGGAGCCGGCAAGTCCACCCTCATGAAAGTCATCTACGGCGCCGTGAAGCCCGACGCCGGCGTGATCGAGTGGGAAGGCAAGCGGGTCACGATCGCCAATCCGGCGCGCGCCAGGCGCCTCGGCATCGGCATGGTCTTCCAGCACTTCTCGCTCTTCGAGACCCTCACCGTCGCCGACAACATCGCGCTCGCGCTGGAACGGGAGCGCACCGGACCCGGCCTCCCCGAACGGATCCGCGACGTGTCCGCCAGGTACGGACTCCCGCTCGATCCGGCACGGCACGTGCACACGATGTCGGTGGGCGAGCGCCAGCGCGTGGAGATCGTGCGCTGCCTGCTGCAGGATCCGCGCCTGCTCATCATGGACGAGCCGACGTCGGTGCTCACGCCGCAGGCGGTGGAGAAGCTCTTCGAGACGCTGCGGCGCCTGGCCGCCGAAGGCTGCAGCATCCTCTACATCAGCCACAAGCTCGACGAGATCCGCGCGCTCTGCCACAGGGCCACGGTGCTGCGCGGCGGCAGGGTCACGGGGACCTGCGATCCCCGCCGCGAATCGTCGTCGTCGCTCGCGCGCATGATGATCGGCGGCGACCTCCCGCATCCGTCGCATCGCCAGATCGCCGTGGGGCCGCCCGCCCTCGAGGTGCGGGCACTCTCGCTGCCCGCCGACGACCCGTTCGGCACCCCGCTCGCGGACATCGACCTGACCGTGCACGCCGGCGAGGTCGTGGGCATCGCCGGTGTGTCGGGCAACGGCCAGAAGGAGCTGATGACCGCGCTGTCCGGTGAGCGGCGACTCGCGCGCGCGGACGCGGTGACGATCCTCGGCACGCCCGCCGGGCGCCTCGACCCCGCCCGGCGCCGGGCGCTCGGCTTCGCCTTCGTGCCGGAGGAGCGTTTGGGGCGCGGCGCGGTGCCCGAGATGTCGCTCGCCGACAACGCGCTGCTCACCGCGCACCGCAAGGGCATGGTCGCGCACGGCTTCGTGCGGGAGGGCGTGGTGCGCCAGTACGCCCTCGACACGATCCGCGAGTACGGCGTGAAGGCAGGCGGCCCCGACGCCGCGGCGCGCAGCCTCTCCGGCGGCAACCTGCAGAAGTACATCGTCGGCCGCGAGATCCGCCAGGAACCCCGCGTGATGGTCGCGGCGCAACCGACGTGGGGCGTGGACGTGGGGGCGGCAGCGCAGATCCGGCAGGCATTGCTCGACCTTCGCGACCGCGGTGTGGCCGTGCTGGTGGTGTCGGAGGAACTCGACGAGCTCTTCGAGATCTGCGACCGTCTGGCGGTGATCGCGCAGGGACGGCTGTCGCCCGTGCGTCCCGTGCGCGAGACCAATGCCGAGGAGATCGGACTGCTCATGTCCGGCTCGTTCATCGCGGCGGGCAGCGTGCCTGCCCACGCGTTCTCCCCGGCGGGCATGATCGCGCCCTGACCGACGCCCCGTGCGCCTCCGCCTCGAAGCCCGTCCTGAGCCCTCGCGCCTTGCGAGGTGGCTGTCGCCGCTGGTGGCCGCGCTGGCGGTGCTGCTGATCGGCTTCGTGCTCTTCGCCGCGATGGACAAGGATCCATGGAGCGCGCTGTACACGTTCTTCATCGAGCCGGTCGACACGCTCTACGATGTCGGCGAGCTCCTCCTGAAGGCGAGTCCCATCATGCTGTGCGCCGTCGGCCTCGCCGCCGGCTACCGCGCGAACGTGTGGAACATCGGCGCCGAGGGGCAGCTCGTCATGGGCGCAATCGCGGGCGGCGGCATCGCGCTCGCCTTTCACGGGAGCGAGTCGCCGCTGGTCCTGCCCGCGATGCTCGTCGCCGGCATGGCGGGCGGCATGCTCTGGGCCGCCGTTCCCGCGTTCCTGCGCACGCGCTTCAACGCGAACGAGATCCTGGTGTCGCTGATGCTCGTCTACGTGGCCTCGCTCGTGCTGTCGCTGCTCGTGCACGGGGCGTGGCGCGATCCGGAGGGCTTCAACTTTCCGCAATCGAGACTGTTCACCGACGGTGCGCTCCTGCCCAACCTGCTGCCGGAGACCCGCCTCAACGTCGGCTTCCTGATCGCGCTCCTGGCGGTGGGCGCGGGCTGGCTCTTCATGCGCAAGAGCCTGCCCGGCTACCAGATGCGGGTGGCGGGCCTCGCGCCAGCGGCCGCCAACTATGCGGGCATCGCGGCCTCGAAGACAGTGTGGATGGGCATGCTGATCGGCGGCGCCTGCGCGGGGCTCGCCGGCGTGGGCGAGGTCGCGGGCCCCATCGGGCAGCTGCTCCCCGTCGTCTCGCCGGGCTACGGGTTCGCCGCGATCATCGTGGCCTTCGTCGGCCGCCTGCACGCGATCGGCATCCTCTTCGCGAGCCTCCTCATGTCGCTGCTGTATCTCGGGGGCGAGGCGGCGCAGATGAAGCTCGCGTTGCCGTCGTCGGTCACGGGGCTCTTCCAGGGAACGCTGCTCCTGTTCCTCCTCGCCGCCGACGTGTTCATCCACTATCGTCTGCGCGTGGTGCGCGCGGGCGTGCCGGCGGCATCCGCTGCACCCCTGGCCTGAGCCCTGCACCGTGGATACCGCAACGCAGCTCGTCCTCCTCACTCTCGCGGCCGGCACGCCGCTCGTCTACGCCGCGCTTGGCGAACTCGTCGCCGAGAAGGCGGGCGTGCTCAACCTCGGCGTGGAGGGAATGATGCTCGTCGGTGCGGTAGTCGCGTTCATCGTGGCAGCCACGAGCAAGTCACCTTCCCTCGGCGTGCTCGCCGGCATGGCAGCCGGTGCGGCGCTCGCGCTCGTCTTCGCCGTCGTGACGCTCACGCTGCAGGCCAACCAGGTGGCCTCGGGACTCGCCCTCTCGCTCTTCGGCGTCGGGCTGTCCGCCTTCGTGGGACTCGACTACGTGAGCGTGGTCATCGCGCCGATCGAGGCGGTGCACGTCCCCGTGCTCTCCGACCTGCCGGTGGTGGGCAAGCTCCTCTTCTCGTGGAATCCCCTCGTCTACCTCTCGCTCGTGCTCTTCCTCGCGATCCAGTGGTTCCTGTTCCGCACCCGCGCCGGCCTCGTCGTGCGCGCCGTCGGCGAGTCGCCGCAATCGGCGCACGCCATCGGCTACCCGGTCGTACGCATCCGCTACCTGGCCGTGCTCTTCGGCGGCGCCTGCGCGGGACTGGGGGGAGCGTACCTGTCGCTCGTCTACAACCCGTCGTGGGTGGAAGGCATCACCGCCGGGCGCGGCTGGATCGCGCTCGCGCTCGTGGTGTTCGCCACCTGGAAGCCGTGGCGCGTACTGGCGGGCGCCTATCTCTTCGGCGGCGTGACGCTCGCGCAGTTCCAGGCGCAGGCGCTCGGCGTGGAGATCCCCGCCCAGTACCTGTCGATGCTCCCCTACGTCGCCACGATCGTCGTCCTCGCGCTCATCTCGCGTGACGCGACCGCGATCCGGCTGAATGCGCCGGCCGCGCTCGGCCGGCCGTTCCATCCGGATGGATGACGCGACCGGGGCGCGCTGACGCAGCGTACGTCCGGGGCAAGCGGTTCGACTCCGAGCCCCGTGCCTGGCGCGGCGTGGCTTCCTAGTAGAATCGCCACCTTGCCCGCAGCATCCCCCAGGAGAACGCCATGACCCGCATTTCCCGCAGAAAGGTACTCGCGGCCCTGACCGCCGGTGCCGCCACCGCAGCGCTTCCCGCCATCGCGCAGCCCAAGGCGGCCGGGCCGCTCAAGATCGGCTTCGTCTACGTGAGCCCCATCGGCGACGCCGGCTGGACCTTCCAGCACGACACGGGCCGCAAGGAGATGGAGAAGGCCTTGGGCGGCAAGGTCACGAGCAAGTACATCGAGAGCGTGCCCGAGGGCGCCGACGCCGAGCGCGTCATCCGCGACCTCGCCGCATCGGGGCACGACCTCATCTTCACGACGTCGTTCGGCTACATGAATCCGACGATCAAGGTCGCGCAGGCTTTCCCCAAGCACATGTTCGAGCACGCCACCGGCTACAAGACGTCGAAGAACGTGGGCATCTACAACGCCCGCTTCTACGAGGGCCGCTACCTCGCCGGCATCGTGGCGGGGAAGATGACGAAGACCGGCACGGCAGGCTACGTCGCGGCCTTCCCGATCCCCGAGGTCGTCATGGGCATCAACGCCTTCACGCGCGGCATGCGCAGCGTGAACCCCAAGGCCGAAGTCAAGGTCGTGTGGGTGAACTCCTGGTTCGACCCCGGCAAGGAGAGCGAGGCGGCGAACACCCTCATCTCGCAGAACGCCGACGTCGTGACGCATCACACCGACTCCACCGCGACCATGCAGACGGCCGAGGCCAAGAAGGTCTATGCGATCGCCTATCACTCGGACATGTCGAAGTACGGACCGAACGCGCAGCTCACCGCCGTGACGCACCACTGGGGCGACTACTACACGCGGGTCGCGCAGTCGGCGCTCGAAGGCAAGTGGGCACCCGACAACGTGTGGGGCGGCTTGAAGGAAGGCATGATCAAGCTCGCGCCGCTCAACAAGGCGGTGCCCGCCGACGTGCAGCAAACGGTCATGAAGGCCGAGGCCGACATGAAGGCCGGCAAGCTCCACGCCTTCACCGGGCCGATGAAGGACAACACGGGCAAGGAGCGTCTCGCGGCCGGCAAGACGATCAGCGACGGCGACCTGTCCAAGATGGACTACTACGTCGAAGGCGTGGTCGGCAAGCTGCCGAGCGCGAAGTAGACGCGATGGCGGCACGCAAGACGGCGCGCCCCGGCGCCTCCCGCAAGCGCGCTGCGGGCGCGGCCGTCCCGCGGCTGCGGCGCGTTGCCTCCGGCGACGTCACCACGGCCACCACCGCGGAGGCGATCGAGCGCGAGTTCGTCGACGATCGCATCGCGGCCAAGGCCCTCGCCGAGGCCGAGGCGCGCAGCGACCCGGCGAACCGCGGTGCCGCGACGTACCTGCGGCTGCGCAAGATCAAGGACGTGCCCGACCATGGCGCGATCGAGGCGCTCGAGGCGGAACTGGTCGACGACTGGCGTGACGGCGGCTATCCCTACCGCTACCTCCTCTCGCGCCGGAGCTACGAGAGGCAGAAGTACCGCCTGCAGGTCGAGCTCCTCAAGCTGCAGTCGTGGATCAAGGACTCCGGCCAGAAGGTGGTGGTGCTCTTCGAGGGCCGCGACGCCGCCGGCAAGGGCGGCACCATCAAGCGCTTCATGGAGCACCTCAATCCCCGCGGCGCGCGCGTGGTGGCCCTCGACAAGCCCTCCGATGACGAGCGCGGGCAGTGGTACTTCCAGCGCTACGTTCGCCATCTCCCCACGCGCGGCGAGATCGTGCTCTTCGACCGCTCCTGGTACAACCGCGCCGGCGTCGAGCGCGTGATGGGATTCTGCAGCGACCACGAGTATCGCGAGTTCATGCGCCAGGCACCCGTGTTCGAGCAGAATCTCGTGCATGGCGGCATCCACCTCATCAAGTTCTGGTTCTCGGTGAGCCGCGAGGAGCAGCGCCGCCGCTTCGGCGAGCGCGAGTCGCATCCGCTCAAGCAATGGAAGCTCTCCCCGATCGACAAGGCCTCGCTCGACAAGTGGGAGGACTACACCAGGGCCAAGGAGGCGATGTTCTTCCACACCGACACCGCGGACGCACCGTGGACGGTGATCAAGTCCGACGACAAGAAGCGTGCGCGCATCAACGCCCTGCGGTTCCTGCTGCACTCGTTCCCGTACACGCAGAAGGACCCGGCGCGGATCGGTGCCGTCGACACGCTGCTGGTGGGGCGCGCGCACATCGTGTACGAGCGCGGCGAGAGGGACTCCGCGACGCTGCAGGTGTAGCGTCGCGGCCTAGCCGTTCAGCCTCTTCAGCAGCGACAGCACCTTCTCGAACGTCTTGCCGTACGGCGGGTAGAGGAGCCGCGAGGCCGCGACGCGCGGCTGCGTGAACACCGGCTTGCGGTGAGTGAAGGTGAGGAAGGACGCCTCGCCGTGATAGGCGCCCAGGCCAGACGCACCTACCCCCCCGAAGGGCAGGTCGGGATGCGCGAAGTGCCACAGCGTGTCGTTGACCGTCACGCCGCCGGCCAGCGTGTCGGCGAGCACGCGTCCCATGCGCGCACCAGTGCTTCCGAACCAGTAGAAGGCGAGCGGATGCGGGCGCGACGAGATGCGCGCCACGGCATCGTCGAGCGTCGCATAGGTCTCGATGGGCAGGATGGGGCCGAAGATCTCCTCGCGCATCACCTGCATCGAATCGTCGGCCCCCACCACCAGCACCGGGAGCATCTTGCGCGATGCCGCGCGCGGCGCCTCCTGCGCCGGGTCGAGCGTCACGATGCGGGCGCCGCGCGCGCGCGCGTCGTCGACGAGGCCGGACAGGCGCCGGACGTGCCGCTCGCTCACGATCGACGTGTAGTCGCCGTTGCCGAGGAACGACGGATAGAGCTTCGCGGCCGCCGCAGCGATGGCTGCGACGAACGCGTCCTCGTGTCCCGCCTGGACCAGCGCGTAGTCGGGCGCGATGCACGTCTGCCCTGCGTTCAGAAGCTTGCCGGCGACGATGCGCGGTGCCGCGAGGGCGAGATCGGCGTCGGGTGCGACGAGCGCCGGCGACTTGCCGCCGAGTTCGAGGGTGACCGGCGTCAGGTTCTCCGCCGCGGCGAGCGCGACCGCCCGCCCCACCGCGGTCGACCCGGTGAAGAAGAGATGATCGAAGGGCAGGCGCACGAAAGCCTGGCCCACGCTCGCATCACCCAGCGTCACCGCGACCTCGTCTTCCGCGAACGCGGCCGCGACGAGCTCGGCCAGGAGCGCCGACGTCGCGGGTGTGAGTTCCGAGGGCTTCAGCATCGCGCGATTGCCGGCCGCGAGTGCCCCCACCAGCGGCGAAAGCGCGAGCTGCACCGGATAGTTCCACGGGCTCACGATGCCCACCACGCCGACCGGCTGCCGCTCGATACGCGCGCGCGCCGGCAGCAGATGCAGCGGCGTCGCCACGCGTTCGGCACGCATCCAGTCCGGCAACAGCCGCTGGGCGTCGGCGATCTCGGAGGCGACGATGAAGAGTTCGGCGAGGCGGGTCTCCTGTGCCGGCCGCCCGCCGAAGTCGCGGTCCACCGCCTCCACCAGCCGTCCCTCGTTCGCCGTGAGCAGGGACGCGAGGCGGGCCAGGCGATCCCGGCGCACCGCCAGCGACGGATAGCGCTCGCGCGCGAAGGCCGCGCGCTGCGCAGCGAAGATACGCTCGATCATCGGGCCCACGGCGCAGGAGAAGGTGCATCGATTATCGCATTCGCGTCGCCATGGCCGCGGTGCCGTGGGCGACGGCATGGCCCCGACGGTGGTCGGCCCGCCTGCGCTATGCTCCCGTCACGATGCCCTCGTCCGAACACTCATCGACCGCCGCTGACCTCGTCCGCCCCCACCGCGGACCGCTCTCCGGCCTGCGCATCCTCGAGCTCGAGGCGATCGGTCCGGCGCCGTTCTGCGGGATGCTGCTCGCCGACATGGGCGCCGACGTGCTGCTGGTGGATCGTCCCGGCGACGCCGGTCTGGGCGTTGCGCGTGACCGCCGGTACGACGTGATGTTCCGCGGACGGCGCTCGATCACCGTCGACCTCAAGGCTGCGGGTGGCCGCGAGGCCGTGCTCGCCCTCGCCGCGAAGGCCGACGCCCTGATCGAGGGCTTTCGCCCGGGCGTCCTCGAGCGCCTCCACCTCGGCCCGGACGTGCTGCTCGCGCGCAATCCGCGCCTCGTGATCGGGCGCATGACCGGCTGGGGACAGGATGGCCCGCTCGCGCCGCGCGCCGGACACGACATCGACTACATCGCGCTGTCCGGCGTGCTGCACGCAACGGGCCGCGCCGGCGAGCGTCCGGTGCCGCCGCTCAATCTCGTGGGGGACTTCGGCGGCGGCGGCATGCTCCTCGCCTTCGGCGTGGCCTGCGCGCTGATCGAGGCACGTCGTTCCGGACATGGACAGGTCGTCGATGCGGCGATGGTCGAGGGCGCGGGACTCCTGTCGACCATGGTGTGGGGCATGCTCGCCTCCGGCCAGTGGCGCGACGAGCGCGGCGTCAACCTCCTCGACACCGGGGCGCCGTGGTACGACACCTACACCACGCGCGACGGCAAGCACGTCGCGGCAGGTGCCATCGAGGGCAAGTTCTACGCCGAGTTCATTTCACGTCTCGGCCTCGACGCCGCCACGCTGCCGGATCCGCAGGACCGCGCGCGCTGGCCCGAGCTGCGCTCCGCGCTCGCCGCCGCGTTCGCGGCGCGCACCCGCGACGAATGGAGCGCGGTCTTCGACGGCAGCGACGCGTGCGTGGCGCCCGTCCTCTCCTTCGCGGAAGCGGCTGCGCACCCGCACGCGCGCGCCCGTGGCGCACACGCCACCGTCGACGGCGTGCTGCAGCCGTCGCCCGCGCCCCGATTCTCGCGCACTCCCGCTGCCATTGCCGGCCCGCCCCCCCAACGCGGCGAGCACGGGCGACGCGCGCTCGAGAGCTGGGGCTTCGATGCCGGAGGCATCGACGAGCTGCGCTCGCTCGGCGTCGGCTTTCGCGGGTGAGCCACCGCGCCACCACGGCGGTCCGTGTAGGCGCGACGATGCGTCATGAGAGAGAAGTCTTGTAGGACGAGTCTTACGTGGCACCGGGTGGCCGTCGGCTCCATCCGGGCGGCCGTTCAAGTTACGATCGGGATTGCTCACCCTGCACCGCCTTGCTCGGGCGGTGGCCATAGATGCGCCTGACGCTGCGCTTTCTCATACCGCTGCTCATCGCCCTCGCGCTCTTCGCGTACGCTGCCGTGCCCCTCGTCGACGCGCTGACCACGCGCTGGTTCGTGCGCGACCTCGACATCCGCAGCAACCTCGTCGCCAACACCGTCGCGGAGCCGCTCGAGGCGATGATCCGGGCGGGGCAGCCTGCGCGCATTTCCGCGTACTTCCAGAAGCTCACGACCGACGAGCGGCTCTACGCCGTCGGTCTGTGCCTGTCGGCCGACAGCATGCCCATCGCCACCGGCGCGTTCCCGGGTGAGCTGCGCTGCGGCGCGCTGCAGCGCTACATCTCGCCGGGCGACCACCTGCTGCGCACACCGAAGGGGATCGTGCACGTCGCGGTGCGGAAGCTCGACGGCGTCGGCGCCGACAGCGGTGAACTCGTGCTCGTGCACGACATGAGCTTCATCGAGCGCCGCAGCGAGGAGACGCGCCGCTACCTCTTCTACTTCTTCGCCGCGCTCACGGCGAGCGTCGCGCTCATCACGGTGGTCATCGCCCAGCTCTCGTGGCGCGGCTGGGTGGCAGGCTTGCGCGCGCTCCTGCGCGGCGAGGGCATCCTGCGGCCGTCGTCGAACACGGCTCCCGAGCTGAAGCCGATCGCCCGCGACGTGCAGGCGCTGCTGCGCGAGCTCGAGCACCAGTTCCGCCCCACCGACGAGACGCAGCAGCGCTGGACGCAGGACACGCTGCGCGCCGTCCTGCGCGGCGAGATGCGCGGCAACGACATCATCATCGTGAGCAACCGCGAGCCCTACATCCACGTCAGGACCGACGACGGCATCAAGGTGCAGCACCCCGCGAGCGGCCTCGTGACCGCGCTCGAGCCCGTGATGCGCGCCTGCTCGGGCACCTGGATCGCGCACGGCAGCGGCAGCGCGGATCGCGAGACCGTCGACAAGCAGGATCGCGTGGACGTGCCGCCGGATGCGCCGGCGTACCGGCTGCGCAGGCTGTGGCTCACCGAGCGCGAGATCGCGGGCTACTACGAGGGATTCGCCAACGAGGGCCTCTGGCCCCTGTGCCACATCGCGCACGTGCGCCCCACCTTCCGGGTCGGCGACTGGGAGCAGTACGAGATCGTCAACCGCAAGTTCGCCGATGCCGTGGTCCAGGAGGTCACCAGCGAGGATCCGGTGGTGCTGGTGCAGGACTACCACTTCGCGCTCCTGCCGCGGATGATCCGCGAGCGCCTTCCCAAGGCCACGATCATCACCTTCTGGCACATCCCGTGGCCCAACGCCGAAGGCTTCGCCATCTGCCCCTGGCGCGACGAGCTCCTCGACGGCCTCCTCGGCAGCGACATCGTGGGCTTCCACACGCAGTTCCACGTGAACAACTTCCTCGAATGCGTCGATCGCTTCCTCGAAGCGCGCATCGATCGCGAGACGTTCACCGTGGTGGCTCGCGGCTTCCGCACCGCCGTGCACCGTTACCCGATCTCGATCGAGTGGCCCCCCCTGCCGCTCGCCCACGCGCGGCCCATCGACGAGGCGCGCGAGAACGCCCGCGTCCGCCACGGGCTGCCGCGCGGGCACCGCCTGGGCATCGGCGTCGATCGCCTCGATTACACCAAGGGGATCATCGAGCGTTGCAACGCGGTCGCCCGCCTCATGGAACGCGAGCCGCAGTGGGTGGGTCGCTTCACGTTCATCCAGATCGCGGCGCCGTCGCGCGGCACGATCGGCGACTACCAGGACTATGCGGCCCGCGTCCACAAGCGCGTGGACGAGATCAATGCGCTGTTTCCCGGTGCGGCGCACCCGCCGCTCATCCTGCTGCACGAGCACCACGAGCCCGACTCGGTGTACGAGTACCTGCGAGCCGCGGACGTGTGCATGGTGAGCAGCCTCCACGACGGGATGAACCTCGTGGCCAAGGAGTACATCGCGTCGCACGACGACGACAGCGGCGTGCTCATCCTGTCGCAGTTCGCAGGCGCCTCACGGGAGCTCCCCGAGGCGCTGATCGTCAATCCCTACGATGCCGAGCAATGCGCGCAGGCGCTCGCCGTGGCCCTGTCGATGCCCGCGGAGGAGAAGCGCGCGCGCATGCGCCTCATGCGCAACATCATCCGTGAGTTCAACGTCTACCGGTGGGCGGGCCGCATGCTCCTCGACGCTGCGGCGATGCATCAGCGCAAGCGCTTCCGCGACCGCATCGAGACACAGGCTTCCGGCTAGAGCGACATGGGCATCGACTCCCCCCCCACCCATGCCACCGACGGCCCGCGCTTCGTCCGCCCGCCGCCGCCGGCGCTGCGTGGCGATTGCGCGCTGTTCCTCGACATCGACGGCACCATGGCCGAGCTCGCAAGCGTCCCCGAGGCGGTGCACGTGGACACGAATCTCATCCGCAACCTGCCGCGGATCATGCACGACCTCGATGGCGCGCTGGCGCTCGTCACGGGTCGCGCCATCACGAGCGCGGACGAGCTCTTTCCCGGCCTCAAGCTGCCCATCGCAGGGCAGCATGGCTGCGAACGTCGCGACGCCGGAGGCTCGATCCACCTGCACGCGGCCAACAAGAAGACGCAGACCCGGCTGCGGAAGCTTCTCCAGCGGCTCGCCCGCCGGCACCCGCAGCTACTGCTCGAGGACAAGGGCTCGGCACTGGCGCTGCACTACCGCGCGACGCCGCACCTCGCGGCACGCGTGAACCGCTACGTGCGCCTGTCGCTGCGCGGTGCCGAAGGCTACAGCGCGCAACCGGGCAAGCTCCTCATCGAGGTCAAGCCGCAGGGGCGCGACAAGGGAACGGCAATCCACGATTTCATGGCCGAAGCCCCGTTCGCCGGCCGCCTGCCCGTCTTCGTCGGCGACGATCTCACCGACGAGTACGGCTTCGCCACGGTCGAAAGCCTCGGCGGGTGGACGATCAAGGTCGGGACCGGCCGCACTCACGCGCGCTACCGGCTGCCGGACGTCACCGCGGTGCTGCACTGGCTGCTGGCGCCCATCGTGATGGTTCCAGCTTCGCCCCCCGCGACGCCGCTGCCGACCGCGCCTGCGCCGACCCGGTTGCCCTAGGGCAGCACGCGGCCGGTGCCGCTACAGGATGCCGTGCCGGGCGAACACGTCGGCGAGCTTCGCACCGCGCGCCAGTTCCTCGCGCGTGTCGTTCTCGCCCCGCACCTTGGCGAACGCCTTGTCGAGCGCGGCCGCCTCGACCGCGCGCGGCACGACGATCACGCCATCGGCGTCGCCCACGACGAGGTCGCCTGGCGCCACGGCGACGCCGCCGCAGCGGATCGGCACGTCGATCTCCGCAACCTTGCCGCGGCCCTTCGAATCGAGCGGCGCGATGCCGCCGTGGAACACCGGGAATTTCATCTGCCGGATGAACTTGATGTCGCGCACGAAGCCGTCGGTGAGGCAGCCGGCCGCGCCGCGGGCGCGTGCCGCGGTGGACAGGAGCTCACCCCACGGGGCGATGCGCGAGGAGCCGCCGCAGCCGAGCACGGCCACGTCGCCCGGCTGCAGATCGTCGACGAGCGCGATCTCGAGTGCGTAGGGGTTGTCTCCGGGCACCACGCTGTAGACCTCCCGGTAGCTTCCGGTGCGCGCACGCCCTACCATCACGAGATCGTCGTCGAGGGGCCGTATCGAGGGTGGCATCGCCTGGTCGCGGTAGCCCAGCTCGTCGAGCACGTCGGACAGCACGGCGGTATAGAGCTCCTTCGCGATCGTCCCGAACATCGTCGTGCTGTTGGTCATCTTCACTCCCCGTTCATGCGGCGCGCCTGTGCGATCGCATCGAGGATCGTAGCAGGCTCCTGCGCGCCGGACAGCGCGGTCTTGCCGTCGAAGATGAAGAACGGGACGCCGGAGACGCCCATCTCGCGAGCCCGGGCGTCCGCGGCGGCCACCTCGTCGCGGAGCACGCCCGATGCGAGGAAGGCGTCCGCGTCCGCCCGATCGTAGCCCGCCGCCTCGGCGACCGCACCGAGCTCCGCGCGATCGCCGACGAAGCGGCCCTCGAGGAAATACGCCCGGAACAGCGCCTCCACGACCGCCTGCGGATCGCCCTCGTGCCGCGACTGCGCCCACGCGATCAGGCGGTGCGCATCGAGCGTGTTGGGCTGGCGCGCGATCGACTCGAAATCGAAGTCGATCCCTGCCGTGCGGCCTGCCGCGCGCACGCGCTCGTAGATCTGCGCCGCGCGCGCGGCGCCGCCGAACTTGGCCTCGAGATAGGCCTTGCGGTCCACGCCGTCGCGCGGCAAGTCGGGGTTGAGCTGGAACGGATGCCAGCGCAGGTGCACCGGCAGCGCGGGCTCCTTCTCCTGGAGCGTGGCAAGGGCCGCCTCGAGCCTGCGCTTGCCGATGAAGCACCAGGGGCACACCACGTCCGAAACGACATCCACTGTCAGCGCGCCGAGCATGCAGATCCTTCTCCGTGTGAGGCGCATCGTGGGGGAGCGCCTGCGAGTCGTTCCGTCGCGCGGGCGCCGAGTGTGCGGCGTCCGCCCGGGATTGCGATAATGCGGCACGATAACCGAGAACTGGAAGCCCCATGTCGCCTTCCCTGCGCTGGGACATCGTCTGCCGGGTGGTCGACAACTTCGGCGACGCCGGCGTGTGCTTCCGCCTCGCCCGCCAGCTCGCCGCGGAGCACGGCATCGCAGTCACGCTGTGGATCGACGACCTCGCAAGCCTCGCACGCATCGTCGCCGGCCTCGCAGCGGCCGACCGCGACACGCTGGTCGAGGGCGTCCGCGTGCGCACGCTCGCCACGCATGTTCCCGGGCGCACGCCGTTGCCCGACGTCGTCGTCGAGGGCTTCGGCTGTGGCTTGCCGGACGATTACGTCGCCGCGATGGCGGCCGCGCGCAAGCCGCCGGTGTGGATCGTGCTCGAGTACCTGTCGGCGGAGGCATGGATCGACGCCTCGCACGCACTGCCGTCGCGCCATCCGCGCCTGCCGCTCACGCGCTGGTTCTGGTTTCCGGGCTTCACCGCGAAGACGGGCGGGCTGCTCCGCGAGCGCGATCTCATGGCGTCGTCGAGCGCGTTCCGGGCCGATCCCGGCCGCCGTGCGGCAACGTGGCGGGCACACGGCCTCGACCTCGCTCCCGGCACGCTCGCGATCCCGCTCTTCTGCTACGCCAATCCCGCGCTCCCCGCGCTGCTCGACGCCTGGGCCGATGGCGACGAGCCCGTCGCCTGCATCGTTCCCGAAGGCATCGCGCGCGCGGAGCTCGATGCCTGGACCGGCGGCTCGATCCCGCATCCGGGCGCGCCGCTGCGGCGCGGTCGCCTGACGCTGGCGGCAGCACCGTTCGTGGACCAGGAGGCATTCGATCGCCGTCTGTGGGCCTGCGATGTCGCTTTCGTCCGCGGCGAAGACTCGTTCGTGCGCGCGCAATGGGCCGCGGTGCCGTTCGTGTGGCACGTGTACCCTCAGGAGGCCGACGCCCACCTCGCCAAGATGGATGCGTTCCTCCTGCGCTTCGAGATGCACGCCACGCCGGCAGCCCGTGCCGCCCAGCGTGCGTTCTGGTACGCGTGGAACGCCGGCCATGGCGTGGCCGCGGCCGATGCCTGGACCGCCTACCGGGCGGCGTTGCCCGCGCTGGAAGCGACCGCCCGGGCGTGGACGCACGATCTCGCCGGCCATCCGGACCTCGCCAGCGGGCTGGTCAGCTTCTGCGAAAGCAAGCTATAATTTTGGGTTGATCGCATTCCCGGCTGCCCGGACGCCCTTCGCAAGGCAACGAGGCCGCCGGCAACGCCGCCTCCCCGCGGTCCGGTCCCTCCCGATTCCCGGTGGTCGATCCACCGGAGGACGCCCGGCCCCGAGGCGGCCCAACCTCCAGGACTCGTCATGAAACTCGCTCAGGAAGTGCGCGCCGGCAACGTCATCATGGTCGGCAAGGATCCGATGGTCGTGCAGAAGGCCGAATTCTCGAAGTCGGGCCGCAACGCATCGGTCGTCAAGATGAAGCTCAAGAACCTCCTCTCCGGCAGCCCCGCGGAAACGATCTACCGTGCCGACGAGAAGTTCGACACGATCCAGCTCGAGAAGAAGGAAGTGACCTACTCGTACTACTCCGATCCCATG
Organism: uncultured Alcaligenaceae bacterium; assembly: GCA_964439475.1. Taxonomy (GTDB): domain Bacteria; phylum Pseudomonadota; class Gammaproteobacteria; order Burkholderiales; family Casimicrobiaceae; genus VBCG01. The sequence goes on from CAYTOT010000015.1 coordinate 90,541, forward strand.
TACGTGTTCATGGATACCGAGTTCAACCAGTACGACGTGGAGAAGGACAACCTGGGCGACGCGCTCAACTACCTCGAGGAAGGGCTCCCCTGCGAGCTCACGTTCTACGAGGGCCGCGCCATCTCCGCCGAGCTGCCCAATACGGTGGAACGGGAGATCGCCTACACCGAGCCCGCGGTCAAGGGCGATACGTCGGGCAAGGTGATGAAGCCCGCCAAGCTCGCCAACGGCTTCGAGGTGCAGGTTCCCCTCTTCGTCACCACCGGCGACCGCATCGAGGTCGACACGCGCACGGGCGAGTACCGGCGCCGCGTGTAGACGCAGCACTGCAGGCATGCCGGCAACGGGCGCCTGGCGAGGCGCCCGTTGCCTTTTGGAACGCGTTCCACGCAGGCGCCTGCCGGAGGGAGCTCGCGCCCTGCCGCCGCTGCCGGTAGTCACGCTGCGAGCAGGTGCGTCACAATCCGTCACCTTGTCACGGGACGGTAGATCATCCATGCATCGGCAACCCCTGCGTCGCCTTCCCCTCCTGCGCCTCGCCCTGCACGCGCTTCCGATCGTGCTCGCGATCGGCTTCGTGGCGGGTTGCGGCGGCGGTGGGGGCGACGGCGGCACGCCGGAGCCTCCGCCGCCCCCACCCCCCATCGCCGCGCCGTCGTGGCCGAACTTCGGCCGCGACGTTCAGCACGCCGCGCAGGGTGGCGTGGCCACGCAGGCGCTGCTGCGCATCCTGTGGCAGATGCCGGTGGACCTCGTGCCACCATACCTTCCCGGCAACGTCCTGCACATCCACTACGGCTCGCCGGTGATCACCGCGGCCAACACCGTGCTGGTGCCGGTCAAGGTGAATCGCGACGGAGGCTTTCGTGTCGAGGCGCGTGAAGGCGGGAGCGGCGCGCTCTTGTGGAGCGCCGACTCGGATTACGTCCTCCCGCCGCACGACTGGGTGCCGAGCTACAACATCGCGCTCACCCCGGGCAATCGCGTGTACATGCCGATGGCCGGCGGCCGCATCGCCTGGCGCGACGGCGCGGATGCCGCCACCGGCGCGCTCGGCGCGGTCGCCTTCTACGGCAACGACGCCTACGACACCGCAGCCGCGGCGTACAACGCCGCCGTGATGATCAACACGCCGCTCACCGTGGATGCGCGTGGGAACGTCTACTTCGGCTTCGTGGTGCGAGGCGCCACACCCTTGAACCTCGCGAGCGGCATCGCCCGCGTGTCACCCGACGGCAACGCGCGTTGGGTCGCGGTGCGCGACGCCGCCGGCAGCGCCACCTGGACCAAGGTCGCGACGAACAGCGCGCCCGCGCTCTCGCACGACCTCTCCACACTCTACGTCGCTGTCGTGAACACCGCCGCGCCCGGAACGCGGCAGACGGGCAGGTTGCTCGCACTCGACGCCGCCACCCTCGCGACCAGGAGCGGCATTGCGCTTCTCGATCCCGCAACGGGCGCGCCGGGTTACGTTCCCGACAACGGCACCGCATCGCCCTCGGTAGGACCCGACGGCGACGTGTACTTCGGCATCCTCGAGTCCAACGTTCCGGCGCACAACTTCCGCGGCTGGCTGCTGCACTTCGACGGCGCCCTCGCGGGCCCGAAGCTTCCCGGCTCCTTCGGATGGGACGAGACGGTGTCCTTCGTGACGCCGTCGATGGTGCCGCAGTACACCGGCAGCGCACCCTATCTCGTGGTATCCAAGTACAACAACTACTACGGCGTGGGCACCGGCAACGGCCGCAACCAGATGGCGATCCTCGATCCCGTCAACGCGCAGACCGACGTGATCTCGGGACGCGCGGTGATGCGTGAGGTGCTCACGATCCTGGGACCCACGCCGGATGCGACCTACCCGGGCGCCGTGCGCGAGTGGTGCGTGAACACGGTGGCGGTGGATCCGGCAACGAGTTCGGTGCTCGTCAACAACGCGGATGGCCGCCTCTATCGCTGGCACCTGCCCAGCAACCGATTGACCGAGACGGTGCGCTTCAACAACGGATACGCCGAGTCGTACACGCCGACAGCCATCGGCGCCGACGGCAAGGTCTACGCGATCAACAACGCGACGCTCTTTGCCGTGGGCCGGTAGCCTTTCCCCCGAGGCCACCGCGTTGCGGTGTCCACCCCCCGAGGGGGCGGAAACTTGGGGCGGGTCTGAGATTCTGGATGCGCGAGGTGGTCTCCAGCACGCCACCGGCGCTGAGCTGTTGCATGGCTTCGAGCCAGTGGTGGCCGCTTTCTTGAAGCAAGCGGGTGATCTGAAGCTGCAACTCGGCATTGGCCTTGTAGAGTTGGATGGGCAGTTCGTTGATCATGTCAATGCTCCACGGTCATATGTGCCCCTCCGGGGCGGGTGTAGATCATGCCTGCGCAGCGGCCCGATGAAAGTTGAGGATGTATTCGTGGCGGCGTTTTGTCACTGTCGGCGCATGGCCACATAGGTTCCCGGCGCATCGCCAAGCGGTGCTTGCGTCCCACCCATGGCAGGCAGCGCGACGCGCCCGGCCGAGCGCTGTGCTAGCCATTGCTGCCATGCCGGCCACCAGGAGCCTTCGCTCAGCGGGGTCTCGGCACGCCACAGTTGCGGATCGATATAGCGATCGCCGGCCGCACGGGTCGCAATCTGGAAGCTGCGCCGGGGGTGTCCCGGCTCGCTGACGACGCCGGCGTTGTGCCCGCCGCTGGTGAGAACAAAGGTCAGTTCCGCATCGCTGAGCAGGTGCATCTTGTACACGGACGGCCAGGGGGCGACGTGATCGCGCACCGTGCCGACGATGAACATGGGCACCTCGATGTCGGCCAGCGCCACGGTTCTCCCGCCGACGCGGTAGCGCCCCTCGGCCAGGTCGTTGTCCAGATACAGGCGCCGCAGGTACTCGCTGTGCATGCGGTACGGCATGCGGGTCACGTCGGCATTCCAGGCCATCAGGTCATTGAAGGTCTGGCGCTCACCCAACAGGTATTCGCGCACCCGTCGCGACCAGATCAGGTCGCGCGAGTTGAGCATCTGGAACGCGCCAGCCATCTGCTTGCCGTCGAGATAGCCCTTGTCCCACATGCCGGCTTCCAGCCATGCCAGTTGGCTATCGTCGATGAAAAGCGCGATCTCGCCCGATTCGCGGAAATCAGTCTCCGATGCCAGCAGCGTCAGGCTTTGCAGACGCTCGTCGCCATCGCGCGCCATCGCGGCGGCGGCGATCGCGAACAAGGTGCCGCCCAGGCAATAGCCGACCGCCTGCACCTTGCGTTCCGGCGCGATGGCCGTGACCGCATCCAAGGCGTCCATGACCCCCAGCCGGCGGTAATCCTCCAGGCCGAGGTCACGATCGGCCGCCGTCGGGTTCTTCCATGAAAGGATGAACACCGTGTGCCCCTGATCGACCAGGTACTTCACCATCGAGTTGTGCGGCGACAGGTCGAGGATGTAGTACTTCATGATCCAGGACGGCACGATCAGTACCGGCTCCGCATGCACATCCGACGTCGTGGGTGAGTACTGGATCAACTCGATCAGGTGGTTTCGAAACACCACCTTGCCTGGGGTGACCGCCACGTCCTTGCCGACCTCGAACCCTTCGACCCCTGCAGGCGCATCGTCGAGCGCGAGGCGCCTTGCATCTTCCAGAAAGTTCATGGCGCCGCGCCACAGGTTTGCGCCGCCGCTTTGCGTGATGGCGTGCAGCACCTCGGGGTTGGTCCAGATGAAATTCGAAGGCGACCACATGTCCAGCCACTGCCGCCCGGCGAAAGTGACCATGTTCTCGTGATGGCGCGACACGCCACGCACGCCCGTGGTGGCGTTGTGCCACCACTGCTGCTGCAGCAAAAAGCCCTGGTGAATCACGTTGAAGGGCCACTGCTGCCAAGCCGGGGCGGCAAAGCGCCGATCCTGCTCCAGCGGTTCGATGCAGGTCGGACAGTCGTGCGCACTGGCAACGCGCAAGGCATAGCGCGCAAGGCGCTGCTGCTTGTGCAAACCCTTTTCGATCAAGCTGCGTTGCTTGCCTGGGGAAAGGCTCAGGTGCAAGGCCCAGTCGTACCAGGCCAGCAACCCGGCCGCTGGTGACAACCCACCCGTGCTGCGCGCCCGCCAGGCGTTCGCAAGCGTATCCAGGGCGTCAGGGCGACAGGCTTCGGGCTGCGCCAGCTCGGCCTTGCCATGTGTTGCGGCGATGCTCATCTCCAATCCTTCATTTAGCGAGTAACATATTACTATCTTATCGCGTACAGGAAAAGTCGCAAGCCTTCCGCAGGGGCACCAAATTTTTCAGCCGCCCCAAGCGCAATCACTACCGCTGCTGATGCTGCAGGCCCGACGATCAAGCACTTTTCGATTCCCTGGAAGGCGATCCAGCTTCTTGAGTTGCATCAAGTTGACCGATATTGACCGATCCACTCTTCATATGAAAGGGCCCGCAGTCCTGCCTCATACGACCAGTTTCCGATCTTGCGTCATGGTCATTTTGCGTGTTATGGTAGTAATAGATCACTAACTACATGGAGCCAAAATCGTGAATCAACGCCCCCAGTACCTGTCCGCCGAAGATCGGCGTGCGGCCACAGTGCAAGCCGTGGTTGATCTGGCAGCCGAGCAGAACCCGGCAGAGATCACGACCACGGCGATTGCCGACCGAATGGGCCTGACACAGGGCGCGCTGTTTCGTCACTTCCCCACCAAGGAGGCGATCGTGGAAGCCACGATGTCCTGGGTCGGCGAACGTCTTCTGGTCAGTGTGGACAAGGCGGCCGAGGGCGCCGCATCTCCCGCCGCAGCGCTCGAAGCGATGTTCATGACGCACATCGACTTCGTGTCCAAGCACCCGGGCGTGCCACGCATGTTGTTCGGAGAGTTGCAGCGCTCTGGCGAAACGCTCGCCAAGCGGATGGTGCAAACCCTGATCCGCCAGTACGAGCAGCGCCTGCGCCGCCTGATGGAAGCAGGCAAGGCTCAGGGCGAGCTGAACGCGGAGCTGGACGTGGATGCCGCCGCCGTGCTGTTCATCGGCACGATCCAGGGACTGGTCATGCAGTCCCTGCTGGCCGGCAAGGTCAGCCGGATTCGTCGCGATGCGCCCGCCGTGTTCGCCATCTATCGCCGCGGCATCGAAAGCGGCACATGAAGCACCCGTCCAGTCCGCGAGCGGCACGACGATCCAGCAAACCCTCCTAAACCCTCCAAAGAACCAGGAGCCATGAACATGACTGCACACAGCGGGCGCGGAATCTGGATGCGTGTGATCGCCCTGATTGCCGTCGCATTTGGTCTGCTGACCATCAGGGAAGGCGGCGCGGTCCTGTTTTTTGACGGCGCGGCGCGTGCCGCAGCCGGAAGCTACGTGCCGTTCGTGCTCTGGTTCAACTTCCTGGCCGGGTTTGCCTACGTCATCGCTGGCGCCGGGTTGTGGATGCGCCGGCGCTGGGCCGCATGGATGGCGATGGCCATCGCGGTGGCGACGGCGCTCGTATTCCTGGCCTTCGGAGTGCATGTGGCGCTGGACGGTGCTTGGGAGCGGCGCACGCTCATTGCCATGACGCTGCGCACGTTGGTGTGGGTTGGCATCGCGGCCATGGCTTGGCGTCGATCAACAGCGCATGCACCGACCACGCGCGAGCACTGAGCATCTCTTTCCAGTGGAAACCGTGGAAACCCATCAATGACAACTCCGAACCTCCCTGTAGGAAAAGCCCGTTGGGCCGTGATCATTCTTGCCCTGCTCGCCCTCGGCGGTGCACTGGCGTTCTGGTTCACGCGCGGCCATGACAACCAGGATGCATTGCGCCTCTACGGCAACGTCGACATCCGCGAGGTTCAACTGGCGTTCCGCCAACCCGGGCGCGTCACGCAAATGGCTTTCGATGAGGGTGATGCCGTCACCGCCGGCGCGCGCCTGGCCACGCTCGATGCGCAGCCGTATCGGGACGCTCTTGCAGCGGCGCAGGCCCAGGTGCAGGTGGCGCAGGCCGAGCTAGGCAAGCTGCGCCGCGGCCTGCGGCCGCAGGAAATCACCCAGGCACGCGAGGCACTCAGACAAGCGCAGGCGCAGGCGCTTGACGCCGAGCGCAACTTTCAGCGCCAGAGCGGCCTGCTGGCGTCGGGTGCCAGCAGCCAGCGCACGGTCGATGCCGCGCGTGCCGCCAGGGATCAGGCGGCCGCGGGTGTCGAATCCGCCAAAGCCGCCCTGTCGCAGGCATCCGAAGGCTTTCGCAAGGAAGACATTGAGGCAGCGCAGGCTCGCCTTGCAGCCGCGCAGGCAGCCGCAGCGCAGGCCACCACTTCCCTGGCGGACACCGAACTCACGGCACCCAGCGATGGAACCATCATCGCGCGGGTGCGCGAGCCCGGCAGCATGGTGGCCAGCCAGAGCACGGTCTACAGCCTGAGCCTGGACAA
>CAYTOT010000016.1:0-92519 GCA_964439475.1 uncultured Alcaligenaceae bacterium
CTCGGCGAGAAGCAGCGCGTTGACACGCTCGGGCGCGTCGAGCTGCATCCAGTGTCCCGCGCCGTCGATGCGGTCGTAGTGCCACGATTCCGTCACGAAGCGCCGCGATTGCAGCATCTGGCTCTCCGCGAGGTAGGCGTCCTTGCTGCTCCACAGCCCGTACACGGGCACGTCGACGTCCGGCCAGTCGTTGCGGAGGAGCATCGCGAGGTTGGCGCGGTAGTAGTTGATGGCGGCGGTGAGGCGGCCGGGGCGATCGAGCATCGGGATCCAGTGCCGGGCCTCGCCATGCCAGCCGGTGAGGCGCCGGAGGAGCCGCCAGTCGTTGCGGCGCAAGGCCCATTCCGCGATGCCGCGCAGCTGGAAGAACAGCACGTACCACCCCTTGCGCTTCTGCTCCCAGCCGCCGCTTGCGTAGGCGTTGGGATGACCCACCGACAGCGCCACGTAGCGCTCGACGCGCTCGGGGTAGCGCATGCAGAAGTTCCAGCCGATCACCGCCCCCCAATCGTGCGCGACCAGCACGGCCTTGGTCACGCCAAGGACGTCCAGCAGCGCAGCAAGGTCGGCGGACAGCGTCTCGATGCGATATGCGCGCGTTCCGGCCGGCGCATCCGACTCGCCGCAGCCGCGCATGTCGGGAACGATCACGCGGTAGCCCGCCGCGACCAGCGCCGGCACCTGCTCGCGCCAGACGGCGCCGCTGTCCGGGAAGCCGTGGACGAGCAGCACGGCGGGGCCGTCACCCTGGACGGTGACGGCGAGGTCGATGCCGTTGCAGCGATAGCGGGTTCGAAGGGACATGGTGCGAGGGCGTTGCCATGCGAGGCCGTGATGCTCGTCCTTCATCCCGACCGCCGCGCCCCCCGGAGCGGGGAGGGTGTCCCCAGTCGCCGGGGTCGCGAAGAGAGGCTGCCCGACGCCTGGCGACCTGCAGCCGGCGCGGTCGACGTTCCGCCGGCATTCCTTCCGGGCGGCTCGGCGCATTGCCGCGGTGAGGCACCCCCCCCGACGCAGGGAGTCACCGTTTCCCACGGCGGGCCGACGATGGTCGCACTCCACGACCTACCCGCCGAGGCCCCCATGAAGAGCGCGATGAATGGCGGTGAGCTGATCGCTCGCTGCCTCGCCAACGAAGGTGTCAGGTTCCTGATCGGTCTTCCCTGTCCCGACGTCGATCCGCTGCTGGCGAAGCTGCCGGAGTTCGGCATCCGCCTCGTGCCCGTCCGCCACGAGGCTGCGGCCGTGCACATCGCCGAAGGGATCTACAAGAGCACCGGTCAGGTGGCGGCGGTCTTCGGCAACCCGGGCCCCGGCTCGGCCAATCTGCTGCCGGGTGTGCTGACCGCCCGCCACGAGAGCGTGCCGGTGCTCGTCATCACGGCACAGCACCACGCGGGCTTCGTGAATCCGAGCACGCCGGCGACGTTCCAGGGCCAGGACCAGCTCGACATCTTCCGGCCCTGCGTGAAGTGGGGCGGGTCGCTGGGCGTCTGGGAGCGCATCCCCGAACTCGTCCGGATGGCATTCCGCGAGATGTGGAACGGCCGTCCGGGACCGGTGCACCTCGACATTCATGGCCCGGTGATCTACGGCGACGGCGACCCTCGTCGCGCGCCGATCTTTCCGCCCGAGGCGGGACGCGGCAGCGCACCGCAGGCATCGGCGCGCCAGATCGCGGCGGCGGTGGACCTCCTTGCCGGCGCGAAGCATCCGCTCATCGTCAGCGGCTCCGGCGTGGATCGCGCCGGGGCCGGTCCGCTCGTGCAGAAGATCGCCGAGCGGCTCGACTGCCCGGTGATCACCACGATGGCCGGACGCAGCTCGTTCCCGGGTGACCATCCGAATCACCTGTCGATGTATCTCGCCGATGCCGCCAAGGCGGATGCGGACGTCGTGCTGGTGGCGGGCTCGCGGCTCGGCAACCTCGACCTGCCGTTCGACAAGTACTGGGGTGATCCGCTCGCCAAGAAGCTGATCCACATCGACATCGATCCCCGCAACATCGCCGTGTCGCGCCCGGTCGCGCTCGGCATCGTCGCCGACGTCGCCGATGCGCTCGCCGGCATCGCGGCGGGCCTCGAGACGAGCACCGCGCCGCGTGCCGACGGAAGCCGCCTTGCCGCGTATCGCGCGCAGGCGGGCGAGGTGGCGCAGACGATCGCAGGCGCTGTCATGGCGTGGCCCGCGGGCTCCGGCATCCACCCCGGACGTGCCATGCTCGCCGTCGGCGAGGCCTTCGGCCGCGATGCCTGCTACGCCGCCGACGGCGGCAACACGTCGTTGTGGGCGCACTCGATGCTGCCGGCTACGCGGCAGCGCTCCTACCTGTGCATCCTGGAGTTCGGCATGCTGGGGGTCGGCATCCCTGCCGCGCTCGGCGCGAAGCTCGCCGATCCCTCACGCGAGGTGGTCTGCGTCACCGGCGATGGCGCGGCGGGCTTCAACATCATGGAGATGCAGTCCGCCGCGCGCGAGAGTCTCAAGATCACGACCGTGGTCTTCGCCGAGGGCTCGTGGTCGATGGAGGAGCCCAACGAGCTCGCGCTCTACGGCAAGACGTTCGGGACCAGGACCGGCGAGGTGCGCTGGGACAAGGTCGCGGAGGGCTTGGGCTGCCACGGCGAGTACGTCGACCGCCTGGAGGATCTCGCGCCTGCGCTCGACCGCGCGAAGCGGCATCCGCGACCCGCGGTGGTCTGCGTCAGGACGAGCCTCGAGGCCAACCTCGCCATGCCACCGGCGCTCGTGCAGAAGTTCATGGAGGTCTACACCGGAGCCACGGCACCTGCCGCGGCGTGACGGGACCGCGACATCCTCACTTCGGAAACATCAACTGCACCTGGAAGCGGATCTGCCAGTTGGCGCCGTAGTCGGGCCGCTCCACGTTGTAGTAGGCCGAGAGCTGGGTGTTCACCGGCAGCTTGCCGAGATGGAAGATGTGGCCGATGCCGCCGCCGATCGGCACCGTCCAGCGATCGCCGCTGTCGGCGTCCCAGTTGACGGTGATGACGGGCGAGCTCGTGAGATAGGTGCCGCCCGGAAGGTTGTAGTTGAGAAACGGCTGTATCAGCCCGTTGTTGTACGACCCGCCTTGCTTGTTGCTCGTCAGCGACCAGACATTGTTGACGAGTACCCCGTAGACCCATGGGCTGCCCTTGTCGAGGTGCAGCACCACGGCGGTCGGGCCCAGGCCCCAGTTGTCGTTGCCGAGTTCGTCGTCGCTGTTCGTCGGGAGCTGCGCGATCGCGCCCAGTCCCCAGATCCACTTCCCCGGATTGGCCGGCGAGAGGAAGGCGGAGAACTGCATGTCGCCGAGGCCGTTCACGCTGTCGAGCCCGGGGCCGAGCGCGGGGTTCCAGATCAGGGGAAAGATCGTGCGCGTGATGATGTTCCAGTCCTTGCCGACCCCGATCGGGATCACGGGTTGGATGTTGAGTATGTTCTGCGTACCCTTCTCCGGCCCGAAATTGAGATTCGTGTTGTTCTGGAACGGCACGCTGATGAGGTTGCCCACCGGGTTCTGCGCGAGCTTGGCGAGCTCTTCGGCGGATAGCGCGGCGACCGCGTTCGAGGACAGCGCGAACGCGGCAAGCGCCGCGATCACCAGAGCTGTCGTGTGGTGGGTCGTGGATCCGGTCATGATGGGTGCCATGCAGCGTATTCGGTCGATGACGAGTGCCTCGCCCGACTTTCGGGATACATGGGCGCAGCCTGCACGTCATCATGGCATGCGGCTATGGGACCTTGGTCTTACATGAGGCGGGTGGTAGACTAGTCATCTAACTAGTCAAATTGAAGGATGCCATCATGAAGTCCTGGCCGGTACAGGATGCCAAGGCCCGGTTCAGCGAGTTCCTGGAGACCTGCCTCACCGAAGGCCCCCAATTGGTAACGAAGCGGGGCGCTGCCGCCGCCGTGCTGGTGGCCGCCGATGAGTGGCGTCGTTTGCATGCCTCGGCCAGGCCTTCGCTCAAGGAGCTTCTACTGTCCGATCACGCGCGAACCGAAACGTTGGCCCCTGGCCGCGGCCGGGCTCGCCGGCGCACTCTTGTCGCGCTTCGGTGAGCAAGCATGTACCTGCTGGACACGAACGTAGTCTCGGAACTTCGCAAGGCCAGGCCGCACGGTGGCGTCGTTCAGTGGATTCGGGATGCGGCAGAGGTCGATCTGCACATTGCGGCAGTGACCATCGGCGAGATTCAGGCAGGCATCGAGCTCACCCGCGAGCAGGACGAGGCGAAAGCCGCCCAGATCGAGCAATGGCTCGACCTCGTTGCCACGTCATACAACGTCGTTCCGATGGACGCGGCGACCTTCCGGACGTGGGCTCGACTCATGCCCCGGACTTCCGACGCGCTCTACGAGGACGCGATGATCGCCGCGATCGCCAAGGTGCATCACTTCACCGTGGTGACGCGTAACGTCGCGGACTTCAGGCGCTTCGCAATCCCGCTCGTGAATCCTTTCGCCACACCCCGGAGATGATCGGCCTTCGCAGCAGCGCGGCAGCGCCGTCGCATACCGGACCCGCAGTCACATTGGAGACGCGCGACCAGACGAAGCAACTCCGGGTAAGCCTGTGGCAGCGTGCTCGCCCGCGATGAAACCGAAGGTCATGGCCGGTCCGAGGTTGATGCCCCCCGCGGGATAGAACCCGCCGAACACGCTGGCCATGTCGGTGCCGGCCGCATAGAGCCCGGCGATCGGCGCGCCATGCGCATCGAGGACGCGAGCGTCACCGTCGGTGGCAAGTCCGGCGAAGGTGGCGAAGCTCCCGGGCACCACCTTCACGGCATAAAAGGGGCCGCGGTCGAGCGGCGCCACGCACGGGTTCGGGCGGACGCGCGGGTCGCCCTGGAGACGGTTGTACGGCGTGCTGCCGCGTCCGAAGGCCGGATCCTCGCCGCGCTGCGCGTGCGCGTTGAACTCGGCGATGGTGCGTGTGAGGCCGGCGGCGTCGATGCCGCACGCCTCCGCGAGCTCAGCCACCGTGTGGCCCTGCTTCAGGTAGCCGCTCGCGACGTGCGGCGCGACGGGCAGCGGCGCCGGCCGCGAGTAGCCGAGCCCGTAGCGGCGCTGGAAGGCATGCGTGCACACGAGCCACGAGGCGACCTCTTCGCCCGGCGGCACGGCAGCGAGCATCGCGGTGACGTAATCGTGATAGCCGTTACCCTCGTTGCAGAAGCGCTGGCCGTTGGCCAGCACGCCGATGATCCCGGGCTTGCCGCGCTCGATGATGTGGGGGAAACGTCCGGTGCTGCCGTCGGCAAAGGGCACCAGCGACACCGGGCACCATGCCCCCGGCGCGGCAAGCGAGGCGTCGACGATGCCGCCCGCGCTCTCGCCGAGACGTGCGCCGTCGCCGTTGGCCGTGGGCACCGCGAGCGTCCAGTGCTGGTCGGCGCGGGGAAATAGCGCGCTGCGGCGAGCGGCGTCGTGCGGAAAGCCGCCGGTGGCGAGCACCACGCCGCGCCGCGCACGCACTTCCACCTCGCCGCCGTCGGTCGTGAGGATGGCGCCCCTCACGTGACCGTCCTCCAGCAGGAGGCGAGACACGGGCGCCGATGCGCGCAGGTCCACGCCACGGTCGGCGGCCGAGCGCAGCAGGCGCGCCACCAGCGCACTGCCGTTGCGCAACTGCATCGCGCGTCCGTGCCGCGCGAGATCGATGAAGTGGCGCGTGACCCGGCGCGTGACATGGGCCAGTGCACGCGGCGAGCGCGTCACGTTCATGAAGGCGCGCAGGTCCGCGCCGGCCTGGATGGTGAGGCCGCGGAAGGTCGTCTCGCGCAAGGGGTGGCGCAGGCGGTGGACGAGTTCACCCAGTTCGCGCGCGTCGTACGGCTGTGCGATCACCGAGCGGCCGCCGGTCCCCGCGCCCGGCACGTTGCCGTAGGTGTCCGGAATGGCGGTGCCGCTCTCGAAGCGGAGCGCGGTGTGCTGCTCGAAGAAGGCGACCATGCGCGGCGCGGCGGCGAGGAAGGCATCCACCCGCGCCGCATCGAAGTGCGACCCCAGGACGTGGCGCAGGTACGTCCGCGGCAGTTCCACGTCCTCGAAGATGCCGGCGCGCTGCGCGAGCGGATTGCCCGGCGCCCAGATCCAGCCGCCCGACCACGCCGTGGTGCCACCGAAGACCGGCGCCTTCTCCGCCACGATCACGCGCAACCCGCCGTGCGCCGCGGTGACGGCCGCGGCAAGCCCGGCCGCTCCCGAGCCCGCGACCAGCAGGTCGCATTCGACATATCCGCTCACGAGGCGATGGGGTCAGAATCGACTGAGCGGGAGAACTCGAATCCGCGTTCTGGAGAGATCGATCGTGATCAGTGCGCCGTGACTCAGCTCGGACTCCATCTGCCGGAGTGCGGCTAGCACGGACGAGCCGATGGTTTGCGGCCGTACGTCGCTCGCACGGAGTTGAACGATACTCGGTTTGGTTTGCGACGTTGCGGCCAGCATGGCGCCAAAATCGAGATCATGAGTCAGCACGACGTAGCCCTTGGCGGCGGCGTAGGACATGATCTCTGCGTCCGTCGCATTCGCGGCGCCCACATCGGACCAGTGAAGGCTCTCGGCGCCGGCCGCCGCCAGCAGCGACACCCAACGCGGAGACAGGTTCATATCGACAAGGACCTTCATGTGCTGCCGAGCAGCACTTCTCGTTCTTCGGCGCGCCATGCGGCATACCGAAGGGCTTGCGTGATGTCCTCCCGTTCGAGGTACGGATAGTCGGCGAGCAATTCGTCGACATTCTGCCCAGCCGCGATCTGACCGACGATCATTCCTACCGTGATTCGCATGCCACGGATGCAGGGGCGACCACCCATCACGGCAGGGTTCTGCGTTATCCGATCCAGTCGTTCCATTCGATACTCCCTTCACGAGTTCCTGGTGCGGCGAATGCCGTACGGAGCAACATGGCAGGCGACATGGATGCTCCTCCATAGTCGGCGGATGGGCGAACGCCACCTTCGCGGCCGGCGGGCCTTTCGTCTCGTATCCACCCGGATGCAATTGTGGCAGGCACGTAGGGCGGTGAGCATCTTCGCATCCTGTTCGACTTGCCGGAAATCCTTTCGTGCTCTCGCGCTCCGGGTGGCTGTTCGGGGCGGATGCCCCTCGGGGGAACTGGACGGCCCGTGGAGACTCACTGCGTGTCCGTCACCAACCCCGAGGCACGGATCACCGGTGCCCAGAGGCCGATGTCGCGCGCGATGATGGTGGCGAGCTCGCGTGGCGTCGTGCCGGTGGGCGTCACGCCGGCGGCGCGCAGCTTCTCCTGCAGCGAGGGGTCGCGCAGCGCTTCGGCGACGGCGCGCGAGATTGTCTCCACCCGCTCCGCAGGCAGCTGCGGATGAGCGAAGACGGCGGTCCAGCCCGTGATCTCGAGCGAAGGGTAGCCCAGTTCGCGCAGGGTAGGCACACCGGGGAGGAGGGGTGAGCGTGCGCGGCCGGTGGTGGCGAGGATGCGGATGCGCCCCGCGCGATGCAGCGGCAACAGGTCCGACGTTGCGCCGGTCGCGCTCGCAACGTGACCTCCGGCGAGGTCCGCCTCGAGCTTGCCGATCTGCGCATAGGTCACGAAGCTCGTCCGGAAGCCCGCCTCGCGGGCCACGAACAGGCCCAGGAAGTGCGGAATCGAATTCACGCCGGAGCCGGCAACGTTGCTGCGATCCGGGTGCGCTCGCGCCCACGCGGCGAAGTCCGCGAACGTGCGTGCGGCGCCATCGGTTGCCCCGACGGCGAAGGCGTAGTCGAACGTTCCCACCTGCGCGACCGGCGCCAGGTCGCCCGGGCCGTACGGGAGGCGCGGGTTCGCGAGGGGGGCGGTGACCGCAACCGCGATCGGCGCCACGAGCAGCACATCGGCCGGGACCGCGCTGCGCAGCGCATCGACGGCGATGCGCCCCGTGGCACCCGGCCGGTTCTCGACCGCGACCGTACGGCCGAGCGCAGGCGCAATCCGTTCCGCGAGCAACCGCGCCACGAGGTCGGAGGTGCCGCCCGGCGCCACGGGCACGAGGATGCGCAGCGGCGCGGCGGATGGCGCCAGCGGAGCCTGCGCCGGCGCGGACACGGGCAGACTCCCCAGGAGGCCCGCCGCGGCAACCAGGAGAATGCGCAAGGGTGTGCTCGCAGTGACGGGCGGAAGGGCCGAACTATATACTTCCGGCCGATTGCCAGTACCTGATCCGCGCTTGTCCGAAATCTCCCCCGGCATGGCCCTCGATGCGACGCACGGCGAGTTGCTGCGCTTCGAGCGCGTGCTCGTCGACCTGTCCGCGGGTTTCATCAACTGCCCCCCGGGAGAGGTCGACGCCGCGATCACGGCAGCCTTGCGCCGCATCGTCGACACCCTGCAGGTCGAGCGCATCACGCTCCTGCGGGTGGCGGCCGACGGTGTCGTGTATGTGAGTCACTCGGCCGCGGTCGAGGGCATCGAGCCCGTCCCGCGCGATCTCCTGCCGCAGTATCCCTGGGGCATCGGCGAGCTCCGGAGGAACCGGCACGTCGCGTTCTCCCGGCTCGACGAGCTGCCTCCCGAGGCCCGTGTCGACCGTGCGAGCTGGACGCGCATCCGGATCGCCTCGAACATGACGGTGCCCATGTTCCTCGGCGGCAGCTTCGTGGGGGCGCTCGCCATGGCCACCTTCCGCCACGCGCGGCAATGGCCAGGCGAGCTCGTGCAGCGTGCGCGGCTGCTCGCGACCGTGCTCGGCAGCGCGCTTGCGCACCAGCGCGCGCAGCAGGATCTCGCTGCGGCCGTGGCCTTCGAGCAGATGGTCTCCGACGCGCTCGCCGATCTCGTTCGCGCGTCACCCGAGGATCTCGACGGCTGCATCGTCGCGGCGCTGCGGCGCGCGTCGGAGGTGCTCGACGCCGACAGCGCGGTGCTGTGGCAGCGCGAGCCGGCCGGCGACGCGATGCATCCCACGCACGACTACACGCGCGAAGGCGTGCACCTCCCGCCTGCCACGGCGGACGGTGCGACGTTTCCCTGGGTGCTCGGCGAGATCCTGGCCAATCGCCCCGTCTCGGCGCCGGTCGCCTCGCTGCCGGGCGCCGCGGCGGTCGACATCGCCACCTTCGAGGCGCTCGGTGCGAAGTCGCTGGTGGTGGTGCCGATCGCTTTGGTGGATCGCGTCGTGGGCGCGCTCGCATTCGCGAGCGAGACCGACACGCGGGGCTGGCCGCAGTCGCTGCTGCCGCGGGTGCGCCTCTTCGGCGAGGTGCTTGCCTCGGCGCTTGCCCGCGAGCGTGCCGAGCGTGCCGAGCGGGATGCCCGCGCCGAGGCGACGCACGCGGCCCGGCTCGGCACGATCGGGGTCGTGGCCGCATCGCTCGCGCACGAGCTCACCCAGCCGCTGGCGGCGATCATGACCAATGCCGAAATGGCGCTGGCGTTGTCCGCTGCCGATCCGGTCGATGCCGCCGAGTTGCGGGCCACTCTCGAGGACATCCTCGCCGACGACCGCCGCGCTGGCACGCTGATCCAGCAGTTGCGCCGCTTCCTTCGGCGCGACGAGCTCGACCGCGCGTCGATCGATGTGCCGGCGCTGCTGCACGAGGCGATGTCGCTCGTCCGCGGCGAGGTCGTGGGCAAGGGGGTCGGCCTGTCTCTCGACTGCCCGCCCGTGCTGCCGGCCGTGACCGGCAATCACGCGCAGCTCCTGCAGGTGCTGCTCAACCTCCTCCTCAATGCCTTCGACGCGGTGGCCGGCAATGCGCCGTCGCAGCGGCGCGTGGTGCTCGCTGCGCTCGTGGAGGATTCGACGGTGGTGATGAACGTGACCGACAACGGCACCGGCATGGACGAGGCGGCGCAGGGGCGCGCCTTCGTGCCGTTCTATACCACCAAGGCCAAGGGGATGGGCCTGGGACTGGCGATCGGCCGCTCGATCGCCGAGGGCCACGGCGGATCGCTCACGCTGCGCTCGGTGCCCGGACAGGGCAGCACGTTCCATTTCGCGCTGCCGCAGGCGGAGCCGGGCCCGTGACAGGCCCGGTGACAGGCCGCGAGGTCGTCGCGCTCATCGACGACGACGAATCGGTGCGCCGTGCGCTCGCGCGCCGCCTGCGGGCTGCCGGGCACGTGGTGGAGGCATTCGCCACGCCGCAGGCGTTCCTCGAACGCCACGCGGAGATCGCGCCGGGATGCGTGGTGACGGACCTGCAGATGCCGGGCATGAGCGGCCTCGACCTGCAAGCCACGCTCGCCGCTGCCGGCGCCGACGTTCCTTTCGTCTTCATCAGCGGCCATGGCGACGTCGCCACCGGCGTGGCCGCGATGCGGGCGGGTGCCGTCCACTTCCTGCAGAAGCCGTTCCCGGACAGCGAGATCCTCGCCGCGATTCGCGAGGCGCTCTCGCTCGCCGCCAGCCGCACGGCAGCACGCAGCGCGCGGGACGCGGCGGCGCGGGCGCATGCGCAGCTCACGCCGCGCGAACGCGACGTGTTCGCGCTGGTCGTCGAGGGACTCATGAACAAGGTCATCGCCGACCGCCTGGGCGTGGCCGAGAAGACGGTCAAGATCCATCGCGCACGCGTGATGGACAAGATGGGCGCGCGTTCCGTGGCCGACCTCGTGCGCATGGCGGCGCAGCTTGGCGGCGTGCGGCCCGAGGCGGGGACGCCGCGGCGATAGCCCCAAGGTCCTATAGCCCGCGCGCAGGTTGCCGCGCACACTTTGCCGCAACCAGCCATGCGGTCGCGCGGCCACGCGCGCGACCAACCCGACGGAACGATGACGATACCCGCGCACAGGAGAGTCGTGCTCGTCGACGACGACGATTCGTTGCGTCGCGCGCTCGCCCGCACGATCCGCCTCGCCGGCTATGCCGTGGAGTCGTTCCGCACCGCCGACGAGCTCGCGCAGTCCGACGCGTTGTCCACCGGCGCCTGCCTCGTGCTCGACATCAGCCTTCCGGGCACCAGCGGCGCCGACTTCTGCCGCGCGCTCGTGGCGGCGGGCAGGGGCCTGCCCACGATCTTCATCACCGCACTCGATCGCGACGATGCGGAAGCCGCCGTGGCGCCGCTCGCCCCGGTCACGGTCCTCTACAAACCCTTTCCCAACGACACGCTCCTTGCTGCGATCGATCGTGCGTGGCACGATCGGCGCCCCGACCTGCCGCAGCCGAGGAGCGCGCTGTGACGCCGCGTCGCCTCGTAACGGTCCAGCGAGCCGCGCTGGCGATCATCCTGCGCCCGGCCGCGGCCACGGGATCCCGAGACGCAGGCTCCGCCATCGATTCCCGACACGAAGGAGAATACGAATGAGAACACGCCTTGCGCCCGTAGCCGCCGTCGCCGTCCTCGCCGTGGTGCTCACCGGGTGCCAGACCACGGCCCAGGTCATGGATGCCTCGCAGCCGCAGGCGCTGAGCATCGCCAAGCGCCGCGCCCAGTTCGAGATGATGTGCGCCGATGTCTCCACGACCGTGCTGTCGCGCGAGGAGGTGCCGCCCGTCCTGCAGTTTCGCGGCATACCCCGCCTCGAATACACCATCGGCGCCGCGGGCTGCGGCAAGCGCGGGACGTATCTCGTGATCTGTCCGGAAGACGGCAGCGGCTGCTTCGCCGCGGCGGGGAGGCAACAATGAGCCCGGCGAGGAAAAGGTCCATGCCGCGCGCCTTGTCGATCGCGGCGCTCGCCTGCCTGCTGGCGGCGCTGCCGGGGACGGCGGCGGCGCAGTCCGCACCGGACGCGTGGAAATTCCGCGCGATCATCTACGGTTACTTCCCGTCGATCGGGGGCACGACGACGTTCCCCGAGAATATCGGCGGCGGCACCGGCAGCACCCAGGTCGATGCCAACACGCTCCTCGACAACCTCGACTTCGCCTTCATGGGCACCTTCGAGGCCACCCGGGGCCGCTGGGGCATCCTCGCCGACGTCCTCTACATGGACGTGAGCGGATCGAGCAGCAGCACGCGCGACATCAGGATCAATGGCCACGAGCTGCCGATCGGCGTGACGGCCAATACCGATCTCGACCTGCGCGGGACGGTGTTCCAGCTCGCCGGCACCTACAAGGCGATCATGGATCCGACGATGACGGTCGACGTGCTGGCCGGCGCCCGCATGCTCGACATCCGCCAGACCCTCACGGTCGAGCTCAGCGCCGACATCGGCAACGAAACCGGGCCCGGACGCTCGCGCCAGAGCAGTGTGCACCCCACCTACTGGGACGCCATCGTGGGTGCCAAGGGCCAGTTCCTGTTCGGCGAAGGCCGCCGCTGGTTCGTCCCGTGGTACGCCGACGTCGGGGCGGGCCAGTCGAAGCTCACCTACCAGGCCATCGGCGGCTTGGGCTACGCATTCTCGTGGGGCCAGGTGATCGGCGCCTGGCGCTACCTCGACTACGAGTTCAAGTCGAGCTCCGACGTCCAGTCGCTGGACTTCAACGGACCGATGATCGGGGTGGCGTTCAGCTGGTAGTCGCCGCGTCGCGGTTGCTCGGGACGGCGTCGCGCTGGCAGGCGCACCGCCGCGGATGATTCGGGCGGCGGTCGTTGGACGGACGCACCGCCGCGGACTACGCCGCGGTGGACGCGGCGCCGGGAAACCAGCGCCGCGTCTCGAATACCGCCTTCCCGAAGCGCTTGCCGTTGCTCGCCAGCGAACGCTTCAGAACGAAGTCGAAGAGCAGCACGTTGTACTGGCGCAGCTCGCGCAGCGTGCCGGCGGCGTCGGCCGCGAGGAGGCCGCGCTCGACGAGCGCGGGCAGCGAAACGATGGGCAGCACGCCGGGAAGCGGGTAGTCGGATCCGTTGAGGAGACGCTCGTGCCACTCCGTGCGCTCGAGCAGCGCCGCGCACACCGCGACCCGGTTCATCTGCGTGATCGCCGAGATGTCGCCGGCGAGATTGGCGCGGTAGCGCGGCTCGTCCATGAGCCGCGCAAAGAGCTCGAAGTTGCTGCGCAGCGGCGTTCCCGGCGCGTCGAGGTCCTTGCCTTCGCCGAGCGAGGCGCAGTGGGCGACGATGACCCGCACGCCGGCGTCGAGCGGCCGCCGCAGGCGCAGGGGATTGTCGAGCTCCTCGCGGGCGCTGTGCACCGCGCGCTCCGCGCCGCCGTGCGTGATGAGCGGCAAGCGAAGCTGCGCGAGACGCGCGTAGAAGGGGTCGCAGCGCGGATCGGCAGGGTCGATCAGTTGCGCCGACGGCAGCCACTTCACGGCGCGCGCGCCGCCCGCCGCTGCGGCGTCGAGCCGCGCCACGGCCGTCGGGTCCAGCGGATGGATCGAGGCCGCCCACTCGAAGAGATCGGGGTAGCGTCCGGCCACGCGCGCGGCGTAGGCATCCGCCACGCGAAAGGTCGAGTCCTCGCGCGAGATGACGACCTCTCCGGGGTTCTCGCCGTGCTTGCGCGGCTTGCGGGCCCAGTCGAAGGCCAGCAGCAGCGCGCGAAAACCCGGACGCATCTCGCGGGCCTGCTCGACCAGACGCTCCACGACGGCGTCGTCGACCGGGTGCCGGTCGCCGACGCAGGTCGCGTTGAGATAGAAGCGCATCTGCAGGTACCGGCTCGCGTGCCAGGGCTTGTCCATCTCGGGATTGATCCAGGTGTCGGGGCCGGTGTCGCCCACGCCCACGAGGTGGCAGTGCGTGTCCATCACCCGTGTGGGATCGAGCCCCTGCCACGCCGACTGCACGAGCGGATGGTCGCGCAACGCCGCCGGCAACGCGCCGCGGCAGTCGTTGAAGAGGCCGTCGCGCAGCGAGACGTCGCTGCAGCCGGCGAGTGCCGCCGCGCCCGTGGCGGCAAGGAAGCGGCGGCGGTTCATCGCGAATGGTTCATTGCGGATTGGGACCTCGTCCGTCGGGCGATACCCTCACGCCCGGCTTCGGCAGGGTCGGGCGCGGGCGTCGCCTCCCCGCGCGTCCGATGCCACGGTCGTGGGAGCGTTCGCGCCAGTAGCGCGAGCGTCGGACGCGGGCGCCGCCTCTTCGCGCGTCCGATGCGTGGGCGTGGCAGATCCGTGCGCCACGTTCGCTCGCGCCGTCACGACATTCGCTACAGTAGCGGTTGCTCACGTTCGGATCCGATCGACATGAAGAAGCTCCTGCGCATGCTCGTCTTCGCGAGCACCATTGCCGCCACCGCGACCGCCTTCGCCCAGACCGCGATGACGCTGCGCGAGGTGAACGTGCGCGCCGGCCCCGACGCGGTCTTCCCCGTGGTCACCTGGCTCAACTCGCAGGATATCGTGCAGGTGCAGGGCTGCGTCGAAGACTTTACCTGGTGCGATGTCGTGGCCGGACGGCAACGTGGCTGGGTCAATGCGAAATACCTGCGCAACGTGTTTCGCAACCGCGTACCCGTGGTGACCTTCTCGGTCGACCAGTACTGGGACGAGCATTTCCGCAATCGTCGCTGGTACGGCAACAAGGCTGACTGGGTGGGCTGGGGCACGCCCGGCTGGACGCCGCCACCGCCCCAGCGCCCGCGCTGGCGGTCGTAGCGCGCTGCTGCGTCCACGCCGGTCGCTCAGGGCGACGCCCGCGCCCCGCCGCGGAAGGCCCGCGCCGGCGGCAGCCCCGCGCCCGCTATCCTTTCGCCGGCGGCAGCCCCGCGCCGCTATCCTTTCGCCACCGGCAGCCGGCCGCGCGCCGCCGCCTTGGCCACCGTCGCGTGGTCGCGCTCGGTCTGGTCGGCGTAGTCGCGGGCGTACACGGCAACGGCCTCGTCGAAGGCATCGCTCCTGCCGAGGTAACCCGCGATCGCCGCGGCGTCGCCCGATTTGGCGTGGGCGAGTGCCAGCGCCCAGCCGCACAACCGGCAGTACTCGTCGAGGTATTTCGGCCGCGCGCTCTCGTCGATCGACCAGCTGCCCTTCATGTCCCGCAGCTGGCGCATGTAGAAGTGCGAGCCGTCGACGCTGATCCCCCAGCCGAGGAAGATGTCCGGCGCGCCCTGGATGAGCCGCTGTCCGACGACCACCCGCCGTCCCTCGCAGTCGAAGGTGGCGCCGCCGCCCCACGTCGCGAGCACCGACGGCTGCGCCTCCTTGTACTGGAGGAACAGCGGATCGTCGCCGTGGGCGCCTTCGAACAGCGCCACCCAGCAGCGCGTGCCCACGCTGCCCACGCCGACGACCTTGCGCGCGACATCGACCAGGCGATAGCGGGTGAAGAGTACCCGCCGCTCCTCGGCCAGCGAAGCGAGGTATGTATGCAAGACCTGAGTCACCGCCTGGCCGATCGGGCGGCCGTCGGCAGTGTGCGTCTCGCGCACGATGAGCGGCGCATCCTCCATGATGTGGTGGTTGTCGTCGATGAGCTCGGTCATCTTCGAGAGGACCTGGAGGTGGTTGCGGCGACGGGCCTTTTGCATGATCCGCACCGCCGTCTCGCGCGGCTCGCGCGACAGCGCGCCCAGGATGTCGTTGTCGCTGATGCGCGCATACCAGACGTCGAGATAGGTCATCCGGGCGTACTCGTGCATGTGCTCGCGATAGCTCTCGACGGCTGCGTGCGCGGCATCGCGGCACAGGCCTTCGTTGCCGCCGAGGAAGCGGCCGGCCACGACCGCGCTCGCGGCAAGACGCTTCACGTCCCACTCCCACGGGGCGGGGAGCGTTTCGTCGAAGTCGTTGATGGCGAAGACGAGCCTGCGCTCGGCGGAGGCGAACACCCCGAAGTTGCTGACATGCGCGTCACCGCAGGCCTGCACCGTCATGCCGCAGGTCGGCGTCGTGACGAGATCGCCGGCCATCACCGCCGCCGCGCCGCGCAGAAAGGCGAACGGGTTCGCCAGCATCCGGGCGTGGCGGATCGGCACGAGCTCGGGCAGGCGGCTGCGCGCCTGGAACTCGAGGATCGCCACCGGATCGGCGCGGTTCCTGGCCGCGACGAAGCGCGCGTGCGCGGCGTGCGGCGAGAGCGCCCGCCGCGCCTTGCCCGCGGCGTAGCGCTCCTCGAACGGCACCATCGGTGCCAGGAAATCGACTTGCCGGCCGTCGCGCAGGGCGCCTGCGGTGGACGCAACAATGGTTTCGGGTGTCATGTCGTCGGGTGGCGCATGGGCGGAGCCGTCGATGGGCGGTGCCAATGGTGGTACGCCGGGCGCGCTTGCGCAGGAACCCGCTTCGCCGGGTGCGGTTCGCCGCGTTCGGCGTTGCGGGGCAACAGGTCGGGAGTGTCAGAGTCCGTCGCTCAGGGCCACGCCGGCGCCGATCGTCGTCTGGTTCCAGTTGTAGTCGATCATGCTCTCGCCGTAGCCCGTGAACACCTGCACGTAGGCGCGCAACGGCCCCAGGATCGGCGGCGAGGTCCAGCCGAACTCGAAGGCGCCCTTGCCCTTGCTGATGTTGCCGCGCGTCGACGCGAGGAAGCTGTGCCCGCGCCAGCGGTACAGCGCGGAGAGGGCGCCGTAGCCGTAGTAGTCGGTGATGTCGGGGTTGTCGTCCTCGTCCTCGTCCTCGGGGATGCGCCACCACAGCCTGCCGAAGAGGGCGAGGTTGCCGTTCTCCACGCCCGCCTCGACGAAGAGGCGGTTCCAGCTCCGCGAGAGGACGTCGGTGCGGCCGTTCGACTGGTGGTTGTAGCCGGCGTTGAGCACACCGAGCCGGAAGCCGCCGCCGAGATCGAGGTCGGGTCCGTAGCTCACGAAGAGCTCGGGCATGTAGTTCGTCTCGCGGAAGGGGCGCGAGGTCTCCTCGTTGTAGACCTGCCACTGGTTCTGCTGCGTGTAGGCGGCCCACAATCCCCACTTACGGTCGTCGGTCGTCCACAGGCGGCCCTTGAACGAGAGCTGGAACTTCGCCTCGACCTTGTCGAGGTGGAGTTCCTCGCCGGCGGCCTGGGCGATCGACTCATACGGCGCAGTGTTCGCGTGGTCGGTGTAGCGGCCGAAGAGGATGTAGTTCGGGTTGTAGAAGCGAATGTCGTAGCGTGGGGAGGCGGGATTGAAGCCCCACGCGGTATCGATCATCGATGGCCTGGCGGAAGCCGGTGCCGGGGAGGCCGACCGCGCGTGCGCCACCTGCTCGGTGACATTCGCGTCGGGGCTGTGCTGGCCGGGTGTGGCGGCGGGCTGTGCGCCGCGTGCCGTGCGACCGGTCAACTCATCGTAACAGGCGAGGCGAGCCGTGGGATCGGCAATCGCGTGGCAGTCGGCAAGGACATCGGCCGCGGCCGCGTTCGTGCTCCATGCGAGAAGGAGCGGTGGCAGGACGAGCGCGGCACGCGCGGCGAATGGGCGCAGGCGGAGGGATATCATCGGGTTCGAGGTTGTCGGGAATCGGCGTGACGCTGCGGCGTCACGGGCGGTGCTGGCGCCCGGACAAGGGACGCATCGGGGCCAGAAGCTTGCCACACGTTCTGGGGTCCTGCGCGCGAGCCCGGCCCGGGTACCACTTTCGCTTACCGTCGCCTGTTGCGCGCGTGCAGGGTCGGGCCAGACGCCCGGGCCCGCATCGCCGGTTCGGCATCGCCCGGGCGCGCGCACGCGCTGGAGGTGGCCCCCGACCCCGTCAGGGGATGACGGGATGCGGGACGATGCCCTGTGCCCGGCGCTTCGCCGGCGCGTCACGATGCACGGCGCGGTGGTGCGGCGCGGTGGTCCACGTCGTCGCGCCGTTCCCGCCGAGTTCCGCGCTCATCCGCAGCAGTTCTGCCAGCGTCTGGGTCTCGAGCTTGCGCATCAGACGTGAGCGGTGCACCTTGACCGTGGATTCCCGGCTGGCGAGCGCATCCGCGATCTGCTTGTTTCGCTTGCCCTCGAGGACGAGCGCCAGCACCTCGCGCTCGCGCGGCGTGAGGCGGGCGGCGCGTGCGCTGAACTGTGCGCGTCGCAGCCGTACGTCGCGTCGCTGGGCACTGTGCAGGAGCGCCGCCTCGACGGCGGGCAGGAGCTCGCTCATGCGCAGCGGCTTGACGAGAAAGTCGATGGCCCCGCGCTTCATGGCCGTCACCGCCATGGAGATGTCGGCGCGCGCCGTCATGAAGACGACACCGACGTCTGCATCGGTGTCGTGGAGGTGCTGCAGGAGCCCGAACGCGGACTGGTCGGTGAACGAGATGTCGACCAGCACGCAGCAATTGACATCGGGCACCGTCGTGCCGGCGAGCGCCACGGCGGACGGCGCCAGGCGCGCGTCGTATCCGAGCGTAACCAGCGTCTTCGCCAGCGTGTCGGATGCGGCACGATCGCCGTCGACCACGTACACGCGCTTCTTCGAGATGGCAGATGCCCGCACCGTCATGGTCCTGGTCCTTGTCTTTGCTGCCGCGAGGCGGGGAATCCGTAAGGGATCGCTGTCACGCCCGGTCCGGCAAGCGCGCGTCGCCTCGCCAAAGGCAAACGCCGGCAGCGAGCGTGTAGTCCGGCAGTGTACGCGCGACGCTGCAGACGCGCTCTGGCGGAGAAATCGGGGGACGGGCAGAACGCGAGGCGCCGAACCTTTCAGTCTGGGCGCATGAGCCGGTCCGCGCATTGACAGCGATCAAGCGGGCCGCGTCGCCCTGCCGGTGCCTCGGGGTACACCTTAGGCGTACTGGACGCTGCCCCGTCGCGTCGCATAACCTCAACGGGGATCCTGCGGCGCGGACCGCGCCTTGCCTTGCGGGGTGCCGGAGCCGGCGTGCCGGCCCGGGTTCATCAGTGCCAGGACCGGGCCCCTCGTTCGACGCCCCAACGGCAGAAAACCACGAAGAACACGATCGGAGGACCGCTCAGTGGCCGACACGAACCAGAAGATCTCGAGAACCGCGCTGCTCGCCATGGTGGTGGGTGGCATGGTGGGCGCGGGCATCTTCGCGCTGCCGTCGCGTTTCGGCGCCGTCACCGGTCCCATCGGCGCGATCATCGCCTGGATCATCGCCGGCACCGGGATGTACATGCTGGCGCGCGTGTTCCAGTTTCTGGGCGAGCGCAAGCCCGACCTCGACGCCGGCGTGTTCGCGTACGCGAAGGAGGGCTTCGGCGACTACCCGGGGTTCCTCTCGGCCTTCGGCTACTGGATCGGAAGCTGCATCGGCAACGTCTCCTACTGGGTGCTGATCAAGGCCACGCTAGGCGCGTTTTTTCCCGTCTTCGGCGACGGCAACACGGTCATCGCCATCGTGGTGGCGTCGATCGGCATCTGGCTCTTCCATTACCTGATCCTGCGCGGCACGCAGCAGGCGGCGGCCATCAACAAGATCGTCACCATCGCCAAGGTGGTGCCCATCCTGACCTTCATCCTGATCCTCTTCGTCGCCTTCAAGCTCGATCTCTTCCGCTACAACCTCTACGGCGGCGACCTCACCAACGGCGTGTTCGAGCAGGTGAAGGCGACGATGCTCGTCACCGTGTTCGTGTTCCTGGGCATCGAGGGCGCGAGCGTGTACTCGCGCTTCGCGAAGGAGCGCAGCGACATCGGCTTCGCGACCATCACCGGCTTCATCATCGTGACGAGCCTCATGGTGCTGGTGACGATCCTGCCTTACGCCGTGCTGCAGCGCGCCGACATCGCCGGTCAGACCGCCCCGTCGATGGCCGGCGTGCTCGAATCGGTGGTCGGCCCCTGGGGGCGCACGTTCATCAGCGTCGGCGTGATCGTCTCGGTGCTCGGGGCCTACCTCGCCTGGACACTGATCTGCGCCGAGGTGCTCTCCGCTGCGGCGCGCAACAAGGACATGCCGTCGGTGTTCGCCAGGGAGAACGCCAACAAGGTGCCGGTGGCAGCACTCTGGCTCACCAACATCGTCGTGCAGGTGATCGTGATCACGACCTACTGGTCGCGCGACGCCTTCAACCTGATGCTCGACCTCACGGCAGCCGTGGCGCTGATTCCGTTCGTCCTGTGCGCCGGCTACGGCTGGATGCTGGTCGCGCGCCGCGAGACCTACGACACGCGGCCCGAGGAGCGCAACCGCGATCTCTACGTCGCGATCATCGCCACGCTCTACACGGCGTTCCTCGTGTACGCCGCGGGCATGAAGTTCGTGGTCCTCTCGGCCATCCTCTACGGGCCGGGCACGATCCTGTACTACTGGAGCCGGCGCGAGCAGGGCTTGCCGGTGTTCACCAAGACGACCGACTGGGTCATCTTCATCCTCGCGATGATCGGCGCTGTGGTGGGGATCTATTGGCTCGCCACCGGCACCATCAAGATCTAGGCTCCCGGCCGCCGGCGTGTTCCGCCGGCACGGACACGCGGCATCGACGAATCACTGACACGGAGTCGAAATATGGCAAAGGCACAGGCAAAGGCGAAAGCAGCATCCGGCGCGGCGGCGGTCAAGGCCAAGGCGAAGGACGAACCCAAGTTCGGCGTCTATTCGGAGGTGGGGCAACTGCGCAAGGTGATGGTGTGCGCGCCCGGCCGCGCGCACCAGCGGTTGACGCCGTCGAACTGCGACCAGCTCCTCTTCGACGACGTGCTCTGGGTCGAGAACGCCAAGCGCGATCACTTCGATTTCGTGCAGAAGATGCGCGACCGCGGCGTCGACGTCGTGGAGATGCACAACCTGCTTGCAGAGACCGTCGCCGTGGCCGCCGGCAAGAAGTGGATCCTCGACAATCAGGTCGTGCCCAACCAGGTGGGCCTGGGATTCATCGACGAGTTGCGCAGCTACCTCGAAGGGCTGTCGGACCGCGATCTTGCCGAGACGCTGATCGGTGGCCTCTCGACGCAGGAGTTTCCCGAGGCGGTTGGCGGCAAGGCGCTCAAGGTCGTGAAGGAAGCGGCCGGCGGCACCGAGTACCTCCTGCCGCCGCTGCCGAACACCCTCTACACGCGGGACACGACCTGCTGGATCTATGGCGGAGTGACGCTGAATCCGCTCTACTGGCCAGCGCGCCACGAGGAGACGATCCTCACCACTGCGATCTACAAGTTCCATCCGGACTTCGCCGGCAAGGTCAATGTATGGTGGGGCGATCCCACGCAGGATCACGGCCTGGCCACGCTGGAAGGCGGCGACGTGATGCCGATCGGCAAGGGCAACGTGCTCATCGGCATGAGCGAGCGCAGCTCGCGGCAGGCGATCAGCCAGCTCGCCGCGGCGCTGTTCAAGAAGAAGGCGGCCGAGCGCGTGATCGTGGCGGCGATCCCGAAGATCCGCGCGGCGATGCACCTGGACACCGTGTTCACTTTCGCCGACCGCGATTGCGTGCTGCTCGCGCCGGACTTCCTCGACAAGACGACGACGTTCTCCTACTACCCCAGCAACCACCCGAGTGGCGTCGAGTTCCGCGCCGAGCGCAAGCCCTTCGTCGACGTGGTCGCCGAGGCGCTGGGGTTGAAGAAGCTACGCGTCGTCGAGGCGGGCGGCACCGACTACCAGCGCGAGCGTACGCAGTGGGACAGCGGCGCCAACCTCGTCTGCGCCTCGCCGGGTGTCGTCTACGCCTACGACCGCAACACCTACACCAACACGCTGCTGCGCAAGGCGGGTATCGAGGTGGTCTCGATCGTGGGCGCAGAGCTCGGTCGCGGGCGCGGCGGCGGCCATTGCATGACCTGCCCGATCATCCGGGATCCGGTCGACTATTGAGAATGCCGCCAGGTTGCCCCGAGGCCTGCACCCTCGGGGGACACGGCTGACGGCCGATGCGACCTTCGGAGGCGCCACTGCCGGTGCGCGACGAGCCCGTCGGTAGAATGGCGCCTCCGTGCGGATGCGCAGCGTGGCCCGGTTAGATCCGGCGACCGGACGATCCCATGACCGACACCTCACCCGAAGGCAAGCCGCCGGCGTCTGCTTCCCCGAAACCGCTGTCGCTGACCAGCGCCATCGTCCCCATCGCGGCCCTCATCGTCCTGGTGGGGCTGTCGTACTTCTTCTTCGGCGACGAGGGCGCGCTGGGTCCGAACCAGGTGGCGCTCACCGTGGCCACGATGGTCGCGGTCTACATCGGCTGGCGCAATGGGCACAGCCTCGAATCGCTGCGCGATGCGGCAGTGGCGAGCGTGGGCTCGGGGATCGGCGCCATCTTCATCCTGTTCGCGGTCGGGGCCCTGATCGGCACCTGGGCGATGAGCGGCACGCTGATCGCGATGGTGTATTACGGACTGCAACTGCTGAGCCCCCACTACTTCTATGTGACCGTCTGCCTGATCTGCGGCCTCATCTCGGCGAGCATTGGCAGCTCGTGGACGACGGTGGGGACGATCGGCATCGGCTTCATGGGCATCGCCGCCAACATGGAGTTGAGTGCCGCCATTACTGCCGGGGCGGTGATCTCCGGCGCGTACTTCGGCGACACGTCGTCGCCGCTTTCCGACTCCGCGAATCTCGCTGCCGCCACCAGCGGGATCGATCTGTACCAGCACGTCCGCGAGACCGCGCTCACTTCCGGCCTCGCGCTGCTCGTCTCGGCCGTGGTCTTCTTCCTGCTGGGGCGTCCCGGCGACTTCGACGCCACCGCCAAGATGGAGGCGATCCGGAGCGCCTTCGACCTCTCGCTGTGGCTGTTCCTGCCGCTCCTCGTCGTGATCGGGCTCGCCGTGTTTCGGGTACCGGCCTTCACGGCGATCATGATCGGCGCCCTGACCGGCGGCGTGCTTGCCGTGTTGATGGCGCCGGCCCGGGTCATCGCCTTTGCCGGGGCCGACGCGTCGATGCCGAATGCCTTGCTGCTCGTCAAGGGCGTGTGGCTCGCGCTGGCCGAAGGCTACACGTCGAAATCCGGCCACGTTGCGCTCGACCAGCTCGCCACCCGGGGCGGCATGGACAGCATGCTCAATACCGTGTGGCTCATCATCACCGCGCTCGCCTTCGGCGGCGTGATCGAGAAATCGGGCGCGCTCGAAAGGCTCATGGCCCCCCTTGTCGAGAGGATCAAGTCGGCCACGGCTTTGGTCGCATCGACGGTCGGGTCGGTGGTGGCAACCAATGTCGCGACCGCCGACCATTACATCGCGATCGTCATTCCCGGCCGCATGTTCAAGCAATCGTTTGCCGAGCGACGGTTGCCTCCGCACGTCCTCTCGCGCACGATCGGCGCTTCCGGCACGCCGACCGGCGCGCTCGTTCCCTGGAACAGCTGCGGCGCCTACATGGCGGCAACGCTCGGCGTTGCGACGTGGTCATATCTGCCCTATGCGGTGTTCTGCGTGGTCAGTCCGCTCCTGGCCATCGCCGTGGTGGCGTTGGGCATCCGATCGAAGGCAAGCTCGACCACACCACCTCCCGGCTAGACGTTCGGTCACACGCCCTGCCAGGCGCGGCGGGGCAGGTCGGCGTACCGCTTTCCGCGCGAGTACGTCACCCCTGCGGATGCTCCCGCGCGACAGGGTAGAATCGAAAGTTGCCGCAAACCCGCCCCTACGGATCGTTTCGATGCAGAAGCCTGTCTTTTTCCGAGTTTCCGGTGACTCCGCCCGGTACGGCCTCGCCGCCGTGGTGCTGATTCTGGCCCTTTCCGCCTGCCAGCGTCAGGAGGAGGTGCGGCCGCCCGAAGTGCGCCCGGTTCGCACCATGACCATCACCAAGGCCGTCGTCGGCGACGTCGTCAATCTCAACGGCACCGTACAGGCGCAGACCGAGATCAACCAGGCGTTTCGCATCAGCGGCCGCCTCGTGCAACGCAGCGTCAACATCGGCGACACGATCCGCCCGGGGCAGCTCATCGCCACGCTCGACTCGCAGAACGAGGAGACGAGCGTGCTCGCCGCGCGCGCACAGCTCGACGCCGCACGCGCCCGCCAGAGCGAGGCGCAGAGCATGTACGAGCGCATGCGCGACCTCGTCGCGGAGCGCGCCGTCTCGCAGGCGCAGTTCGAGTCGGCCGAAGCGGCGGCGCGCGCGGCGCGCTCGGCCGTGGAGTCGGCCACATCGCAGGTCACGCTGGCGCAGACGCGGGTGAACGACACGCGTCTCGTCGCCGACGTGGCCGGCGTGGTCACGGCGCAGGGCGCGGAGCCCGGCGAAGTGGTGGGCGCCGGCCAGATGATCGTGCAGGTCGCGCGCGACGGCGGCCGCGATGCCGTATTCGACATCCCGGCGCGCGCCAAGGGCAGCACCACGCTCAAGACCCCCATCACCGTGTCGCTGACCGCCGACCCCAAGGTCACCGCGCAGGCCGTGGTGCGCGAGATCTCGCCCCGTGCCGATCCGCTCACCGGGACCTTCCGCGTGCGCGCGAGGCTCACCAATCCGCCACCCGACATGCGGCTCGGGTCGACGATCACGGGGCGCCTGCAGCTCGCCGCCACCGAGGTGATCGAGATCCCGCCGTCGGCGGTGGTGCGTTCCGACCGCCAGGCGGCGGTATGGCTGGTCGACACGAAGACGGGCACGGTGTCGTCGCGCTCGATCGAGATCCGGTCCTCCGACCCCAACCGCGTGGAAGTGGCCTCGGGCTTGAATCCCGGTGACGTGATCGTCACCGCCGGTGTCCAGGCCTTGCGTCCAGGGCAAAAGGTGAGCCTGCTGAAGGCTACGCCGTGATCGGCCCGAACCTGTCGGCATGGTCGCTCAAGCGGCCATCGCTGATCGTTTTCCTGATGATCGTCTGCGTGGCCGCGGGCGTGCTCGCGTTCAAGAACCTGGGCCGCGACGAGGACGCACCGTTCACCGTGCGCACGATGATCGTGGCCGCGGCGTGGCCCGGTGCCACGGTGGAGGAGACGCTGTCGCAGGTCACCGAGCGGCTCGAGCGCACGCTGCAGGAAACGCACAAGTTCGACACCGTCCGGAGCTACACCACCGCCGGCCAGACGACGATCTTCGTCGACCTCGACGAGACGACCGCCACCAAGGACATCCCCGACGTGTGGTACCGCGTGCGCCGCAACATCGGCGACATGCGCCTCACGCTGCCGCAGGGCGTGATCGGTCCCTTCTTCAACGACGATTTCGGCGATACCTTCGGCATCATCTACGGCTTCACCGCCGACGGCTTCACCTTCCGCGAGCTGCGCGATCACGTCGAGGCCGCGCGCTCGCGCATCCTGCAGGTCCCCGACGTCGCCAAGGTCGAGATCCTGGGCGCGCAGGACGAGCGGATCTACATCGAGTTCTCGCCCGCCCAGCTCGCGAGCCTGCGCCTGGACTACTCGACGATCATCGCCACGTTGCAGGCGCAGAACGTGCTGCGTCCCGCCGGCGTCATCCAGACCGACAAGGAGCGCGTGTACCTGCGCGTGACCGGCGCCTTCGACAACGAGAAGGACATCGAGGCGGTCAACATCGCCTCCGGTGACCGCATCTACCGCCTGGGCGACATCGCCAAGGTGTACCGCGGCACCGTCGATCCGCCGACCCCGATGTTTCGCGTCAACGGCAAGCCCGCCATCGGACTCGCCATCGCGATGCGCGACCGGGGCGACATCCTGGCGCTCGGCAAGAACATCCGCGAAGCGATGGCGGACATCAAGGCGTCGCTGCCGGTCGGCATCGAGCCTGTCATGGTCGCCGACCAGTCGATGATCGTGGACCACGCGATCAACGACTTCCTGCTGTCGCTCTACCAGGCGATCGCCATCATCCTGGTGTGCAGCTTCCTGAGCCTCGGCGTGCGTCCCGGGATCATCGTCGCGCTCGCCATCCCGATCACGCTGGCGCTGGTGTTCGCGGTAATGGACGTGATGCACATCAACCTGCAGCGCGTGTCGCTCGGCGCGCTGATCATCGCCCTGACGCTGCTCGTCGACGATGCGATGACCACGGTCGATGCGATGCTGCGGCGCCTGAAGGCCGGCGACAGCAAGGACGAGGCCGCCTCGTTCGCGTACAAATCGCTGGCCGCGCCGATGCTGATCGGCACGCTGGTGACCATCGCGAGCTTCGTGCCGGTGGGCTTCGCGCCCGGCGGTGCGAGCGAGGTGCTGTCGTCGCTCTTCTCGGTGGTGGCGATCGCGCTCATCGCGTCGTGGCTCGTGGCCGTCGTGTTCGGCCCGATCCTCGGCAAGGCGATCCTCAAGGCGCCCAAGGGCGGCGGCGACGAGAAGCCGTCGAAGCTGGTGTCCGCCTATGCGTCGTTCCTCGGGGCCGCGATCCGCTTCCGCTGGGTGACGATCGGGCTCACCGTCGCGGCCTTCGTCGGCGCGATGTACATGCTGCAGTTCGTGCCGCGGCAGTTCTTCCCGTCGTCGGACCGCCCCGAGCTTCTCGTCGATCTCACGCTGCGTCAGAACGCGTCGATCCGCGCCAGCGAGGAGGTCGCCAAGCGCGTCGAGGCATTGCTCGACAACAATCCCGACGTCGAGCGCTACAGCACCTACGTCGGCCGCGGCGCGATCCGCTTCTACCTGCCGCTGTCGGTGCACCTCGCCAATCCGTTCTTCTCGCAGATCGTGGTGATCGCCAAGAGCATCGAGGCGCGCGACCGGCTGCAGGCGAAGCTCGAAGGCATCCTCGCCACCGACTTCCCCGCCGTGGTGGCGCGGGTGTCGCCGCTGGAGATGGGTCCGCCGGTGGGCTGGCCGGTCCAGTACCGCGTGACCGGGCCCGACGTCGAGGAGGTGCGTCGCATCGCGCAGGACGTGGCCGGCATCACGGGCGCCGACACCCGCGTGCGCAACGTCAACTTCGACTGGATGGAGCCCGCACGCCAGGTGCGCGTGAACATCGACCAGGACGAGGCGCGGCGGCTCGGCGTGAGTTCGCGGGCGATCGCCGCGGTGCTGAATGCGGCGGTTGCCGGCTCGACGCTCACCCAGGTGCGCGACGACATCTACCTCGTCAACGTGGTGGCGCGCTCCACCGCCGACCAGCGCGCGTCGTTCGAGACGCTCTCGTCGCTCGCGGTGCCCACCCCCGCGGGACGCATGATCCCGCTGTCGCAGTTCGCGCGTTTCACCGAGGAGCAGGAGTACCCGCTGGTGTGGCGGCGCGACCGCGTGCCCACGCTCACGGTGCG
Organism: uncultured Alcaligenaceae bacterium; assembly: GCA_964439475.1. Classification (GTDB taxonomy): domain Bacteria; phylum Pseudomonadota; class Gammaproteobacteria; order Burkholderiales; family Casimicrobiaceae; genus VBCG01. The sequence goes on from CAYTOT010000016.1 coordinate 26,804, forward strand.
CTCCGACGTCGCGCAAGGCGTGTTGCCGGAAGAGGTGGTGGGCTCGCTCCGGCCCGCGCTCGACGCGTACATCGCCAAGCTGCCGCGGCCCTACAAGGTGGAGGTGGGCGGTACCTACGAGTCCAGCAATGACTCGTCGGCGAACGTGTTCTCCGTCATTCCGATGATGATCCTGCTGATGCTGCTCTTCATGATGATCCTGCTGGCGAGCTTCCGGCGGATGGCGATGGTGGTGCTGATCCTGCCGCTGGGCCTGATCGGCGTGGTCGCGGCGCTGCTCATCTTCCAGCGGCCGCTGGGCTTCGTTGCGATCCTCGGCATCCTGGCGCTCATCGGCATGATCGCCAAGAACGCGGTGATCCTGATCGTGTCGATCGAATCGGAGCGCGAGGCAGGCAAGAGCGTCGTGGACGCCGTCTACGCGGCGGCCAAGGATCGCCTGACGCCCCTCGTGCTGACGGCAATCTCCACCGTGCTGGGTCTCATCCCCATCGCGCCGACGATCTTCTGGGGTCCGATGGCCTTCGCGATCATGGGCGGCCTGCTGGTGGCGTCGCTGCTCACGCTGATCCTGCTGCCCACGCTGTACGTGACGATCTTCGGCCGGGAGGACCGCAAGGCGGCGGAGGCGCCGGCCACGCCGGCGGCGACTTGAGGAGGCTCGCGGCACGATGCGCCCGTCCGCCGCCGAAGCCACCCTCGCGCTGCAGGTCGGCGAGTTGAGGCAGCTCTTCAACGCGATGGACCCGGCCCCGTTCCGCGAGCGGGATCTCGACCCCAATGCCGAGGCGTACATCGTCGAGTGGGCGGAGGAGGTGGACAAGCGGGAGCCGCTCGCATTGGTCGTCACGCTGTCGCGCGAGGCGGTGCCGCAGGAGGGGGCAGCGATGCTGCGCGCCGCGCTGCACGGCTATTTCCAGGAGCGTGCGGGCGCGACGAGGATGGAGTTGCGGCGCCTCTTCCGTCGCGGGCGGGTGAGCCTCGTGATCGGAGTCGCCTTCCTCGGCGCCGCCATTCTTGCAGGGGAGTTCCTGGCCGGCTTCGCGAGCAAGGAGCGCTACGCCACGATCATCCAGGAGACCTTCGTCATCGGCGGTTGGGTTGCGCTATGGCGCCCCATGGAAATCTTCCTCTACGACTGGTGGCCCCTCCTGTCGAAGGCACGGCTCTTCGACCGGCTCGCGCGGATGCGCGTCGACGTCGCGAACGCGGCGAGCGCGGCATGAGCCCGGCGGCCACGGGCGGCTTCGTGCCGGGGAGGACCGCACCATGAGGCAACGATCGCGGTTCACCGTTGCGCTCGGCCGCGCCGGCGGCTTCTTCCTGCTCTGGCTGGTGCTCATGCAGAGCGTCAAGCCCGGGGATCTCGCGGTGGGACTCGTCGCTACCGCCTGCGCGACCTGGACGAGCCTGCGCCTGCTGCCGCCCGAGAGGGGCCAGGTGCGCCTGTTGCGCCTCATGCTGTACCTGCCGCACTTCGCGTGGCAGTCGCTCGTCGCCGGCATCGACGTGGCGCGCCGCGCCTTCGCGCCGACACCACGCCTTCACGCCGGGTTCGTCGACTACCGCACGGGCATCCCGCGCGGCCACGCCCGCAACAACTTCGCCACGATCGTGAGCCTGATGCCGGGGACGCTGCCGTCCGGCGACGGGCCCGACAGCATCGAATTCCATTGCCTCGACACCACCCAGCCGGTGGCGGAGGAGATGGGCGGGGAGGAGAAGCGCCTGGCGGGCGCGCTGGTGTCGGGGGGCAGGGGATGAGCACCTTTCTGCTGCTGGCCGCCGCCGTCGTGCTGACCTTCGTCGCGGTCGCGCTGGCGCGTGCGCTGTACGGCCCCACCGACCTCGACCGGCTGATGGCGGTGCAACTCCTGGGCAGCGGCGGCGGCGGCACGCTGGTCCTGTGGGCGGTCGCCGATCAGAACTTCGCCGTGCTCGACGTCGCGCTGACGCTCGCCGTGCTCGCGGCCTTCGCGTCGATCGCCTTCTTCAAGTTCACGCCGGGGACGCTCGACGATCCCGGCGAGGACCGCTGATCGCACGGACCGCCCATGGCCCTGTTCCTCGACCTCTGGACCTATGCGCTGGTGTCGCTCGGCGCCTTCTTCTACCTCGCAGGCACCGTGGGGCTCTTGCGCTTTCCCGACACGCTCACGCGCCTGCATGCCCTGACCAAGGCCGACAACCTGGGGCTCGGGCTCATCGTGCTGGGCCTCCTGCCGCACGTGGGCACGCCGGCGAATGCGCTGAAGCTCGTCGCGATCTGGCTGCTCGTCCTGCTGTCGAGCGCCGACGCGGGGCAACTGATCGCCCGCGCGGCGCGGCGCGTCATGCGGCGCGCACGCTGAGACGTCGCTCGCGCTGAAACGTAGCTCGCGCGCATGGAACTCGACATCTTCCCGACCGCCGCGGCGCTGCTGATCCTCGCGCTCGGGGCGTCGGCGGTCCTCACGCGCGACCTCGTCCCCGCGGTCTTCCGCTTCATGGCGTACGGCCTCATGCTGATCCTCGCCTGGGTGCTGCTGCACGGCGTGGACGTGGCCCTCATCGAAGGCGCGATCGGCGGCGGCTTCACGAGCCTCCTCCTCCTGCGCGCGGCATCGCGCCTGCGCACCCGGACGGCGAGCGCCGAGCCGGTGCGCGGGAGCGTCAAGGTCATCGCCGCGGTGGGCGCTACGGGTGTCGCACTCGCGATCGCGACGAGCGTCCTCATGCTGCCCGATCCGCCGGCATCGCTCGCCCGCGACGTGGCGCCGCACCTCACGTCCGTCGGCGTGGGCAACCCCATCACCGCGGTGCTGATGGCGTTCCGTGCCATCGACACGGTCCTGGAGGCGATCGTGGTACTGCTCGCCCTGATCGGCGTGTGGTCCCTCACGCCCGACCGCGTGTGGGGCGGCCGTCCCGGCCCGCGCTACAACGCCGATCCCGACGGCATCCTCGCCTTCATCGCCCGCGTGCTGCCGCCGATCGGCGTCATCGTGGGCATCTACATCTTCTGGGTCGGCGCCGATCATCCCGGCGGCAAGTTCCAGGGCGCCACCATCGTGGCGGCGATGTGGTTCGTGGCGCTGCTCGCGGGCCTCGTCGATGCGCCGCTGATCGGACGCCGCCTGCTGCGAGCGTGCCTCGTGCTCGGGCCGCTGGTGTTCATCGCGATCGGCGTGCTCGGCGCGTACGTGGGCGGCGCCTTCCTCGCCTATCCCGAAGCCTGGTCGAAGCCGCTGATCCTCGTCATCGAGTTCGCGCTCATGCCCTCGCTCGCGCTGACGCTGGCACTCGTCATGGCAGGCCCCGCCGAGCGCCCCGCCGATCCGGAGCACCGGTGAACACCATCACCGTCTTCGGTCTCCTCGCCGCCGCGCTCATCGGCATCGGGCTGTACGGCTTCATCGTGAATCCGCAGCCGCTGCGCAAGCTCCTCGCCTTCAACGTGGTCGGCAACGGCGTGTTCCTGCTCTTCGGCGTGATCGCGCGGCGCGGCGGCGATGCCGGCTTCGGCGGCGATCCGGTGCCGCAGGCGCTGCTCATCACCGGCCTCGTGGTGGCCTTCTCGGCGACGGCGCTGGCGGTGAGCGTGCTGCTGCGCCTCAACGAGGAGTCCGATTCCACGAGCCTCGCGTCGCCGCCGCTGCCGGCCGATGCGAGCGCCAACGTGCGGGACGAACGGTGATGCCCCCGCCCGCCTCCGCACGGGGCGCGCCGTGACGCCCGTTGCCGTGGCCGACGCCGGCTCGCTGCTGCCCGTCGCATTGTTGCTGCCCTTCACGGGCATGCTGGTGGCGGTCGTGCTCGGAGGGCGGCACGCAAGCCGGGTGATGGCGGTGACCCTTGCGCTCGGCGCGCTGGTGGTCGGACGCATCGCCGCGCACTGGTGGGAGGCGTCGTCGACGCTCACCTACATCCTGGGCGGCTGGGCGCCGCCGCTCGGCATCGCGCTGCGCGCCGACGGGCCCGCGGTGGCGATGATGGCCGGCATCGTGGTGGTGATCGCCGGCATCGCGATCTACGCGCGCGCCGACTTCGCCCCCGCCGCCGACGGACGCGAGACGCGTACCTCCTTCATCTACTGGGTGTTGCTGCTCGCGATATGGGGTTCGCTCAATCTCGCGTTCCTGAGCGGCGACCTCTTTACGCTCTACGTCGCGCTCGAACTCGTCGCGTTCTCCGCCGTGCCGCTGGTGTGCCTCGACGGCAAGGCCGACACGCTGCGCGCTGCGCTGCGCTACCTCCTCTTCGCGCTCGCCGGTTCGATCTTCTATCTCCTGGGTGCGGTGCTGCTGTACGGCGCCTTCGGCACGCTCGACATCGTGCTCCTCGCCCAGCGCATGACGCCCGGGCCGATCCCGTGGATCGCGCTGGCGATGATGACAACGGGCCTCCTCGCCAAGACCGCGCTCTTTCCGTTGCACCTGTGGCTGCCGCCCGCGCACGCCGGCGCGCCGCCGGCCGCGAGCGCGGTGCTCTCGGCGCTGGTGGTCAAGGGATCGTGGTTCATCGTGATCCGCCTGTGGTTCGACACCGCTCCCGCGCTCGCCGGTCCCGCCGCGGCGCAGCTCCTGGGTGGGCTGGGCGCCGCCGCGATCCTCTTCGGCAACGTGATCGCACTGCGCCAGCAACGGCTGAAGCTGCTGGTGGCGTACTCGACGATCGCGCAGATCGGCTATCTCTTCCTGATGTTCCCGCTGGCGGTCGATGCGACCGGCGTGCTGGTGCGCGGCGCGGCGCTCGATGCCGGCGTGCTGCAGGCGCTGTCGCACGCCACCGCCAAGGCCGCGATGTTCATGGCCGCGGGCCTGCTGTACAAGGCCTATGGGCACGACCGCATCGCCGAGCTTACGGGTGCCGGTCGCGTCATGCCGGTGACCGTCCTCGCTTTTGCTATCGGCGGCCTCGCGCTCATGGGCGTGCTGCCGAGCGGCGCCTATCTCGCCAAGAAGCTGTTGCTCGATGCCGCAGGAGTGAGCGGTCAATGGTGGTGGGATACGGTGCTCACCGTGGGCGGCTTTCTCACCACCGCCTACGTGGCGCTGGTGGTGGTGCGTGGGTGGCGCGCCGTGCCCGTGGGTGCGTCGGCGCCCGCCGCGGTGCCGCGCTCGCAGGAGTTCGCCGCCCTCGCGCTCGCGCTGTGCTCGTTCGCGCTGGCATGGATCGCGGTCGCGGGGCCGCTGCCGGCGTCGCTGGTGAAGAATCCGCTCGCGGCGAGCGAGCTCGCCACGCTCGCGGTCACGCTGGCGATGGGCACGCTCGTGGCGCTGACCTTCGGCCGCGAGGCCCCGTTCGGCGGCGCGACGGGTGCGGTGCGCGCCCTGCGCGGGATGCTGCACTGGATCGGCGTGATGCTCGAGCGCATCGACTTCGTGCTGCGCGCGTGGCCGATCGCCGGGCTGTCGCTGCTCGCCGTCACGCTGGCGTTCGGGTTCCTGATGCGGGCACACTGACGGGATTCCCACGACCGGGGCCGGCATGGATATCCCGATTCTCGCGATGCTCAAGGGGCTGCTGCTCGTCCCCGTTGCGTTGCTGCCCATCATCAATCCGCTCGGCGCGGCACCGGTCTTCGCCGCCACCGCGGGGAGCAATCGCAATCTCGCCAAGCGGCTGGCGCGCCGGGTGGCGATCAACAGCTGGTTCGTGATCGTGGCCTCGATCCTCGTCGGCACCTACGTGCTCGCGCTCTTCGGCATCTCGTTGCCGGTGGTGAGCCTGGGCGGTGGGCTTCTCGTGGCGTCCACGGCATGGCGCATGCTGCACACGAGCGACGACGACGACGTGCAGTCGGCGGCCGCCGCACAGACCTCGGAGATGTCCGATGCCGAGATCGCCCGCCGCAGCTTCTTCCCGATCACTTTTCCCATGACCACGGGTCCGGGCACGATCGCCGCGTCGATCGCGCTTGGTGCGCAGATCCCGAAGAGCCCGGTCCTCTACCTCGCAGGCGCCGTGGTGGCCGCTGGCGGCGCCGGGCTCGTGGCGCTCGTGCTCTACCTGCTCTACAAGAACTCGTCGCGCGTGCTGCGCTATCTCGGCGAGGTGGGTCAGCTCGTGATGATGCGGCTCATGGCGTTCATCCTGCTGTGCGTGGGGATCCAGATCATGTGGAACGGCTGGTCCGAGCTGCAGGTGACGCTGCGTTAGGTCAGGCCCGCGGCTGCAGCCGGGTCACCCCGTCGCGCGCGAGCGCATCGATTCGCTCGTCGGCGTAGCCGGCCTCGCGCAGGATCGCCCGCGTGTCCTCCGCGAGCACCGGGGCGGGAGACGGATCGGCGAACGCGCGATCCTTCCACTGCACGGGCGCGGCCATGTGCAGGAACCGCCCGTCTTCCTGTGCGACGCTCCGGAAGAACGACGAGGCCACGAGGTGCGGATCGGACGGCAGGTCGGCGATCGCGTTCGCGGTCGCCGCCGGAATGTCGATCCGCTCGAAATCCGCGAGCCACGCCGCGGTCGGGCGCTGCCGGAGCGCACCATCGAGCAGCTCGTAGAGCACGTGAATGTGCTCGCGGCGCGAGGCGAAATCGGCAAAGCGCGGATCGTCCTGCAGCTCGGCGCGTCCCACCAGCTCGAACAGGCTGCGCCAGTGCCGCGTGGTGTACGGCAGCACGCAGACGTAGCCGTCGCTCGTTCGGTAGGGCTTGCGATTGGGTTCGAGCATGCGCGTGTTCAGCGCGCCGTCGCCTGCAGCGGGCTCGAAGCTCGCGCCGAAGAGATGCTCGACGAGCAGGAAGTGCACGTTCGTCTCGAACATCGGGATTTCGATGGCGGTGCCCTTCCCGATACGCGTGCGCTCGAGCAGCGCGGCCAGCAGGGCGTTGGCGGCGTACAGCCCTGCGATGCGGTCGCACATCGCGAAAGGCACGTAGCGCGGCTCGCCGCCGGTGGCCCGGCCCACGAGATCGGGGATGCCGGAGGCGCCCTGGATGAGGTCGTCGTAGGCCGGCCGTGCGGCGTAGGGTCCCTCCTGCCCGAAGCCCACGATCCCGCAGTACACGATGGCGGGGTTGGCCGCCCGCAACGTGTCGTAGGACAGTCCGAGGCGCGCCATGGCGCGCGGGCGCATGTTGTAGACGAACACGTCCGCGGTGCGCGCGAGCGTGAGCAGGACGTCGGTTGCGCCCGCTTGCTTGAGGTCGAGCACGATCGAGCGCTTGTTGCGGTTCATGTGCTGGAAGATCGGCGACATCCCCGGTCGCGGCGACGGCCCGGAGAAGCGCATGATGTCGCCCTCGGGCGGCTCGACCTTGATCACGTCGGCGCCCTGGTCGGCGAGCAGATGCGTGGCGAACGGGCCCGCCATCACCGTGGAGATGTCCAGCACCTTCACTCCGGCCAGCGGTCCCGCGCCGCGTGCGGCGGCCGGCGCTGGCGCGGCCGGTGCGGATGGCCCCGACGCGGATGGCGCAACGCCGGCCGCCGTCATGGTGCCCGCTCCGCGCGCTGCCGCACGATGAGCGCGTTGATGGCCTGGACCTCGTCCTCGAAGACGCGCGGCGCCTGCGCGGCGAAGGGGGCGCGCAGCTGTCGCTTGGTCGCTGCGACGGCATCGCTGCGGTACTGCGCGACCTGGTGCGCCAACGCCAGTGCCCGTTCGACCGCATCGCCGTCGATGACTTCGCTGACGAGGCCAAGCCGCAAGGCCTCGGGCGCACCCACCTTGCGCGCGGTCAGCACGATGTCCATCGCCCGCAGGTAGCCCACGCGCGCGGGCAGGAGGAGCGAGCTGCCGCCTTCGACCGAGATGCCGAGTTTCACGAACGGATACGCGAGGAAGGCGTCGCTTCGCGAGACGATCACGTCGCAGTGGAGCAGCATCGTCGCGCCGATGCCGACGGCCGCGCCGTGCACGGCCGCGATCACCGGGCACGGGCATGCCGCGAGCGCGGCGAGAAAGCGATACACGGGACCGTGCGGCGGCTGGGGCCATGCCGTCTCGAACTCGGCGAGCTCGTTGCCCGCGCAGAACGAGGCACCGCGTCCGGAAAGGACGACGGCCTTGCAACCGTCTGCCGCCGCAGCCTCGAAGCGCTCGGCCAGAAAGACGTACTCGCGCTGCCCGAGGGCATTGCGCACTCCCGGTCGATCGAACTCGAAATGCCGGACGGCGCCTGCAAGCTCGTGCTGTCGTATCGATTCGCTCATCGCGGCCTCAGGGTTTCGTCGAAGCGATCGAGGTCGGGCACCGGCAGCACCGGCTGCCGGTCGAGCGCTCGAACGTAGGCGCGCAGGTCCCGCAGGATCTCTTCCCGGCGGGGCTGCTGGACATAGGGCACGTGATAGGCGACGAACGGGCGGTGCACGGTCAGCCCGACGTAGCCCAGCGTGCCCTGGAAGAAGTTGCGCATCATGCCGTCGACGAGCTCGCCATGGATCGCCTCGGCGCCGAACATGTGCTCGCGGCCGCCGAGGCTGAACGCGGCGAAGGCGCGCTTGCCCACGAGGCCGCCTTTGCCGTACAGGCGCTTGCCGCCGTAGAACGGACCGGAAAGGAACACGCGCTCGATCCATCCTTTCATGATCGCCGGGACTCCGAACCAGAAGAGCGGAAAGGTGAAGCCGAGCATGTCGGCCGCGAGCACCTTGTCCACTTCACCGCGGATGTCGGAGGCGAGCTCGCCGCTTGCGTGCGCGTGCCGTTGCTCGAGGGCGTACACGAGATGGTCCGGGTTCGCGCGGGTCGCGAAGTCCCGCTCGGAAAGCACGGGATCGAACCGCATGGCGTGGAGGTCCGAGATCGTGACCTCGTGCCCGGCGTCGCGCAGCTCGCCGACGATCACGTCGCGCATGGCAGCGACGAAGGATCGTGGCTCCGGGTGCGCGTGGACGAGGTGAACCTTCATGGCGGCAATGGCGAGGATCAGCGTCCGCGCGTCGCGCGCTTGGGCGCCGCGGCGGACCGCGGTCGTGCCGCCGCGGCCACGGTCTTGCGCCTGGCCGCAGCCGGGGGCGCGCAGGAATCGGCCGGCGCCTCGACGTTGCCGATCTCGCGCAACGACTGCCAGAAGCCGCCGGCGCCGGCGCCGAGCTCGGCCACCACATCCCCGTTCACGCGCTCCAGCGCTGCCTGCGCGGGTCCCGCGAGTGTTCGCGCCGCATCGGTCAGCAGGAGGCAACTCACGCGGCGATCGCCATTCCGCGCGGGACCACGGGCCACCAGCCCCGACGCCTCCAGGCGGTCCGCCACGCCGGTCATCGTGGCGCTGTCGAGCACGAGCCGCGCGCCGATCTCGGCGAGGCTCTGGCCGTCCTCCTCCCACAGGACATTGAGGACCGCGTACTGAACCGGCGTGATTCCGAACTCCGCCAGCGCGTCGCGGCAGCGCCGGGTGATCTGCTGGGCCGCCTTGCCGACCAGGAAACTGACGCAGTCCTCGATGCTTCGCACGCAGCTCTTGCTCATGGATGTTCTCGCGACGATCGGGCCTTGCCGGCATGGCGGTCGCACCGGCGGCCAGAAAGTCTTCTTGCCCTCTTGATTTATCTTGTACACAAGATAATAATGTACAAGCAGTACGTTTGCAAGTGTCTTGTGTTCCCCTGTCGTGTTCCCCTCACCGCTCCTCTCATCGCTCCCCTCGTGTCCCCTCATGTCCCCCTACGGAGGAATCCTCGAATGAACATGTGCTCCCGGGCGCGCGCCGGCCGTCTCGCAGGCGCGCTCGCCTTCTCGACCTTCGCGCTCGCCTTCTCGGCCGCCGCGGTCGCAGCCTATCCCGATCGCCCCATCACGTTCATCGCCCCCTTCGCCGCCGGCTCCACGACCGACGGCGCGGCGCGCGTGCTCGTGCAGCACATGGCCAAGACGCTCGGACAGCCGGGCGTGATCGACAACAAGGTGGGAGCCGGCGGCACCATCGGCCTGACCGCGGCCGCGCGCAGCAAGCCCGACGGCTACACCTTCGTGTTCACCGGCATGTCGGCGCACATCATCGCGTCGTTCACGATTCCCGACCTGCCGTGGGATCCGGTGAAGAGCTTCGACGCGGTGGGACAGGTCGCCGTCGTTCCGCTCGGCATGGCGATCAACCTGTCGCTCCCACCCAAAAATCTCCAGGAGTTCATCGCGTACGCGAAGACGCGTCCGAACGAGCTGACCTACGGCACGCTCGGCCCGTCGACGGCACAGAATCTCGCCATGACCATGTTCATGCAGCGCACCGGCATCAGGATGCGTGAAGTGCCGTACAAGACGTCGGCGCAGATACTGACCGACGTGAGCGCCGGCCGCATCGACTTCATCATCGACAACGTGGTGAACATCCTGCCGGGCGTGCAGGGCGGACGCCTGCGCCCGCTTGCGGTCACCACGTCGAAGCGCGTGAGTGCGCTGCCCGACGTCCCCACCCTTGCCGAGACGGCCATCCCGGGCTTCAGCGTGGCGAGCTGGGTGGGCCTCGTGGCGCCCGCCGGCACGCCGCCGGAGGCGATCGCCGCGGTGAGCGCTGCGTTCGTCAAGGCGCTGGACAGTCCCGAGTACAGGCAATGGCTGCAGGCGAACGGCGCGCTGGCGCCCGAGTACACCGATCCCAAGTCCTTCGGCGCCTTCATCGAGCGCGAGCTGAAGCTCTGGAAGGCGGCGGCCGACGCGAGCGGCGTCGGCATGCCCAAGTAGCCGAGCCGCCGTCGTGCAGTCGCGCCTCGAATCTATCGCCGTGACGCGGGAAAACGGCATCGCGGTCGTGGCGATGAACCGCCCGCACAAGCGCAATGCGATGAACCTGCTGATGCTGGACGAGCTGGTTCTCGCGCTCGCCGACGTCGAGCACGCGCCGGAGGTGTCGGCCGTGGTCTTCACCGGACACGGCGCCGTGTTCTCCGCCGGGGCCGACCGCTCGGCGGTCGCCGGTCTCTCCGACGAAGAGCTCACCCGCGCCTTTGCGGCGATCGCCACGGACCTCGCGCGTGGCGTGGCGCGGCTCATGCTCCGGCTCGTCGCGATGACCAAGCCCGTGATCGGCGCCATCAATGGGCATGCCGTGGGCGGTGCGTTCATCGCCACGCTCGGATGCGACCTGCGCGTGGCATCGCAGGACGCGTCGTTCTGGATGCCCGAGCTCGGCATGGGACGCGCCATCGGGGCGCCTTCGATGGCCACGCTGGTGGCCTGCGTGGGACCGCTCGTGGCCAAGGACATCGTGCTGGGCGGCCAACGCCTCACCGCACGCGACGCGGCCGCGCTGGGGCTCGTGAGCCGCACGGTGCCGGCCGCGGAGGTCATGAGCGCCGCGACGGCCGCGGCGGCCACGCTCGCGAGCGCCGATGCCGCGGCCTTCGCCACGGCCAAGGCACGGGCCAATGCAGGGCTCGTGGAGATCTGGCGCCAGGCGGCGGAGTGCCCGGGGGACGCGGCGGACTGACGACTTGCCCCTGCGCCCGTCGTCGGGTCAATCCTCCTCGGCGTTGCGCAATCCCGGCGGCAGCGTCTCCCACTTCGGCCCCTCCTGGCCGAGCTTCACGCCGAGCGCGAAGAGATCGGCCATGATCACCGGGTCGAAGAGCTCGTCGCCGGAGAGCGTGGCCGAGTCGGGAATGGTGATCCAGTGGAAAGGCGCCTTGTCGCGCAGGGACACCGCGTAGATGCGGAAGAGATCGCCCACCATGCCCGAGCGGGCAAAGCCGCCGAAGGAGCGCGTGGCGATCCCCACGATCGAACGCCGCGTCTGGACCGCGTGCGGGCGGAGCTGGCCGTTGTGGATGACGAAGATCTCCTCGCGCGCCGGGTACGTGACCGTCCGCTGGCGCACGACGCTCACGCTGAAGAGGCCTCCGGTAAGGAACACGTTCGCGCCCACGGCGCCGTCGACATGCAGTTCGTCGTAGCGCTCGCCGTTCGCCACGACATCGAAGAAGACCGGCGGAAACGCCACCGGGATCGATGCCGATGCGAGCATCACCTTGCGGAAGATGTCGAGCGCCTGCGGCTGGCCGCTGGCCGCGATGGCGCCCATGTTCCAGATGACGAAGCGCTGCGCGTCGAGGTTGGCGGTGCCGATGTACAGCCGCCGTCCGGCGCGGTGGGCATCGGCCACGGCGGCGAGCAAAGCCCCGTCCACGTGCTGCTCGATCAGGGCGCGTAACGGATCGGTGGCGGCGAACGCCTCGCCGCCCAGGAGCTGCGGCAGGATCGACAGCCGGCGCAGGATGTTCTGCGTGGGATTCGTGGTGTAGAAATCCTCGAGCGCCGCATCGTACTTCGATCCGAGGAACGCGAAGGGGGCCATCAGGGCGCCGGTGGACACGCCGGTCACGATCTTGAAGACCGGGCGCTTGCCGGTGTCGGTCCAGCCCTTGAGCACGCCCGAGCCGAAAGCGCCGTTGGGGCCGCCTCCGGAGAGTGTCAGCAGCGAATAGGTGACGACCCCATCCGGCCCCACCGGAAAGTCGGTGCGCGACTCCTCTGCGTACGACCGAACGAGGTCGAGCGCCATCGCGCGGCTCGGCATGCCCGCCGGCGAGCGGATGTCGACGAAGCCCGGAATCGTGGTGTGGCCGATGAGGTCGATCGGAGGCGCGTTGCGGGGCAGCGTGGAGCAGCCGGCGAGCATCATCGCCAGCGCGACGATGGCGAACGTCGCAACAGGCAGGCGGCGACGCACGCGAGGTTCCTGCCCACCGGCGAGCGTGGTCATCGCGGACTCCAGTGCGTGCAGGGGGCGGGCCATGCGCGGCTGTGCGGGGCGTTGCGCGATCAGGTTCCGCAGAGTAGGCGCACGCGTCGCTCGGCGCGGTCGAACTCGTCGTCGGTATTGGCGGCGAGCAACTGGTCCTTGGCCTGGTCGCAGGCTTGCGCATCGCGCGTGGCCGACGCCGGCGGCGTGGGTGCCGGTCCTGCCGTCCGGGCATTGCAGCGCGCGTCGTCCGCGAGGCGCAGGTTGTTGAAATGCCCTTGCTCCACCGCGACACAGTCACCCACGCGCTTGCCGCCCTGGTCGGTGATCATCGTCATCGTGCGCGTGCCGTCGAGGAGGATCGTGTACTCGAAGGCCTGCGTGCTGCCCATCGCGCCGCCGATGCGGCGCCCGGCGAGTGCGCCGTAGGTGCCGCGCAAAGCCTGGTTGCTCCCGGAGCGGTTGCGCCCCGAGACCAGGCCGACGGTGCCGCCCACCACCGCCCCGCCAGTGCGCGCCGAGTTGCTGTCGACGGTCACCGTGTTCACGGCCGTGATGCGGCCGTAGGTGACGCTCGTCTGCGCCAGCGCGGGCGAGGTGGCGAAAGCGGTGACGAGGGCGCCCAGCAGGGCCAGCGGCGGCCGTCCTGCAGGGCTACGTCCAAGGGGTGTCGGGTGTTGCCTTCGCTTCATGGCGGGAGCTCCGATCATGGTCGTGCAAGAGGGATCGGCGCCATCGGCCTGCAACGCCGCCGCGCCGCTAGAACGAGCCGAACTGGTTGCCGAGCAGGATCACCACCACGAGGCTCGCGATGGCGCCGGCAATGGCCACCATCGCGATGTGGAAGTAGCTCTCCTTGTGCGTGGCGCCGCAGACCGCGAGCAGCGTGACGACCGCGCCATTGTGCGGCAGGCTGTCGAGCGTTCCGGCGCCGATCACCGCGACCCGGTGCAGCAGCGACGGATCCATGCCGATGGTGCGCGCGATCTCCAGATAGGTGCCGCCGAGCGCGTCGAGCGCGATGGTGAGGCCGCCCGATGCCGAGCCGGTGAGCGCGGCGAGGATGTTGGTGGCGATGGCGAGCGAGACGAGCGGGCCGCCGCCGATGCCGAGCACCCACTCGCGCACCGCGTCGAAGGCGGGCATGGCAGCCACGACCGCGCCGAAGCCCACGAGGCTTGCCACCGAGAGCACCGGCAGCACCGAGGCATTGGCGCCGGCATCCACGCTTGCGCGGAAGCTGCGCAGGCGCGCGAAGTTGAGCGCGACCAGCGTGACGATCCCGAGGGTGAGCGCCACCAGCACCGACCACACGCCGCTCACCGCACCCACGGTCTCGGGATCGAAGCGCAGGTACGCGATGCGCTCGAGGTCGATGCGCGGCAGCACCACGATGGACATCACGAGGTTGGTGACCACCACCACGATGAGGGGCAGGGCCGCGACGAGCGGCGAGGGGGGATCGATGGCGTCCTTGCCCTCGCGGATCTCCGCGGGGTCGAAGCCGCTCGCCACCGTCGCTGCGCCCCGTTTCTCAGGATCGTCGGCCACGTTCTCGGTACCCATCGGCACCGGGCCGAAGCCCTCGCCGGCGCGTCGCGCACTGGCCTCAGCGCGGGAGAGCCACCACAATCCGAAGGCCAGCATGATCATCGCGGCGATGATCCCGAGACCGGGGGCCGCGAGAGGCGTCGTGCCGAAGAACGGCATCGGGATCGCGTTCTGGATGGCCGGGCTGCCCGGCAGCGCGGACATCGTGAAGGTCGACGTGCCGAGCATCACCGCCGCCGGCAGCAGGCGATTGGGGATGTTCGCCGCGCGGAAGAGCGCCTGCCCCATCGGCACCAGCACGAAGAATGCGACGAAGAGGCTCACGCCGCCGTAGGTCACGAAGGCGCCGGCCAGCACCACCGCGAGGATCGCGCGCTTCGGCCCGAGCTTTGCGGTCATGAAGCGGGCGATCGCAGCCACGCCGCCGCTGTCGTCCATGAGCTTGCCGAACACGGCGCCCAGCAGGAACAGCGGGAAGAACTGCGCGATGAAGCCCGCCGCCGAGCTCATGAAGGTGATCGTCCAGTGCGCGAGCAGTGGCTGGGTGCCGAATGCGGCCGCGATGATCGCACCGATCGGCGCGAGCACCAGCACGCTCCAGCCGCGGAACGACAGCCACATCAGCACCGCAAGGCCCACGAGGATGCCGACGAGGCCCACCATGGTCAGGCCTCGCCGTCGAGGATCGCGTCGAGGTCCAGTGTGCTGCGCACGCCGAGGTCGCCGCGGTGCGCGGCGAGGAAGGCGTCGGCGGCCCTTCGTCCCTCGTCGCGGAGCATCGTGAAGAAGGCCCACTCGGCGAGGAGCTTCGACGAGTAGCCGAGCGTGAGCATGACGTCGCTGGCGATGCGGTGGACGCGCATGTTCGCCCACATCTTGCCCTCGCGGCTGCCGGGGTCGGTCGACTTGCGCAGCAGCGCGCCGGCGCGCAGCTCCTTCATCAGCACCGCATTGAAGGAGATTTCGTTCAGCCGGTTCTGGATTTCGCGGGCCGTGGTCGGCGTGCCCGGGCGCTCGATCGGGTTGATCTGCACCAGGATCGTGTCGGAGGCCTGGCACTCGCTCATGAGCGGATACATCGTTGGATTGCCCGAATAGCCGCCGTCCCAGTATGCCTCGCCGTCGATCTCCACCGAGTGGAACATCGTGGGCAGGCACGCCGATGCGAGCAGCACGTCGGCCGTGATCTGCGCATTGCGGAAGACGCGGCCGCGACCGGTGCGCACGTTGGTGGCCGTCACGAACAGCTTGATGGGCGAGTCGACGAGGTGGGCGAAGTCGACGACCTCGTTCAGGATGTCCGTGAGCGGATTGCGCCCGCCGGGATTGAGCATCGCGGGCGAGAGCACCTGCGAGGTCAGCTCCATCGCGAGGAAGGCGGGGGAGTAGTCGAGCGTCCACGCGCCGGTCATGATCTCCATGGGGCCGCGGCGCATGGGCGACATCTGCGCGGCATCGGACACCCGACGCCAGAACGTTTCGAGGCTTTCGCGAGCCGCCGCATGGCCGCCGACCGCGACGCCGTGCGCCATCACCGCGGCGTTCATCGCCCCCGCGGACGTCCCCGAGATGCCGTCGAAACGCAGGCCGGGCTCCTCGAGCAGGCGATCGAGCACGCCCCAGGTGAAGGCGCCGTGCGCGCCGCCGCCCTGCAGCGCGAGATCGACGGGAACGCTGCCGTCCGCGGCGGGAGTGGCGGCGCGGCCTCTCGAGCCGCCGGGTTTGGATATGTTCGTTGCCATTTGCTCGTTCGTTGCCGTGCGTTTGCCCGTTGCTGTGCGTTTGCCCGTTGCCATGAACGCTGCCTGTCCGCCGCGTTACGACAGTGCCTTGGCCTTGATGCGCGCGAAATCGTCGGCGCTGATCGTGCCCGCATCGAGCAGCGTCTTGGCGTGCGCGATCTCCTCGGCCGGCGACCTTCCGGCGACCTCGCGGATGTAGGCGTCGGTCTGCGACTTGGCCTTCTGCAACGCTTCCTTCTGCCGCTCGCCCATGCCCGAGCCGCGGAAGAGGATGTAGACGAGCGAGGTCAGCACCGGCACGAATACGAGGCCGATGACCCACAGGACCTTGGCGCCGCCGCCCATCTTCGTGTCGCGGAAGAGATCGACGATGATGTGGAAGAGGACGAAGAGATAGGCGACGAAGATGAACGTCGATCCCAGCAGCACTACGGCGTCCCAGAAATTGGCCACGTGTGGCTCCCCATGAATGAATTGTCGATGACGACGCCTGTCGCGAAGCGCGGCAGGCGTCCGAGTGTGCGCGGCGACCGGCGAGCGCCGCGCGTGTGAATGCCGAAGGTTAGTCCCTGCGCGTCGCGCCCTGGTACCAGCCCTTGACCAGCCGGGTCAGGGCGCTTCCGGTGAACATGCCGAGGATGTAGATCCCGACGGCAAGCAGCCAAAGCGGCAGGGTAACGCTCGAGCCGAACAGGGATACGGTCGCAGCCTCGCGATTCTGGATCACGAACACCACGATCAACAGCGTGAACACCACGATAAGCGCGATATGGACGTACTTCATCGGGTTCCCTCGGAGGCGGCGGGCCTCGTGATGGCGTGGCGGCAGGTCATCGAAGACCCGCGGAACAAGCGCATGCTGCCCATGGATGGTGCCATTTTTTGTGCAGTGCGGCGACTACACCATGGTTTACTTCGTGGAGGATGGCATCATTGCGAAAATGCGAGGCGTAGCATGCGCCTTGCGCTTCCACGTGCATTCTGCACTGCCCATTGGAATCCGGCATGTCCCCGTCCCGTCCGTTCGCGTTGATGATCGCCCTTGCCCTGGCAGGGTGCACCGTGGGTCCCGACTACGTGCGACCGGAGGTCGCCGCGCCCGCAACGTGGCGGGTCGACTATCCGAAGGCCGCGGATATCGCCAACACCCGCTGGTGGGAGCAGTTCGGTGACCCGGTGCTGAACGACCTCGTCGACGCCGCCATCCGCGAGAACCGCGACATCCGCATCGCCGCCGCGCGCATCGACCAGTTCATCGGCGGACTTGCCGCCACGCGCTCGCAGCTCTATCCGCAAATCGGCTACGGCGGCGACGTGTCGCGCTTTCGCGGCAGCCGCGTGGGCGTCACGCCCATTCCCGATCCGGTCTCCAACTACTTCACGCTCTACGAGGCGACGCTGGGCGCGTCGTGGCAGCTCGATCTCTTCGGCCGCGTGCGGCGGCTGTCGGAGGCGGCGCAGGCGCAGATCTACGCGAGCGAGCAGGCGCAGCGCGGGGTGGTGCTCACGGTGGTGAGCAACGTCGCGGCGAGCTACATCGTCCTGCGCGCATTCGATCGCCAGCTCGAGATCGCGCGCACCATGTCGACCAACTTCAACGAGACGGCCCGGATCTTCGACTTGCGTTACAAGCACGGCCTCGTATCGATGACCGAGGTGTCGCAGGTGCAGTCGCAGGTGCGGCAGGCGCAGGCGGCGATCCCGGCGATCCAGCAGCGGATCGCGGCGCAGGAGAATCTCATCAGCCTGCTGCTCGGCCGCGAGCCCGGACCCATCGCGCGCGGCAAGCCCATCGACCAGCTCGTGGCGCCGGGGATTCCGGCGGATCTTCCCTCCACGCTGCTGCAACGGCGGCCCGACATCCTGCAGGCGGAGCAGAACCTCGTCGCGGCGAATGCCAACATCGGCGCGACTCGCGCGCTGTACTACCCCAACATCTCGCTCACCGCCGCACTCGGCTCCGCGAGCACGGCGTTCGGCAACTTCCTCACCGGCCCCGCGTCGCTGTGGATCGTCGGCGCGAGCCTCGCCGGCCCCGTGTTCACCTTCGGCGGCATCGCGGGACAGGTGCATTCGGCGGAGGCCGGACAACGCATGGCGGTCGAGGCGTACCAGCAGACGATCCTCAATGCATTCCGCGAGACCAACGATGCGCTCGCCGGCTCGCAGAATCGTCTCGCCGAGTCCAACGAGCAGGTGCAGCGCGTGGCCTCGCTGCGCGAGTTCGCCCGCCTGTCGCAGCTCCGCTTCGACAAGGGGATCACCGGCTACATCGACGTGCTCATCGCCGAGAACGAACTCTTCGCCGCCGAACTGGCTTCGGTGACCACGCTCGCCGACCGCTACGTGCAGGTGGTGAACGTGTACCAGGCGATGGGCGGGGGCTGGGTGGATATTGCGATGGAGCAGGCGCCCAAGCCGCAGGGCATGGCGTCGTCGGCGCGATTCTGAGAGTCGGTGCGGTTCTGAGAGTCGGCGCGGTTCTGAGAGCCGCTCCGCTGCCGCGTTGCCCTGCGCGCACGCCCGCGAGCCGGGCCCCGGTTGCTCGAGGCTCGATGGGTGTCGTCGTCGGGGTGCCGGGGGCTCGCCAATCAGGGTTTGGCAGGGGGGTGGTGGCCCGGCAGCCCTTCCTCGATGCGCTTCATCATGTACGGATAGAACGGGTTCGCCGACATCCGCACCAGCGAATCGAGGCTTACCGTGAGCAGTCCCCGCTCGCCGCGCGTGGCGAGCGAGCCGAGGTTCACCCCGTAGTCGGTGGTGGTGGGACTGAGCCCGTACAGCGAATCGTCCATCGGAAACGGCAGCGCAAGATGCGACAGCGAGAACACGTCGTGCGGATACTCGAGGTCGAGGGTGCGAGTGCGCTCCTCGGTGCTGCCGGCGTCGGTCGTGCGCTCCACGACCACCGGCGAGGTCGGCGTCTCGTTGACGATCACCGTGAGGCGGTAGTTGCGCGGCGGCGGCGGCACCATGCGCTCAATCATCGTATCCGCGGTACGTCGCAGGAGCGGCCCGAACTTGGCGTTGCGGTTGAAATCGAAGAGCACGAGCTCGCTGCCGTTCTTCGGCAGCTTGTCGTAGAGGGCATTCACGATCGCGCGTGTGCTGACCGTGAAGTCGACCACCGACTGGAAGGTGATCACCGGCGCGAGCTCGGCGAGCCTGCCATCGCGCGCGTACGCGTCGATGCGGCCCTGCAGCGTGCGCGCGACGAGCGACGACTGGCGCGCCCCGTTGACCGGGAACGAGTTGTACTTGAACGGATTGAACTCGGTCACGATGCCGAGCCACGCGGCCTTGGCGAAGCGCGGGAGGATCGCCGGCCAGCCGAAGATGCCGGCGAAGCGCGCGAGGCTCGTCACGCCGATCATCGGCGACAGGAGCACGATGTGGTCGGGACGCGGCAGCGCCTTGTCCTCGATGGCGTCGAGCGCGTACTTCATGGCGAGCGCCCCGCCGTTGGAGAAGCCGATCACGTGCAGCGGCGTGCCGGGTCCGGCAAGTCGCCTCGCTTCGAGGGCGGCCAGACGCGTCGCGGCCATCCACTGCTCCCACTCGACCACCGCGAGACCCGACGGCACCGTGCCGTGCCCGGGCAGACGGATCGCTACCGCGACGAAGCCGTCGTCGCGGTAGCGCATCGCCACGTGGCGCAGGCTGTACGGCGAGTCGGTGAGCCCGTGCAGCAGGACCAC
This sequence comes from uncultured Alcaligenaceae bacterium, assembly GCA_964439475.1. GTDB lineage: Bacteria > Pseudomonadota > Gammaproteobacteria > Burkholderiales > Casimicrobiaceae > VBCG01. Next base: position 46,403 of record CAYTOT010000016.1, read on the forward strand.
CGCGCCCGCCGGCTTGCCGGCGGGCATCATGATGTACGAGCGGTTCCAGTCGGTGGCGAACTTGCCGGGGTAGATGGGGCTGCCGTCCCAGTAGCGGTTGGCGGGGAACTTCACCTCGTCGGACAGGCGGTCGGTCACCTCGCGGCGCACGTCGTCGAAGATGCGCTGCTCCTCGGCGAGGTAGCGCTTCCAGTCGGCTTTCGTGATCTCGTCGGCCGTCATCTCGCGCGGCTCCCAGATGTGCCACAGCTCGAGGGGCGGGCCCTGCTGGATCTGCCACGTGCGCACGGCGATGACCGTGAACAGCACCACGACCAGCGCCAGGATCAGCCACTTGAACAGGCGCCAGGCCTTTGCTCCCATCGTCGTCTCCGATTATCTTGTGCGGATCGGCGCGGGCGGCACGCACCATGAGCGGCGCAGGTGCGCCGGTTCCGCGGCGGTGCGCGCCATTATAAGGATCGAGCCATGAGCGCGAACCCGAATCGACCCCTGCACGAAGGCTTACCCCGCGCCTCGCGCCTGCCCGTGCTCGCGAGCGGCGTCGTCATCGCCTTCATCGCGGGCTTCACGCTCTACATCGCCAAGAACGTGCTGGTGCCGATCGTGCTCGGCATCCTCGTCGTGTATGTGGTGCTGGGGATGTTGCGGGCGCTCGAGCGGCCCGTGCTGGGTGGCCGCCGCCTGCCGGCCTCGGCTCGGTACACCCTTACGCTGGCCGGGATCGGCGCCGCCTTCTTCGCGCTGGGCTACCTCATGATGAGCACGATGGATCATGCGCTGGCGGCCGCGCCGCGCTACCAGCAATCCTTGCTCGACGCCGCGCAGCGCGGCGCGGCGATGCTCAACATCGAGCGCGAGCCGACGTGGGCCACGCTGCGCGAGGCGGTGCTGTCGCAGATCAACGTGCAACGGCTGGCGAGCGGCGCCCTGGCCTCGGTGAGCTCGGTCCTCGGCAGCTTCGTGGTGGTCTTCCTCTACACCACCTTCCTGCTCCTCGAACGGCGGGTGTTCGCGGACAAGATCGCGGCGATGTCCGACGATCCCCGGGCGGTGGCGCGCATCCGCGGCGTCATCGCGAACATCAATGCGCGCGTGGGCTCCTATCTCGCGATGAAGACGCTGCTGTCGGTGGTGCTCGCACTCGTATCGTGGGTGGTGATGCGGGTGATGGGGCTCGAGCTCGCCGGCTTCTGGGCGGTGATCACGGGGCTGCTCAATTTCATCCCGTACCTGGGCACCTTCATCAGTGTCGCGCTGCCGGTGCTGATGGCGATCGTGCAGTTCGGCGACCTGGGCAGCGTGCTCGCGCTGCTGGCCGCACTGTCGGTCGTGCAGTTCGTGATCGGCAACTTCATCGATCCCTACGTGATGGGCAACTCGCTCAACCTCTCCCCGGTGGCGATTCTCGCCAGCCTCACGGTGTGGTCGGGGCTGTGGGGCATCGCCGGGGCCTTTCTCGCGGTGCCGGTGACCGCGATCATGGTGATCGTGCTGTCGGAATTCGCGGGCACGCGCCCGGTGGCCATCCTGCTGTCGCAACGGCCGCCGGAGAAGCCCGCGCCAGCGTATAATCCACCCGTCATCGGGGAGTAGCCGCGCCCTTCGCAACGGAGGGTGACCCGCCGTCAACACACTTGGTTCGCGAGAGCCATGGCGCGGGTGGCAACCGCAGTGGCAACACCGGCTTGGCGAGACCTTTGACCGCAGGGCATCCGGCAAGGCCGGGGATGCGTGGCGGTCATTGGTATCCAACGCCCGGCCGGGAGCCCCAGTGGAAGCCTTCCTCGTATCGACCGGCGTGGTTGCCCTGGCCGAAATCGGCGACAAGACGCAACTGCTCGCCTTCGTGCTCGCGGCGCGCTTCCGCCGCCCGTGGCCGATCATCCTCGGCATCCTCGCGGCCACCCTCGCCAACCATGCCTTCGCCGCCGCGCTCGGCACGTTCGTCGTGAACACCGTGTCGCCGGTGGCGCTGCGCTGGATCCTCGGCCTGTCGTTCCTCGCGATGGCGGCGTGGATGCTGGTCCCGGACGAGCTCGACGCCGACGTGCGCACGCAGTGGGGCCATGCCGGCGCGTTCGCCTCGACGCTGATCGCCTTCTTCCTCGCGGAGATGGGCGACAAGACGCAGATCGCCACCGTGGGGCTCGCCGCGCGCTACGGCGCCTTCGTCGCGGTGGTGGCCGGCACCACGCTCGGAATGATGATTGCCAACGTGCCGGCGGTCATCGTGGGCGACCGGCTCGCGCACCGGATGCCGGTACGCCTCGTGCACGGCATCGCAGCCGGGATCTTCGCGGTGCTGGGGGTGCTGATCCTGCTCGGCGTGGGCGATGCGGTCGGCCTGTGAGCGGGCAGGCGCCGTGGCCCGCCGATCAGGATGACGTGAAGCGCGCCGGATCGCGCCCGAGCGGACCGGCATCGATGCTCCACTGCGGCGCGTGACCCACGATCCGTCCGGCGAGGGGCACGCGCTCGAGCGGTCCCCATGCGGTCTGCGTCGGCTCCCGGGGCGCTGCGTCGATCGTCACGTCGGCACCGGGCGTTACCGCAGGCGCCGACTTCACCACGTTGGCGGCGCCCACGAGCGAGCCGCGCACGTCGCTCGCCTCGCCCGTGCGCAGGAGTCGCGTGAGCGCGCGGCAGGCGCCGGCGGCGAGGAGGTGGCCGATACCGTGATCGAGCGCCTGGCACGGCAGCGGCCTCGGCGCGTCGGTGCCCGCCGCGTCGGCGCCGGCAGCGGCGATGCCGGTGCTCATCTGCACGAGACTGTCGAAGCCGCGCCGCGCCGCCCACGGTCCCGTCCAGCCGTACGCATCGTGGGTGACGACGACGAGGGCGGGATTGAGCGCGCGCAACGCATCGCGACCGAAGCCGAGCCGTGCCAGCGCGTCGGGACGCAGGCCGCAGAAGATCACGTGCGCCTGCGCCACGAGCTCCGCGAAGCGGGTGCGGTCCTCGTCGCGGGCGAGATCCAGCGCTGCGCAGCGCTTGCCTGCAGTGGCCTCGGGCAGCAGCGCCGGCACCTCCGCGAAGCCCGGCGGATCGATGCGAAGCACGTCGGCGCCGTAGGCGGCGAGATAGCGCGTGGCCACCGGCCCCGCGATCACGCGCGTGAGATCGAGGATGCGGACGCCGGCGAGCGGCGACTGCGCTTTCGCCCGCGTGAGCGTCGCCTGTTCGAATGCCGGGAGCGTGCCCGCGTGCAAGCCGTCGCCGCCGAGCAGCACGACCGGGCGCTCCCCGGCGGTGGCCTCTCCCGCCGGATGGCGCGCCCACTGCGCGGACGTGCGCATCGCGGCCGCGCAACCCCCCGCGGCGATCACCGCGGCCTCGAGCTCGTCGGCCTTCCACGTGGCGACCTTCGCGGCTACCGTGGCACGATCGGCCGGCGCGTCGAGCACCGAGAGCGCGGCAGCGAGGTGATACGCGTAGTTCGTATGCAGCTTGATCCAGCCATCGGCGGCCCGGTAATCGCCGGCCACGGGATCCCAGATCGGCGGCATCGTCCAGCCGATGGGCTTGGCGAGTGCCTCGAACTTGAAGGAGGCGGAGGCGGCGAGGCGGTCCACCGTTACCGCGGACAAGGGCGTGCTCGCGCCGCTGCGCGCGGCCGCGAGTTCGGCCACTGCGGTGGCGGCGCAGGCCACCGTGGCGCTCGCGAAGCCGGTGATGTCGTACAGCGAAGGAAGGATGCCCGGCGGTCCCTCGAAGCGAACGGCGTCGATGGCGCGGGCCTCGCCGCCCAAGTCGCTCCAAAGGGCGCCGGCCAGCGTGCGGGCGTGATCGTCGCGATGGGACATCGGACCCTTCCGGCAAGGAGATGTATCGAGTGGCGATTGTACGGAATTGCACTGCCCGTTGTTCGAGCCGGGGGACCATGCGACACTTCGCCGTTGCCCCATCACTCCGGAGAAAAAGCTCCATGAAGCCTGCCCGCCTCCTCCTTCGCGCGGTCCTTGCCGGATTCGTCGCCATCGCTGCCGGCACCGTCCTCGCGCAGGACATCAAGTTCTTCCGCATCGGCACCGGCGGCACCGCCGGCACCTACTACCCCATCGGCGGTCTCATCGCGAACGCCATCTCCAATCCGCCCGGCTCGCGCGCCTGCAAGGACGGCGGCAGCTGCGGCGCGCCGGGAGTGGTGGCCACGGCGGTGGCATCGAACGGATCGGTCGCCAACATCAACGGCATCCAGTCGGGCCAGCTCGAGTCGGGCTTCACGCAATCCGACGTCGCCTACTGGGCCTACACCGGCACGGGGGTCTACGAAGGCAAGCCCAAGGTCGCCGACCTGCGCCTCATCGCCAACCTCTACCCCGAGACGATCCACCTCGTCGCGCGCAAGGGCGCCAACATCAAGAGTGTGGCCGATCTCAAGGGCAAGCGGGTGTCGCTCGACGAGCCGGGTTCCGGCACGCTGGTCGATGCGCGCATCATCCTCGGCGCCTTCGGCCTGACCGAGAAGGATGTCGTGGCCGAGTACCTCAAGCCCAATCAGGCCGGCGACAAGATGAAGGACGGCGGCCTCGACGCCTTCTTCTTCGTGGGCGGCTATCCGACGAGCGCCATCGCCGAGCTCGCCTCCTCGGGTGCGGGCATCGATCTCGTGCCGGTGACCGGGCCCGAGATCGACAAGATGCTCAAGCAGTACACCTTCTTCGCCCCGGACACGATCCCCGCGAGCACCTACAAGGGCATCCCGGAGGTGAAGACGATCGCCGTGGGCGCGCAGTGGGTCACCTCGGCCAAGCTGCCGGAAGCGCAGATCTACGAGATCACCAAGGCCCTGTGGAACGACAACTCGCGCAAGCTCCTCGACGCGGGCCACGCCAAGGGCAAGGCCATCACCAAGGCCACGGCGACCGCTGGCGCGGGCATTCCGTTCCACGCGGGTGCGGAGAAGTATTACAAGGAAGCCGGGCTGCTGAAGTAGCAACGGCAGCGACACGGAACGGGGCCGGAGCGCGAGTGACCGGCCCCGTTTCCGTTGGGACCTCCGCGAGGGAATGACGCTCATGCAGACGATCGAAGCCGACAAGACGCGCGCGCTCGAGGAGAAGTTCGATCCCGAGATGCGCTTCCGCCCGGTGTGGCACCCCGCGGCGCTCATCGTCACGGCGCTGCTCATCGTGCTGTCGTCGTTCCACTACTACACGGCGGGCTTCGGACTCCTGCGCGAGGCGACGCATCGCGGCACGCACATGGCGTTCGTGCTGTCGCTCATCTTCCTGGTCTTCCCGTGGCGCAAGGCGATGCTCCAGCATCCGCCCAAATCGGGCGTGCTCGCCCCCGGGGGTGTGCCCCTGTACGACTGGCTGTGCGCGATCCTCATCGCCGCCTCGGCGCTGTACATCCCCTACGTCTTCGACGATCTCGCTTTCCGCGTGGGCAATCCGAACACGCTCGACGTGGTGATGGGAACGACGCTCGTGGTGCTGCTCATCGAGGCCACGCGGCGCAGCATGGGCTGGCCGTTGCCGATTATCGCGCTGCTCTTCATGGCGTACGCACTGTGGGGAACGTGGTTCCCGGGGTTGCTCAAGCATTCCGGTGCATCGTGGCCGGCGCTCGTCAATCACCTATACCTCACGAGCCAGGGCATCTACGGCATCGCGATCGGCGTGATCGCCACCTACGTCTTCCACTTCGTGCTGTTCGGCGTGCTGGCGACCGCGATCGGGCTGGGCCAGCTCTTCATCGACATCGCCTCGGCGATCGCGGGGCGCTACGCGGGCGGACCGGCGAAGGTATCGGTGTTCGCGTCCGCGCTCTTCGGCATGCTGTCGGGGTCGTCGGTGGCCAATGCGGTCACGGTGGGCTCGCTCACGATCCCCGCGATGGTCCGGTTGGGCTACCCGCGGCACTTCGCCGGCGCGGTGGAGGCGGCATCGTCCACCGGCGGCCAGATCACGCCGCCGATCATGGGCGCGGCGGCGTTCCTGATGATCGAGTTCCTGAGCCTGCCGTACTCGACGATCATCATCGCCGCCATTGTGCCGGCCTTCATGCACTTCTTCGGCGTCTTCATGCAGGTGCACTTCGAGGCCAAGAACAAGGGTTTGCGGGGCCTCACCAAGGACGAGCTGCCCGATCTCCCCAGGACCCTCAAGGCGAACTGGCCCACGCTGATTCCGCTCTTCCTGCTGGTGGGCATCGTGATCAACGGGAACACGCCCTATCTCGCCGCCTTCACCGGCATCACCTCCTGCATCATCGTGGGGCTCTTCACGTCGCGGCAGAACACGACGGCGCTGCAATACGTCGCGCTCTTCGTGCTGCATGCCGTGCTCATCGGGATCATCACCCGCACGTTCGGTGACTACGGCCCGTGGGTGTTCGTGGCGATGGTCGTGCTGGTGCCGCTGTTGCATCGCGCGCTCGGCGCGAAGTCGCGCATCGGCAGCGCCGCGATCGTCGCCTCGTTCGAACTGGGCGCCAAGTACGCGCTTGCGGTGGGCGCAGCGGCGGCGACCGTGGGCATCGTGATCGGCGTGGTCACGCTGACCGGCGTCGGGTTCAAGCTCTCCTACATCGTCACGTCGGCGGCGAGCGTCATGGCCGGCTGGGTGGCGAGCGTTCTGCCCACGGCCTGGACGAACATGCAGTCGCTGACGCTGGTGGCGGCGCTGGTGATGACGGGCCTCGTGTGCATCCTCATGGGTTGCGGCATCCCCACCACGGCCAACTACATCATCATGGTCACCGTCGCCGCGCCCACGCTGGTGATCCTCGGCGTGCAGCCGATCGTGGCGCACTTCTTCGTCTTCTACTACGGGGTGCTGGCCGACATCACGCCGCCGGTGGCGCTCGCGGCTTACGCGGCGGCGGGCATGGCGGGTTCCGATCCGTTCAAGACGGGCAACACGGCGTTTCGCCTCGGACTCGGCAAGGCGCTGGTGCCGTTCGTGTTCGTGTTCGCGCCGTCGCTGCTCATCATGGTGAAGGATTTCTCGCTGCAGGAGTTCGTGCTGGCCTTCGCGGGATGCATCCTCGGTATCACGGTGCTGTCGGCTGCGCTGTCGAACTACATGTTCACGCGGATGCGGGCGTGGGAGCGCATCCTGTGCGTGGTGGCGGCGATCCTCATGATCGCGCCGGGACTCGTGAGCACCCTCGTGGGCATCGGGCTGGTGGTGCCCGTGGTGCTGCGGCAGATCGCGGCGTCGCGGCGGGGAGCGGCGGCGGTGCCGGCGGATTGATCCCGGGCTTCCCGAATGACGGTATTCGGGAGCAGAGAACCGACAGGAGCAACTCCCCGCTCAAACGAGCAGACCGTAGTCGCTCGGAGTACGAAGGTTAAACGGTTGCCGATGGCAAGTTGACCGCGTCTCCGGCATTTGCCACGATCGTGGTGTGTACTTTGAAATCATCGGTGAACTTTCTGCGGTTGAAACCATTGCCACGGGTTCTGGAATTCGAGAGCTGGCGCGGTTGCGAAAGTTCTATGGCCGCGGCCGGTGGCGCAAGCGCAAGGGTGTCGCGCGCGTACGTTTGACCGATGGCGAGATCCTCCTTGCCGAAGTACACTGGTACGAGGCCACCGGGATAGGCAAGCGCGAATTCAAGATCAAGCAGTTTCTCTGAACGGTTGCGACTATGGCGGGAAGATCGAAGGAGTTGGTCGTCTGCGTAAAGAACGATGGCTACGTCGTGTCGTTGGAGCGGCGCAAGTTGTATGTTGCTCTCCCTGACGCGCAAGCGGCCAAACGTGGTCAACTGCGAATTGTCGACGAGTCGGGAGAAGACTTCTTGTATCCGCAGGAGTTCTTCCTGGCCATCGAGTTGCCACAGTCCCTGCGGCGTCGCGTGCTGCAGGCGGCATGACCGACCCGCATCGCTGATCCATCGCTTAGTCCAGCGCCGTCGCGATCCACTCCCGCGCCTGCCGGCCATACATATTCCAGGCGAGCCCGACGAGCACCAGCGCGGCCCCCGCGAACTGCATCGGCGCGAGACCTTCGCCCAGGAAGACCGCACCGCTCACGAGCCCGGACACGGGGATGAGCAGCGCGAAGGGCGCGATGACCGCGATCGGATACCGGTGCAGCAGCGCATTCCACCGGGCGAGCCCGAACAGCGTGGCGAAATAGCTCATGAAGAGCACGCAGGCCCACGGCAGCCACGTCATGCCGCGCACCGCGGCCAGGGCCTGAGGGCCGCCCTCGAAGAGCCAGGAGGCGACGAACAGGGGCAAGGGTGCCGCCAGGCTCGACCACACCACCAGCGCGAACATGTCCACCTCGCGATCGCTGCCTTCGCGATCGCGGCCCGCCACCTTGGCGATGATGTTGGCAATCGCCCACGACAGCGCGGCGCCGATGACCAGCAGGAAGCCGACGACGGTGGCGCCGGCGCCCGCCATCGCCTTGTGGGCACCAAGCACGATGATGCCGGCGCCGGCGATCGTGGCACCGGCCAGCACGTGGAAGTCCAAACGGTCGTGGAACCACCAGGCGGCGAGCCCGAGGGTGAAGAACACCTGTGTCTGGAGCACGAGCGACGACAGTCCGGCCGGCATGCCGAAGTGCATCCCGAGGAAGAGCAGTCCGAACTGGAAGACGCCGATGGCGAAGCCGAAGGCGACGACGATCCGCCACGACACGTCGGGGCGGCGGACGAAGAGCACGGCGGGAACCGCGGCGCAGAGGAAGCGCAGTCCTGCCAGCGCCAACGGGGGCACCATTTCGAGCGCCACGCGCATCGAGACGAAGGCGAAGCCCCAGATCGTCACGACGGCAAGGACGAGGAAGAGGTCTCGCGGGGAGAGGCGGGACTGCACGCGCAGGTGATTGTACCCGGTGCCGTGCGAAGTGTCGGCCGGCCTGGCCTAGCTTCGGTGTAGACCGAGCAGCTCGCGGGCTATGATCGAGCGGTGGATCTCGCTCGGTCCTTCCACGATGCGATAGACGCGGACCATCCGGTACATATATTCGAGCGGCAGTTCCTTGCTCACGCCCATGCCGCCGAAGAGCTGGATCGCGCGGTCGACCACGCGGCCGATCATCTCGGTGCCCAAGACCTTGACCATCGATGCTTCGCGACGGATATCGCCGCCGCGATCGATGTGGCAGGCCAGTCGCCAGGTCAACGTACGCACCGCCTCGATCTCCTGCCACGTGTCGGCGATCCATCCCTGCACGACCTGCCGGTCGGCTAGGGGCTTGCCGAACGTCACGCGCAGTTTTGCCTGCTCGATCATCATGTCGAGGCAGCGTTGCGCAAGCCCCACGCAGCGCGCGCCGATCTCCGCGCGCCGGATGCTCAGGCGCCGCTGCAGTGGGGGAAAGGCCTTGCCGATCTCGCCCAGCACCTGGTCATCGGAGACGACGACGTCGCCGTAGTGGATCTCGTAGGGGTGGTACTCGCCGATCATCGGATAGGACGCCGGGATCGTCACGCCCGGCGTATCGCGGTCGACGAGGAAGGCGCTGATGCCCAAGCGCTCGCCCGTCGCGCTCTCGGCCACCGCCATGGTGATGATGAAGTCGGATGACTTCGCGTGCGAGATGAACGTCTTGCTGCCATTGAGACGCCAGCCGCCGTCGATGCGCGTGGCGCGCATGGCGATGGCGCCGGCGTCGGATCCCGCGCCGGATTCGGTCAGCGCGAGGCACGACTTCTTGGCGCCCGACGCATAGGGCAGGAGGTAGCGCTCGATCTGCGGACCACGCGCGCATTGCTGGAGGAAGTGCAGGTTGGGACTGTCGGGTCGCAGCACGAAAGGCACGATCGAATACTTGAGCTCCTCGGTGACCACGCACTTCACCAGCGCACCCAGGTCCTGCCCTCCGAACTGCACCGGGACGTCGATACCCCAGAGGCCCAGCGCCCGCGCCTTGGCGTCGAGCGCGACGGAGACATCCGGCGGGAGGATCGGCGCATCGGTGAGTCCGCGCTCCGCCTCGCGCCGTATCACCAGCGGCTCGAGCGGAACGAGCTCGTCGCGTACGAAGCGGCGGACGCTGTCTCGTACCTGCACCACATCCTCGGGCAGATCGAAATCCATCGTCAGTCCTCGAGGACGACCGTGTGGGCGAGCCGCGCGAGCGCGTCGTTGTGCTGGCCGAGCAGGGGTGCCCCGGTGCGATATCGCGTCGACGTGAGTGAGAAACGCGCCGCCACGCCGTGATAGAGGCAGCGTCCCATGACGGGGTGGTCGAGGTACTGCCAGAATCCGCGCGACGCGAGATGAGCGTCGCCGTGGAGCATATCGCGAGGCGTTGCTACGGCGGCGGCCGCAACGCCGGCGGCACGCAGCGCCGTCACGGCGTCGTCGACCGGGCGGGCGGCGAGCCACTCGCGCAAACGCGCGTCGAGGAGATCCGACGTGGGATGTGCGGTCGATCCGCAACCGAGATCGACGACCGCGGCGAGGCGGTGCCGGGTTTCATCGCTGTCGACGGACACAGCGCACCAGCGGTCCTCGCCGGCGCAGCGATAGATGCCGTGTGGCGCACGCCAGGGCTCGACATAAGCGAGCGCCGGCGATTCGCGACCGGTGGCGGCGGCCTCGAGCACCCCGTCGGGGCACGCGGCGAGCGTCGACTCGACTTGGGAGACGGTGATGCGCTGCCCCTGTCCCGAGCGGAGCCGCCAAGCGAGCGCTGCCAGCACCGCGAAGCAAGCGTGCAAGGGATTGGGCAGGTGGTCCGGGAAGTTGGTGCCGGTGCCCACCGGAAGGCAGTCGGGCCTCGCGTGGCGTCCGAACGTGCCGACGAGCGCCGCGATGTTGATGCCATAACCCAAGTAGTCGCGATACGGTCCCTCGTCGCCCGCGAACGGCATGCCGAGATAGACGATCCGCGGGTTGATGCGCCGGATCTCCTCCCACGCCAGCCCCACCCGATCCATCACCCCCGGCGAGAACGAGTTCGCGATGATGTCGGCGTGCCGGACCAGCTCTCGGATGCGCTCCACGTCCTCGGGTCGCTTGAGGTCGAGCGTCACGCTTCGCTTGTTGGTATTGCGGTTGGCGAAGTAGCCGCTCGCATCGAGTCCTCCGGCGTTGGCGAGCGGTTCGGCGCGCCGCAACTGGTCGGGACGCGTTGGCGACTCGATCTTCCAGACCTCGGCGCCGAAGTCGGCCAAGAGCTTGGTGGTGAAGGGCCCGGCACCGACCCAGGTGAGGTCAACCACCCGCAGGCCCGCAAGCGGCAACGACGCGACGCCGGCTGCGGGCAGCGCGGGTGCGCGCGAGCGCGTCGACGGCGACGCGGGACCTGCCGAAGTCTCTGCGACATGCTGCGCGCCAGGGCTTGCCGGCGAATGCCACGGCGTGGCCGAGAGGCGATACGGCGCGCCGGGGGTGCCTTGCGCGTCGAAGAAGCCCGCCGCCCGCAGATGGCGGTCAGCGAGCACGTCGATGGCCTCGTTGATCGGGGAGATGGCGATGCGTCGGCGCTGCCCTTCCTCGAAGAGCCACTGTCGCCGGTGCCGGGCCGCGAACGCGTCCCACAGTTCCGCAAAGCGTGCGCGCTGCTCGGGCTGCGACTTGAATGCGTTATCCTGCCATCGCGGATCGCGCAGCTCGTGGGCGCCGGGAATGTCGGCCTCGCCGATCCATTGCGCGAGAAGGTTCCAGCCACGCCCCACACCCGATTCCGCCGCGTAGAGAAAGACGTGGCCGTCGGCGCAAGGGTACACACCGATGCCGGCCTGCCGCGCGCGCTCGCCCAGGCGCCTGCGCATCACATCCTTCATCGCGAGGAATTGCGGCGCGGTTTCGGTACCGAGCGCCACGACTTCCTGCATCGACACATCCACGAACTGACCGGCGCCCACGTTGTCGCGCCCCAGAACGGCAATCAGTGCCATCACGGCGGCGTATTGAGCGGCGGAGGTCTCCGCGAGACCACAGTCTGCGGCGAAGGGCCCCGAGGCCTCGTAGCCGGTGAGCCATGCCATGCCGCCGCTCGCCATGGCAACGAGATCGCAGCCGCGCGCCGTGGAATTCGGCCCGGTTTGCCCGAACGGCGTGATCGAGCACCACACGAGCTCGCGCCGGGACGCGTGAACCGTGGGCCAGTCGAGGCAGCGCGACTGCCAGTACGATTGAAGGCGATCATCGAAGACGACATCGGCAGTGTCGAGCGCACGGTCGAACGCGCTGCGGTCGGCGGCGACATCGAGATCAAGGGCGAGGCTGCGCTTGCCCGCGTTGCGATAGGCGAACCAGAGGCTCTTGCCATCGGCGAGCGGTGGACGAGCGCGCGCCGCGTTGCCCCCGCGGGGCTCGACCAGCGTCACCTCCGCCCCGAGATCCAGGAAGAGCTTCGACGCATATCCGAAGTCGGTCGTCAGGTCCAGGACGCGCAGGCCCGCCAGGGCGCGCTCGCTCATGGTTGGTCCGTGTCTTTCATGTCTACTCGGCGATGGCTCGCGACGGGATGTAGCCCAGCAAGGTGGAGACGCGCTCCCCGACGCGCAGCATTTGGTCGATGAGGAGCTGTTCGCGTCCGAGGAATCGCGTCGAGGGCCCGGTCACCGTCATGCAGTAGCGCACGCCGGACGACGCGTCGCGGATCGGTACCGAGATCGCCATCACGCCGTCGACGCGATCGTCGTGCGTGAGAGCGTAGCCGTGTGCGCGAATGCCTTCGACGGTTTGCATCAACGCCTTGCGCGTGATGCGCTTCCTGGGGATCTGCTGCTCGACGCGGATCTGCTCGATCGTCTTGTCGTCGAGCTGCGCGAGAAACATCTTGCCGGTGGCGCCGTACAGCAGCGGCAGGCGATCCCCCGGCAACACGATGCTGCGCAGGAGCGAGCTACTCTCCACGACATCGAGGCATATCCGCTCACGGTCGCTGCGGGTGGACAGGGTGACCGTCTCACCGGTCGTGCGCGCGAGGTCTTCCATTATGGGACGCGTGATCTCGCGCACGTCGAGCGTTTCCCGCACGAGGCTGCCGAGCAGCAGCAGCTTGTAGGAAAGCGTATATCGGGAATCGGCGCGCTGCAGGAGGTAGCCGGCATTCTGCAGCGTCACGACGAGCCGGAACGTGGTGGACTTGGGTAGCTCGACCTTGCGGTAGATGTCCTGAAGGGTGAGCGCGGGCTTCTCGATGGAAAAGCACTCGAGGATGGCGAGAGAGCGGAGGAGGGCGCGGACCATGCCTAGAGCGCAGTCGGAGCGAGAAGTCGAGCATTGTCGGCGCCGGACGTGGCGACGAAGGTTCCCGTGCGGGTCGGCGCCTCCCGCCAGCGGTGGGGCGATGCCAGGACATTCCAGTGGCTGCCGTCGCCTGCATCGACGCGGCGCAGGGCGTCGCGCCGGTGCGCGTCGTCGCTGCGCAGCGCCTCTTCCAACTCGAGCACCCGCTCGGGCGGATCGGACTCCACGCGTAGCGTCCACGCTGTGCCGAAGGCGTCGACGCATGCGGCAGGGGCGGTCACGCCGGGCCAGCCCAGCTGCGTCAGCCACACGAGCGCATCGTGCATGGCAACGTCGATCGCCTGTCCACGTCCGCTGACGTCGCGCTCGACGATGGCCGCGAGCACCAGCAGGGTGGCGAGGTGGGCGGCGGTGAGGTCGCCGTACGAGAAGCCGGTCTTCAGTGGAGCACCGATCCCGGGACCGTCGACGAGGGACATGAGTCCGCTTCCCGCCTGGACGATCGTATCCAGTGCAGCGGCGGGCGAGCCGGCCCGACCGTAGCCCGAGATGCTGCAGACCACGAGGCGCGGGTGGGTCACGATCAGCGCATCGAGGTCGATGCCCATCTTGCGCAGCGCGCCAGGCTTCAGGTTCTGCACGAAGACGTCGGCGTCGCGCAGCAGTGCGCGCAGCGCGTCGGCGCCTGCGGGCGTCGACAGGTCGATCTCCACGCTTCGCTTGCCGCAGTTGTAGTTGGCGAAGTAGTGGCTCGCATGGGCCGCGCGGGGTTGCCATGTGCGCGATCGCTCCCCACCGGGGGGCTCCACCTTGATCACGTCGGCGCCGAGGTCGGCGAGGTAGCGTCCTGTCAGCGGTCCCGCCGTGAAGGGCCCGAGCTCGACGACCCGGACGCCGGCCAGCGGCGCCACGGCATCGTCGGACACTGCACGGTGCACTGGCGGGGGCAGGCTCTGCGCGGCGCTCATCGCGACAGGACCGATGCGCCCCGACACGCGCAACGGCGTGCGTGACAGCCACGCCAGGCGCGCTGGCACGGTCCAAGTGACGCCGGGGTCCGAGTCATCATCGACGGTACGTACTTCGGCGGCGGCGTCGGGTCCGCAGCGATGCACCGACGACGCGGGCAGGTCGGCCTCGTGCATCCGCCGCACGATGTCGTCGACGTCACGGGACTGCGTCCACTGCGTCACAGCGGAATCCACCTCTTTCATGGCGGCAACGCGTTGCGTGGACGTCGCGAGGTCCGTACGTGCGGCGAGGTCGCCACGCTCGATCTGGCGCGCGAGCCGAATCCATTGGTCGTCGGAGGCGATGCACATCGTGACCCAGCCGTCGGCGGCGCGATAGGCGTTCCACGGCGCGCACAGGGGATGCTGTGCACCATGCCTGAAGCGAGCCGCGGGATCGGCCAGCGCCTGTGAATGAAAGGTTCCGCACAGCGCGAGCGCGCCGTCGAGCAACGCGAGGTCGAGCACGCCGCGCGTGCCGGCGCGCCATGCAGCTAGGGTCGACGTGGCCGCATTGAGCCCGGCCAGCATCTCGAGCAGCGGGGCGCGCACTGTGCAAGGCGCGCCTCCGGACGGTCCGGTCGTGGCCATGGCGCCGGAGCGGGCCTGCACGGCGAGTTCGCTTGCCATTGCATCGGTCGAGCTGCGTCCGAAGGCGGTCACGAGAACGGTGAGCGGCGCATTGCCGCAAGTCCCGAGCAGCGCTGGATCGGACACCAGCACGGCGTCGGCATGCGCGCACAGGCGCGACCACTGCTCAGGCTCGGTGGCGCGAGCCATGCGCAGCTTGCCTTCGAGCGCGACCGGATGCCGATGCCAAGCGGCAGAGTCCGAGACCGGTCGCCCGGCATCGTCCTCGACGCGGATCACGGTGGCACCTAGCCCGGCAAGCAGCGTCCCCGCCACCGCGGTGGCAAGCCGCCCACCGCGCTCGACGACGAAGCGACCGAGTAGTGCCGACGCTTCCACGCACGTTCCCGTCGCGCCAGCTAGGCGCGGAACGCCTCGAGCCCTGTGAGCTCGCGACCCTGGATCAGGGTGAGTATCTCGTTGGTCGCATCGGGGATCGGAAGCATGCGCGCGTCGCGATAGAGCTGTTCCAGTCCGAGCTCCGCGCTGATGCCCATCGCACCGTGGATGTGCATGGCCGTCGAGATCGCCTGCTCGCAGGTCGTGGTGGCATAGCGCTTGGCCATGGCTGACGTGCCGTTGGCACGCTCGCCGCGATCCATGCAATCGAGCGCGTAGTAGCAGAGCAGGCGGCTGGTGGTGATCCCCATCTCCATATCAGCCAGGTTCTTCTGGATAAGCTGGTGGGCGGCGATGGGCGTGCCGAACTGGACGCGCACGCCGGCATACTCGCGCGCGGCGTCGAGCGCACGTTGCGCGAGATGCACGGCGGCAAGGCCCACGAGCGGCCGGTTGCCGTTCCAAGTGAGTGTGAGCGTGCGTGCGGCATCGCCGGCATTGCCGAGCGCATTCGCCACCGGCACGCGGATGTCGTCGAGCACGGCTTCGCCCAAGTGGCCCTGACGCAACCCGAGCGACGGGATCTCGCGCGTCTCGAACGGCGTTCTGTCGCGCTCGATAACCACGCGACGCAGCTTCGACAGTCCTCGCTCGTCGATGCCCTCGGCGCAGGACACGTTCATGACGTCGCAGACCGTGACGTTGGTGATCCACATCTTGCGCCCGGTGATCACGAGCTCGTCACCCTCGGTCACGACGCGGGTCTTGACGCTGCGCGGATCCGAGCCGACATCGGGCTCGGTCGTGCCCGTGCAGCAGATCTTGCGTCCAGCGATGAGCTCGGGGAGGAAACGTCGCCGGTTCTCGGCGGTCGTCTCCGACCAGATGCGAGCGATGGTGCATTCGTGGGCCAGCAGCGAGATCGACACGACCGGTGGGAGCTGCTCGAACATGAGCCCGTAGTCGAGCATGCGCAGCCCGCCGCCACCGTCAGCCTCGGGGATCCTGGGAGCGGTGATGCCGAGCCTGGCGAGTGCAGCGTAGATCGTCAGCATCGCGGGCTTCGGCAGCGGTCGATTCGCGTCGTGGGCAGTGAGCACTGGCGCGATCTCGCGCTCGACCATCGAGCGCGCGGCCTCGCGCATCATCTCCTGCACCGATGTCAATGCGAAGTCCATGGCTTGGCCTCCTTCAGGGCATCGAGAAGCCACCGTTGACGCTGAGGACCTGTCCGGTCACCCAGCCCGCGGAAGCGCTGCACAGGTAGAGGATGGCGCCGGCAATGTCGTCGGGCTGCCCGATGCGGCCAGTGGGATACATGCGGAGCACCGTCTGCACGCGTCGTGCGTACTTCTCCTCGCCCATCGAGGCGCGCAGCCCCGCCTCGCGTTCCTTGCGCAGTTCGGTGTCGGTCGCGCCCGGTGAGACGACGTTGAGCGTCACGCCCGCACCGCCGACTTCCTGCGCCACCGACTTTACGAGGGCGATCACGCCGGCCTTGGCCGCTGCGTAGTACGACAGCCGCGCCTGTCCCAGGCGCGCGGAGTCGGAGGCGAGGCACACCACGCGGCCGTACTTGCGTTCCACCATGCCCGGCAGAGACGCGTGAAGCACGTTGAGCGCGCCGTAGAGGCAGACGTCGAGTACGCGCTTCCAATCGGCGGGCGTCGAATCGAGGAAGGTCTTGTCGTCGAGCACCGCGGCGCTGTTCACCACCGCGGAGATCGGCCCCACGGCCGCTTCGGCGCGCACGATCATCTGGGTGCACTGCGCGGCCTGGGTGATGTCGGCGGCGAGGCCGACGGCGCGCCCGCCCTTGGCGACGATGCGCTGCGCGGCGGCGGCAGCGGCGTCGCCGTTGATGTCCACTAGGGCGAGCTTCGCGCCCTCGGCCGCGAAGAGTTCCCCGGCCGCGAGGCCGATGCCACGTGCGCCGCCGGTGATGAGTACGGTGCGCCCGCGCAGTCCATAGTCCATGTGGGGATCCTCAGAGCTTGGCGCGGCGGACGCGGTACTTGCGGTAGTCCGGCTTGCGCTTATCGAGGAAGGCAGTAATGCCTTCCATGTTCTCCGGGTTGCCGTAGATCGACGCGAGCAACTCCGCGGTCGGGAAGTAAGAGCCGTAGAACTCCTGATCGGAGCCGGCGTTCAGCGCGATCTTGGCGATGCGGATGCTCTGCGGGCTCTTGTCGAGGATCTCCTGGCAGATTCGGTCCACCGCCGCGTCGAGCTCCGCCGCCGGTACGACCTCGTTGATGAGTCCCATCTCGAGGGCCTGCTGCGCGGTGTAGAGCCGGCAGGTGTAGAGCATCTCGCGCGCCCTGCGCTCGCCGACGTAGCGGGCCAGGAGCTGGCACGCGCCCCAGATGGGCACGCTGCCCACGCGCGGGCCGACTTGCCCGAACTTGGCGTCTTCGCTCGCGATCGTCAGGTCGCAGAAGAGGTTGATCTCGTTTCCGCCGCCCACGCAGAAGCCGCGCACCTTGGCGATGATCGGCTTGTCGCACATGCGCATAGCGGACGAGAGCGCGAACAGGCGACGCATGTGGATGCGCCCGATCTCCGGCAGGCGTGTTTGCTGGTCCCGCACGTCGCCGCCGGAGCAGAATGCCTTGTCGCCCGCGCCGGTCAACACGACGACGCCGATCTCGGGATCGGCAGCCGCGAGTTGCGTCGCGTGCGTGAGTTCCTCGTACGTGTTGGGCCGAACGGCATTGCGGACGTCGGGGCGGTTGATGGTGATCGTGGCGATGCCGCCTTCGGCGGCGTAAAGGATGTCCTGGTATTCCACATTGCCTCCTGTGACGACTCCGGGTCCGGGATCGCAGTGAATTCGTCGACACACCGCGTCGCTTCGCGAAACTGCCGCCGATGCCGTACTACAGGACGCGTTTCGTCTAATGGAACGGCTTGGGAAAAATTCTACTGGACAGAATGCGTCGCGTCCAGTAGCGTTTTGATGTGTTGTGCCGAGAGGCGGGCGCCGTGCCATCAGATGGAACGAGCGGTCGACGGCCAAACGAGGACCGACGCGCCGGGCGCGCCGGAAGTGCGATGGCGAGCCGGGTATTCCCGCGCTCACCCAAGGAGGAGTCCAGCATGCGAATCATCCGACATGTGCTCACCGCGGCGATCGGTGTCGCGGCGCTCGCATCGGGCAGCGCAATGGCGCAGGCACAGAAGGTCATCCGCGTCGGCGCCCCGCTCGAACTGAGCGGCAAGTTCGTGGCGTACGGCGCGCAGGGCCAGCGCGGCATCGAGATGGCCGTCGAGGCCTTCGGCGGATCGGTCGCCGGCTACAAGCTCGAAGTGCTCATGCGCGATGTGCAGAGCACCAACCAGGGCACCGTGTCGGCGATGACCGATCTCCTCGAGAAGGAGAAGGTCGACTTCGTCATCGGCCCGATCACGTCGGGGCTCGTGGCGGCCGCGGTGCCGGCGTGGCGGCAGCGCAAGGCCCTGTGGGTGGTGCCAGGCTCGTCCGCGCCGAGCTTCGAGGAGGCGATCGCCAACGAGCCGCTCGTCTTCCACACCTATCCGTGGGCCTATCACTATCACGAGGGCACGGCGAAGGCTCTCGCCGCAGCCATCGGCAAGGGCAAGAAAGTCGCGATCGTCTACTCCGATGGCAGCTACGGACGTTCGCAGATCCAGCCGGCGAAGGATTACTATACCGCGGCAGGATTCGAGGTGGTGGCGACGGAGGTCGTGCGCGAGAACGCTACCGACATGAATCCAGTGCTGCAGAAGATCCGCCTCGCCAAGCCGGATGTGCTGGTCGGTATCGTGCAAACGACCGACGCAATCGTGCTCGCCAAGCAGATCCACGTCGGCAATCTGGGAATACCGTACCTCGCGGGTACGGCGTATCCGCAGTTGAAGACGTGGGCCGATGGCGTGGGCGAGGCAGCCAACGGCTGGGTCGGGGCGACCACGTATCTGCCGGGCATGGACGCGCCGGCCGACAAGAAATACCCCAAGATCTTCCCGGCGATGAAGGACTGGGAAGCCGCGTTCACCAGGAAATACAACCGCGAGCCCGAGTTCCTCGACGTGACCGTGTACACGTCGGCGGCGATGCTGTTCCTCGCCATGGAGCGCGCGGGTGGGCCCGATCGCGACAAGGTGGCGAAGGAGTTGCGCAACCTCGGCGTGGACACGATGCTTGGCGAGAGCACGTTCATTCCGACCAAGGGCGGCGCGCTCAACCAAGCCTTCAACGAGATGATCGTGTACCAGCGCAGGGGCGACAAGTATGTGATCGTCTATCCGAAGCAGTTCGCCAACGGCCAGCTCTCGCCCATCAAGTAGCGCTGGTCGAGCCCTGGGTCCGCCGGTGCATGTCGCCGGTGGACGACCATGCCTCGTCGCCGGGGCCTCCTGCGATGTCACTATTTCCCCAGTTCCTCCTGGATTCGCTGCTCCTGGGCGGGCTCTACTGCCTCATGGCGGTCGGGTTGGCGCTTGCCTTCGGGGTGACGCGCATCATCAACTTCGCCCACGGCGAGATGATCATGCTCGGCGCCTATGGCGCCTATGTCCTTGCCGCGTTCGCCGGGATCGATCCACTTCTGAGCCTGCCGCTGGTCGCCTTCGCGGTCGCGCTCGTGGGCTTCGTCGTGTTCCGTCTCGCACTCGAGCGCGCCCTCGATGCGCCGCACATCAACCAGATCCTGCTGCTGTTCGGCGTGGGACTGATCATCCAGAACATCGCGGCGCTGGCCTTCACCGGTGACGAGCGCTCCGTGACCACGGCCTATTCGCTGGCTGCGGGCTCGCTGTGGGGCGTCACGATTCCCTACGGACGCCTCATCGCGTTCGGCGTGTCGATCGCGCTGACGGTCGGGCTGCTCGTGTGGCTGCGCTACAGCGAAGTCGGCCGCGCGATCCAGGCGGTGGCGCAGCGGGCGGATGCGGCGCGGCTGGTCGGGATCAACGTGACAGCGATGTACATGCTGTCGTTCATGGTTAGCGCAGCCCTGGGGGCGGCCACCGGCGCCGTGGTGAGCTTCCTCCTCACGATATCGCCGTTCATGGGCTTCCACATGCTGGTCAAGGGCTTCGCCATCGTGGTGCTGGGCGGGCTGGGGAGCATCGGGGGCACGTTGATCGCCGCATTCCTGCTCGCGTTCGCGGAGACGGCGGTCGCCTACTACGTGCCGGAAGGCGGTGGTTGGGCAGAGGGCGTCGCGCTGGTTGTGTTGTTCGTCGTCCTCATCCTCCGCCCGCGGGGCATTCTCGGACATGCCGTCGATGACTAACCGCGCAGTGCTCATCTCGTTGTCGGCCTTGGGGTCGCTCGCGTGCCTCGCGATACCGTTCGTCGCGAGCGCGGTCGTCAACGACTGGCTCGTGTCCACGGCGAGCCTCATGATCATCGCGATCAGCTGGAACCTGGCCGCCAATGCGGGCCTCATCTCGCTCGGGCATTCCGCGTTCTGGGGCTTGGGCAGTTATACGGCGATCCTCGTGGCCAACAAGCTCGGCCTGCATATGGTGCTCTCGCTGATCCCGGCCATGCTCATGGGTGCGTTCGCCGGCGGCGCGTTGGCGGTGATCACCGGGCGCCTGCGCGGCATCTTCTTCGCGATCGCAACGCTTGCGCTGTCCGAAGGGCTGCGTGTACTCGCCGTGATGTTGCCGGGCCTCACGGGTGGCGGCGAAGGGATGTACATGAATCCCAAGCTCAGGTTGGGCACCGACGTCGTCGTGGCGCTGATGGTGCTGGGCGCGGTGGTGGCGATCTGGCTGTCGTGGTGGATGGCGCAGCTACCCTCGCACTATGCCTTCCGCGCCATGCGCGCCAACGAAGCGGCGGCAGAGATGCTCGGCGTGCATCCGATGTGGTTCCGGGTGGGCGTGCTGAGCCTGGCGGGTGCGATGGCGGCATTCGCGGGCGGCGTGCGGGTCTGGTACGGCGGCTTTATCGATCCCGGTATCGCCTTTGACCTCCACATCACCATCCTCGCGCAGATCGCGCCGATCCTCGGTGGCATTCACACGCTCATGGGGCCGGTGATCGGGTCCGTGCTCGGGGTGGTGCTGTCGGAAGCCACGCGCATCTGGCTCGGCAGCAAGGGCTTCAGTCTCCTCGTGTACGGGCTCGCCCTCGTGCTGTGCATCCTGTTTCTGCCCAATGGCGTGTGGGGCGGCATCCGGACCGGATTCGCGCGGTTCGCGCGTGCAAGGCGTCGCCCATGAGCGCGCCGGGCCATCCCGAGCGCGAATCAACGCCGCAGCGCGCAGCGCGGTTAGTCCAATGAGCACGCCGCTGTTGGAACTGCGCGGGATCCATGCCGGCTACGGCGATTCCGTCGTGCTCGACGGTGTCGACCTCATCGTGGGACAGGGCGAGGTCGTGACGCTGCTCGGCGTCAACGGCGCTGGCAAGACGACCACCATGCGCGCGATCACGGGGCTCGTGCGTCCCACGGCAGGGCAGATCCTCGTGGGCGGGGTGGACATCACGTCGCGGCCGGCGCATCGCCGTGTCTCCGACGGCATTTGCCTGTCCCCCGAAGGCCGGCAAGTCTTCTCCAACATGAGCGTGGAAGAGAATCTCTTCCTTGGCTCGACGGATCCCCGCGTACGGCCGCGGCGCGCGCAGTCGCTCGAGCGCGTCTACGCGATGTTTTCCAAGCTGCGTGAGCGCCGCGACCAGAAGGCGGGTCTCCTGTCGGGTGGCGAGCAGCAGATGCTCGCCATCGGCCGGGCGCTGATGGGCGAGCCGCGTCTGCTGCTCCTGGACGAGCCGTCGCTCGGCCTCGCGCCGCTGATCGTGGGGGTCGTGTTCGATGCGATCCGTGAGATCGCGCGCTCGGGCATCAGCATCCTCATCGTGGAGCAGAATGCCCACGCGGCCCTCGGTGTGGCCGAGCGCGGCTATGTGCTGTCGGAAGGTCGCATCGTGCTCGAGGGCACGGCGAAGGAACTCGCCGCCACCGAGAGCATCCGCAACGCCTTCCTGCGCGGCGATGCGCACGCCGCTCCTGCGCTCGCCCCGGCGGCGGCTTCACCCACGCGGGCCACGCGCGAGCCGATGCTGGAGGTCAAGGGCTTGTGCCGGAACTTCGGCGGCCTCGTGGCCACCGACGATCTGTCGTTCTCGGTCATGCGCCACCAGTTCCTCGGTGTCATCGGACCCAACGGCGCGGGCAAGACCACGCTGCTCAACCTCATCACCGGGTACCTGCGACCCAGCGCCGGCGAGATCGTGCTCGACGGCAAGCGCATCGACGGCGTGCGACCCTACGAGGCCTGTCGCCTCGGCATCGGACGCACGTTCCAGGTGGTGCAGCCCTTCGCAGAGATGTCGGTGGCCGACAACGTGATCACCGGCGCCCTTTTCGCGCGTGGTTACGCGGCAAAGCTCGAGGAAGCTCGTGAGCGTATCCGGCGTCCGCTCGATCTCGTGGGGCTCGCGCACAAGGCCGAACTGCCGGCCGGCGCACTGACGCTGGGCGAGAAGAAGCGGCTCGAACTCGCCCGGGCGCTTGCGACCGATCCCAAGCTTCTGCTGCTCGACGAGGTCATGGCGGGCTCGACCCATCGCGAGGTGGTGGAACTGATGCAGGTGCTGCGCGACATCCACGCGGCGGGCACGACCATCCTCATGATCGAGCACCTCGTCCATGTGATCGTGGATCTCGCGGAGCACGTGGTGGTGCTCGATTTCGGGAAGAAGCTGGCCGAGGGTTCGCCGGAGGAGATCGTCGCAGATCCGCGCGTGATCGAGACCTATCTCGGCCAGGCACCGACGACGCAGGTGCCGCATGCATGACGTCGCCGTTGCCGCGCTGCCCCTGGCGGATCACGTCCGCGGCGTGGGACGGCCGCTCCTCCTGGTGCATGGCGGCGCCGGCTCGCATCATCACTGGGACCGCGTGCTCGCCCCGCTGGCACGTCACTTCGAGGTGCACGCCCCGGACCTGCCGGGCTTCGGTACCTCGCCCGACGTTCCGCCCGATCTCGACGGACATGCCTATGTGGCCCTTGCCGCCGCGAGCCTCGCTGCGCTGGTTCCCCGTTCCGATGTCCACCTCGTCGGGTTCTCGTTCGGCGGCGCCGTGGCGGCGGGCGTTGCGCGTGCGTGGGGCAAGCGCGTGGCGAAGCTGTCGGTCATCGGGCCCGGAGGCTTCGGCAACGCGGCGGGGCGAAGGCTCGACATCCGCAGTCTCCGCGGCTCGGACGGGAGCGAGGCCGCGGAGCGTGAGGTCATCCGGCACAACCTCGCGACGACGATGTTCGCCGAAGCAGCCACGGCCGACATGGCCACCGTCGACCAGCACCGCTGGAACATCCGTCACGCACGTTTTGCCAGCGTGACCGTGAGCTACCAGGTGCGACTGCTCCACGACATCGCACAGGTCGCCTGCCCGCTGCAGCTCGTCATGGGTGCGCGCGACGTCTATGCCTATCCTTCGCCGGAAGCACGGATCGCGCAGGTCGCGAGCGTGCGTCCCGACGTACGTGTCGACCGGATCGCCGGTGCCGGACACTGGGCGCAACACGAGCGCCCCGATGCCGTGGCCGGAGCGCTGCTCGACTTTCTTGCGCCATCGATGGCGGTTCAGGAGAAGCGATGAAGTACGAAACGATTGCGGTCGAGCAGGACGGGGCGAGTCTCGTGGTGACCTTGCGCCGGCCGGAGCGCCGTAATGCGGTGAGCACCGTCGTGATGGGTGAGATCATCCATGCGGCCGAAGCCGCCGAGCGCGAACCTTCGGTGCGTGCGATCATTCTGACCGGGGGTACGGAGTACTTCTCGGCAGGTGCGGACCTCAACGACGCGCTCGCCATCGCCTCACCCGCCGAAGGCGTCGCGTACTTCAAGAAGTGGCATCGGCTGTGCAGCACGCTCGAGGAACTGGCCAAGCCGGTGCTCGCGGCCATCGAGGGATTTTGCATGACCGGAGGCTGCGAGCTCGCGCTGGCCTGCGACCTGCGCGTGGCGGGCGCGGGCTCCTCGTTCGCGGTCACGAGTTCGAAGATCGGGACGGTGGCCGGCGCCGGCGGTACGCAACGGCTTCCGCGCATCGTGGGACCGGCCAAGGCGCTCGAGATCATGTTCGCCGGAGACCCGATCGATGCCGACGAGGCGTATCGGATCGGACTCGTCAATCGCCTCGTGGCCAAGGGCGGCGCCCTGGTGGAGGCCAAGGCCATGGTCGAGGTCTACGAGCAGCGCGCGCCGCTGTCGCTCGCATGGATCAAGCGCAGCGTGCATCGCGGGATGCAGATGGATCTCACGTCGGCGATCGAGTTCGAGACCTTCCTCGTGTCGACCATCTACCAGACTGCGGATCGCAAGGAAGGCATCTCCGCATTCCTCGACAAGCGCCAGGCGAAGTTCGCAGGGAAATGAGCTCGACTGTCACGGCCGGGAATGCGCCGGCGAGTACCGCGTTGCCGCTCGCGGGCGTGCGCGTGGTGGACTTCAGTCGCCTGCTGCCCGGCCCCTGGTGCACGCAGATGCTCGCCGACATGGGCGCCGATGTCGTCAAGATCGAGGCGCCGGAGTCGGGCGATCCCAGTCGACACAATCCGCCCCGGCAGCGCGCGCACTCTGCCTACTTCGCGAGCGTCAATCGCGGTAAGCGCAGCGTGGTGCTCGACCTGCGCGATCCCGCCGGGCAGGAAGCCGCCTTGCGCCTCGTCGAGCGGGCCGACGTCGTGATCGAGTCGTTCGCGGTAGGGGTGGCGGCACGCCTTGGCATCGACTACGAGTGTGTGCGCGCGCGCAATGCCACCGTGATCTACTGCTCGATCACGGGATTCGGACAGGACGGCCCGCTGGCCGCGTCACCGGGTCACGATCTCGTGGTACAGGCCACGACGGGGGTGCTCGGCGCGACCGGACACGGGGCGATGCCGCCGTTCCAGGCGGCGGACTACGCGGGCGGCGCCTTCGGCGTGATCGCCATCCTCGCCGCGCTCGCGCGTCGCCACGCGACGGGACAGGGTTCGAGGCTCGACATCGCGATGTACGACGGTCTCTTCGCCATGTCGGAGATTGCATTGCTCGGTGCGCTCGCGCGGGCCGCCGGGCAACCCGGCACGCCCGTGCTCGAGGTGTGGGGTCGCAATCCCCGCTACTGCATCTATCCGACGCGCGACGAGCGATTCGTGGCGGTGAGCCTGCTCGAGGCGCGGCTGTGGGCGCGCTTCTGCGCCGCCATCGGGCGGGAGGATCTCGTGGTGCCCGAGCGGCAGGAAGATCGTCACTCGGATCACGGCGAGCGCGCCCCGTCGTATCGCGATGCCATCGCCGGCTACTGCCGCGCCCGCACCGCCGCCGAGATCGATCGTGAGATGCAGGCGCGCGACATTCCCGTCGCGGTGCTGCTCACGCCCGACGAGGCGCTCGCGAGCGAGCACGCCGTGGCGCGGGGCATGGTGCACCGGGCGCAGGATCCGAACGATGGCGCGGTGATGCGCATAGGCAATCCGCTCGAGCGTTCTGGGCTCGCGTCGACGCGGGACGGGTGTCCGCCACCGCGACTGGGGGAGCATACGGCCGAGGTCCTCGCGGAGATCGGGCTCGTCGCGGGAGGGCCGCCGCGATGAATGCGAGCGTGAACGGCAACATGGAGCGTGCCGCGGACTTTGCCGCGACGCTTCATGCGCGCCCCCTACCCGACGACGTGATCGATGCTGCGAAGAAATGCCTCGTCGACTGGGTCGGTGTCGCGGTCGGTGCGCGCACCGAGCCTGCCGCGATTGCTGTGCGCGAGGTCGTCGCGGGCTGGCGGGCGAGCGGCCGGGCGCCAGTGCTCTTCGGCGAGCCGAGTGCGCCGGCCGCCGCGGCGCTCGCCAACGGCACACTCGCGCATTGCCTCGATTTCGACGATACGCACGTCGGCTCAGTGGCGCATCTGTCCGGGCCTTCGTGGGCGGCCGTGCTCGCCGTCGGCTCCGCGGAAGGGCGCGACGAGCTCGCGCTCCTGCAATCCTTCGTCGCCGCCTACGAGGTCGGGGCGCGGCTGGGTGGGCAAGGATTCGGCGTGGCCGTGGATCATGCCGGGTGGCATTCGACCGGCGTTTTCGGTTGTCTCGCCGCGGCGGCCGGCGCGGCGGCGGCAATGCGGCTCGATGCCGGCGGCGTGGCACGTTCGCTCGGTGCAGCCGCCACGCAGGCGGCGGGCCTCACGGGATCGTTCGGCACGATGTCCAAGCCCTTCCACGCGGGCAAGGCGGCATTCAACGGCGTGCTCTCGGCCGAGCTCGCGCGCGCGGGCTTCGGTCCCGCGCGCCACCTCGTGGAGCCGGGCGGTCCCCTGGCGCGCGCCCTGGTCCAGGACGACGCCCACGCGCTTCCCGCCGTGGACTTCACGCAGGGGTGGGAAGTGCTGCGAAACACGTTCAAGCCCTATGCGTGTTGCCTGCTCACGCACGCCTCCATCGACGCGGGACGCGCGCTTGCCGGCGCGCACCGGGGTCGCGCCATCGCGCGCGTGATCGCGACGGTGAACCCGCTGGCCATCCACCTCGCGGGCAATCCGGCGCCGGCGACGGCGCTCGAAGGCAAGTTCAGCACGCAATTTTGCGTCGCGCTGGCGCTCAGCGGCCATGCCGCGACGCAAAGCGATTTCTCCGCGGCGCGGCTTGGCGACCCCGCACTCGCGGCGCTCACGTCGCGCGTGGAACTCGTCCCCGACGCGGCAGTCGCCGAGACCGCCGCGCACATGACGATCGAGTTCGTCGATGGCGGCCGCGTGGAAGCCCATGCCCCGCTGGCCCGCGGCAATCCCGCCAATCCATTGCACTGGAACGACCTGCGCGCGAAGTTCATCCCCCTCGCGGCACCCGTGCTCACGGAGGCGCGAGCGGTGTCCCTGTTCGAATGCCTGCGCCATTTCGAGCGCCCGGACGCCTTGACGCAACTGTGGCAGCTTTGCGCCGACCCGCGGTGAACGTCCCATGAACTTTGCATTGAGCGAAGAGCAGCGCGGATTCTGTGATGCCGTCCGCGCTTTTGCGGAGCGTCACCTGCGCGACGGCGCGCTGGCCCGCGCGCACGACCCCGAGTACCCCTGGGCGATCGCGAGGCTGATGGCGCAGCAGGGACTTCTCGGTATCACCATCGCCGAGGAAGACGGGGGCCAGGGCGGCACCCTCATGGACGCGGTGCTCGCCATCGAGACGGTCGCCGCGGCCTGCCCGCGCTCGGCCGACGTGGTCCAGGCCGGCAACTTTGGCGCCATCCGCACGCTGGCGCAGTACGCCAACGCCGAGCAGAAGACGCGACTTCTGCGTCCACTGCTCGCCGCCGAGCGCCTCATTGCCGTGGCCATGACCGAGCCCGATGCCGGCAGCGCCGTGACGGAGCTGCGCACGAGCGCCACACCCGACGGCGAGGGCTATCGCATCAATGGCAGCAAGATCTTCACCACGCATGGCCGTCATGCCGACCTCTTTCTCGCGTACGTGCGCTTCGGCCCGGGTCTCGACGGCATCGGGTCGGTCATCGTGGAGCGCGGCTCGCCGGGATTCACGATGGGCCAGGCATCGCGCTTCCTCTCCGGCGAGGAATGGGTGCAGCTCTACTTCGACGATGTCCACGTGCCGAAGGAGAACGTGCTGCTGACCTTCGGCGGCTTCAAGAAGCAGATCGCGGGCTTCAACGTCGAGCGCATCGGCAACACCGCGCGCTCGCTCGCGCTCGGCCGCCTCGCGTTTGACATCGCCCGCGAGCATGCGCTGACCCGTCGCCAGTTCGGCCGGCTGCTGTGCGAGTTCCAGGGCGTGCAATGGAAGTTCGCCGACCTGCGGATGAAGCTCGATGCCGCACGGCTCCTGCTCTATCGCGCGGCGAGCGGCGCCGATGCGGGCTTGCCCTCCGCCGCCGAGACGGCGGTCGCGAAGGCCTTTTGCAACCAGGCGGGCTTCGATGCGGCCTCGGAGGCCATGCAGATACTCGGCGGACTGGGCTACAGCGAGGAATCGCTGGTGGAGTACTGCTTCCGGCGCACGCGCGGCTGGATGATCGCCGGCGGCTCGGTGGAGATCATGAAGAACCGGATCGCCGAGGACGTGTTCGGCCGGAGCTTTTCGCAGCGGGCGCCGACGTGAGCCTTGCCGACGTCGCGGCGCGCGTCCGCATCGCACGGGCGTTGCTCGCGCCGCGCGCCGTGGCGCTGGTCGGCGCCTCGGGCGACGCCAGCAAGAACACCGCGCGTCCGCAGCGCTACCTTCGCCGGCACGGCTACACCGGCCGGGTGTTTCCCATCAACCCCACGCGCGACGAGATCTTCGGCGAGCGCGCCTGGCCAGACATCGCCTCGGTCCCCGATCCCATCGACCACGCCTTCGTGATGGTGCCCGGCGAGGGTGTGGAAGCCGTGGTGCGGGAGTGTGCCGCGCGCGGCGTGCCGCTCGTCACGATCTACAGCGACGGTTTCGCCGAGACCGGCGCCGACGGCGCCACGCGCCAGCGACGCCTGGTGGAGATCGCACGTGCCGCGGGCACGCGCGTGCTCGGACCGAACTCGATCGGCACCATCGTACCCAGACGGGGTGTCGCGCTCAGCGTCAATGCCGTGCTCGACATGCCCCGCCTCACGCCCGGTCGCTGGGGGCTCGTCTCCCAGAGCGGGAGCCTCATAGGCGCGTTCCTCTCGCGTGGCGAGGCGCGTGGCATCGGGTTCTCGGCGCTCGTGTCGGTCGGCAATGAAGGCGACCTGTCGGTGGGCGAGGTCTGCGACATGCTCGTCGACGACGACGACACGGACGCCATCCTGCTCTTCCTCGAGACCGTGCGCGATGCCACCGGCCTCGCCCGCGCCTGCCGCAGCGCGTCCGCCGCGGGCAAGCCCGTCGTCGCATACGTGCTGGGGCAGTCGGAGCTCGGACGCGAGCTTGCCGCGACGCACACGGGCGCGCTCGCCGGCAGCGCAGCCGCGCTGGCAGCATGGCTCGATGCACAGGGCGTGGTCCGTGTCGACCAGTTCGAAACGCTTCTCGAGATCCCGTCCTTGCTACGGCAGGCGCGGCCACCGGGTGCGCGTCGCGTGGCGGTGCTGACGACCACCGGGGGTGGGGCAGCGATGGTGGTCGATCGCATCGGCAGTGACGACGTTCGAGTTGTGGCACCACCTCCGGCGCTCGTCACCGAGCTGGCGGCGAAGGGCATCCGCATCGGCCAAGGGCCGGTCACCGACCTCACCCTCGCGGGGACGCGTCGCGAGGTCTACTCGGCTGTGCTCGATGCATATCTGGCCTCGGACCACTGCGATACCGTGCTCGCGGTGGCGGGATCGTCGGCGCAGTTTCACCCCGAGCACGCCGTTGAGCCCATCGCCGCCGCAGATCGACGGGGCAAGCGCTTGCTGGCCTTCGCCGCGCCCGAAGCCGCCGCTGCGCTCGATCTCCTGGCACGCGCGGGCATCCCTGCCTTTCGCACGCCGGAGGCCTGCGCCGACGCGCTGCGCGCCCTCGCGAGATGGCGCGAGCCTGCGGCCGACCCCGCGGTCGACGCCGGCGAGCAGGCGGCGGTGACGGCGGCTTCGTCGTACCTTGCCTGCAACGCGCGAACCACGCTCGACGAGGCCGAGGCGCGCAGCGTCTTCGCCGCGCTGGGCGTCCCGCAGGGCGAGTGGACTTCACTCGCGGACCCGGACACGCCAGGCCTGCTGCCGGTGCCGGCCGCCGTCAAGGTGCTGTCGCCCGACATCCTCCACAAGTCCGACATGGGTGGAGTGCGCCTCGGCTGCACCACCGAGGCGATGGCCCGCGAGGCCGCGCGCGATGTCATCGCAGCCGCCCGGCGCGCGGTACCTGCGGCACGCATTCGCGGCGTGCTGGTGCAACGCATGGAACGCGGGTTCGCCGATGTCATCGTCGGCTTTCGCCACGATCCGCAGGTCGGGCCGACGATCGTAGTGGGCGCCGGCGGGACGCTGGCCGAGATCTACCGAGACGTCGTCGTGCAGCCGGCCCCGGTGTCGTTCGAGGAGGCATTGCAGATGGTTGCCGCCGTCCGCGGCCTAGCGCCGCTGCGCGGCTATCGCGGCGCGCCGCCGGGCGACATCGCGGCACTAGCGAAGAGCATTCGCGCCTTCTCGCTGCTCGCACTGGTCCCGTCGGCCCGCGTCGTCGAGGCCGAGGTGAATCCGCTCGTCGTGATGGCCGAGGGCGTGGTAGCCCTCGATGCCGTGCTCGTCGTCAGCCCCAAAGAGGTCGCATGAAGGCCGATCGTCCCGGTGCTGCCCGTGATGTCGCGGAGGCTGGCGCCACAGCGCGTCTAGCCGCGCTCGCCGCCGGCGATTTTCCCGCTGCGCACACGCCCACCGCACGCCGGGCCGCGCGACGGCATTTCA
This sequence comes from uncultured Alcaligenaceae bacterium, assembly GCA_964439475.1. Taxonomy (GTDB): domain Bacteria; phylum Pseudomonadota; class Gammaproteobacteria; order Burkholderiales; family Casimicrobiaceae; genus VBCG01. The sequence continues at coordinate 76,819 of CAYTOT010000016.1, forward strand.
TGGATACGACCGGCGCGATCGTCGCCGGCATGCAACAGGATGCGACGCAACGCGCCGCCCGCGTGCATCGCGCGCTCGTGGCACCCGGTCCGGTGAAGGTGCCCGGCGACCCGAAAGGCTTCGACGCGCTGACCGCAACGTATCTCATGGCCACCGGCGCGCACGGTCTTGAGCTCGACGATGGCCATACGCAAGGCAGCGTGCATCCCGGCACCACGGTGGTGCCGGCCATCCTCGCGGCCGCGCAAATGCGCCCCGTGACAGGGGCGCGCTTGCTCACCGCCACGGCGGTGGGCTACGAGGTCGTGGCGCAACTCGCGCGCGGCGTGCACCCGGTATCCCGCCGACGTGGTTTCCACAACACCGCCATCGTCGGTCCGATCGCCGTGGCCGCCGCGATCGGATCGCTCTTCGTCTTCGATGCCGACGCGATCGCGCATGCGATGGGGCTCGCGGCGAGCAGTGCATCGGGGCTCTTCGCCTTCCTGCACTCCGGCGGCGATACCAAGCGCCTGCATGCGGGTCACGCCGCGCGCGAAGGCCTGCTCGCGGCACTGCTGGCCGAGCAGGGCATGCGCGGACCCACGGGCGTGCTCGAGAGCCGCGACGGCTTCGTGCAGGCATTCGGCGATCCCGCCGTGTCACGCCTGCTCGGTCCCGTCGACATTGCGGACGCCGCAGCGATCACGGCGTGCTACATCAAGCCGTGGGCCTGTTGCCGGCACCTGCATCCCGCCCTCGACGGCGTGTTCGACATCATGCGCACGTCTGGACTGACAGCCTCCGACGTCGAGCGCATCGACGTCGCCACCTACGGCATCGCCGCGATGCACGCCGATACCGGCTGGACGGACCTGCTGTCGGCGCAGATGAGCTATCCGTTCGCCGTGGCTGTGGCGATCGCCCGCGGCCATGCCGACCTGTCCGATTTCGGCGACGAGGCCCGCGCCGACCCTGCGATCACCCGCCTGTGTCCGCGCCTGTCGGTCACCATCGATGGGGCGCTTGATGCCGCCTATCCTGCCGCGCGCATGGCCCGGGTGCGCATCACCACGGTCGATGGTCGCGTGCACGAGCGCACCGTCGACGACGGCTACGGCTCGCCGCTAAAGCCGATCGACGATGTGGCGCTCGCGCAGAAGTTCGAAGGGCTGGTGGCGCCCGTGCGCGACGCGCAACGGGCGCGCGAACTGCGCGAAGCCTTCGACGGGATCGACACTGCCGCCGACAGCGGCCCGCTGCTACGCCTGCTCGTCGACTGAGCCCGCGCGCTGCTCGCGCAACCACGGCGAGCGATAGCCGCGCACGTACTGCGGCGGATAGGCGACATCGCCGCCGAGCGTTGCCGCCGCGCGCCACGCCCAGTGCGGATCGCTCAGCATTCCACGCGCGAAGGCGGCGAGATCGCAGTGACCGGATTCGAGCGCGGCATTGACGCGCCGGGGGTCGAAGAGCATGCCCACGCCCATGACCGGCAATCCCGATGCGGCGCGCACCGCGGCGGCTAGGGGAAGCTGGTGCCCTTCGCCCAAGGCGATCTTCTGCTCGAGCGACAGCCCGCCGCTCGACACCGTGAGGTAGTCACAGCCGCGCGCCGCGAGCGCACGGGCGAATTCGCAGGTCTGCTCGAGGGTCCAGCCGCCTTCGATCCAGTCGGTCGCCGACACCCGCACCCCGAGCGGGCGGTCCTCGGGCCACGCGGCGCGCACGGCATCGAACACCTCGAACGGATAGCGCAGGCGATTGGCCAGACTGCCGCCATAGCGGTCGCCGCGATCGTTGCAGAGCGGCGAGAGGAATCCGTGCAGGAGGTACCCGTGCGCGACGTGGAGCTCGAGCAGGTCGAAGCCCAGCCGCGCAGCACGCCGGGCGCTGGCGGCGTGCGCATCGCGCACCTCCGCAAGTCCTGCCTCGTCGAGGACCGCGGGGGCGGGCCAGCCATCGTGGTAGGGGCGCGCCGATGCGCTCACCGTTTGCCAGGCGCCCTGCTCAAGCGTCAGCGGCTCGCCGCGCCCTTCCCACGGACGACGCGCCGAGCCCTTGCGGCCGGAATGCGAGAGCTGCATGCCGAGTTTTGCGCTGCCGTGCCGCTTGAAGAATGCCACCACGGGCGCCAGCGCTGCCTCGTTGTCGTCGGAATACAGGCCGAGACACGCATGCGTGATGCGCCCACGCTGCTCCACGTGGGTCGCCTCGACGATCACGAGGCCCGCGCCCGAGACCGCGAACTGGCCGAGGTGCACGAGGTGCCAGTCGGTGGCGCAGCCATCCATCGCGCTGTACTGGCACATCGGCGACACGACGATGCGGTTGGGGAGCGTCACGCCGCGCAGGACGAGGGGTTCGAGCAGCGTGGCGGTCATGGGCGGCGGCCGGGGACAGGTGCGGTCGACGCGGCGACCGCGTCGCGCCATTGCATGCGCCCGCGTACCGAGGGGCCGATCGGCGTGCCGGCGCGCGCCGGCGTGACCGAGAGCCGCATCGGCGAGCCGATGAGTTCCCACTCGGTGCCGGCGACGTCGTGGCGGCGGATCACGAGGTCGCGCGCGAGCGTCTGTGGTTCCGCGCAGGCGTCGGCAACGCTGCGGACGGCGGCGGAGCTGGTGGACGGGGGTGCGTCGGTGTTCCAGCGCATCTGCGTCAGCCACGCGCCGACGTCCTGCATCGCGATGTCGATGGTGCCGCCGCGGCCGGTCCGCTCGCGGCGGTCGAGGGCGGCAAGGATCGCGAGCAGCCCGGCTTGGCCTCCCGCGATATCGGCGGCGGAGATGCCGGACTTCATCGGCACGCCGTCGGCCCGGGTGGCATCCATCATGCCGCACATCGCCTGCACCACCGTGTCGAATGCGGGCCGGCCCTCGTAGGCGCTGTGTCGTCCGAAGCCGGAGATGCCGCAGTACACGAGACGCGGGAAGCGCGCGCGCAGCTGGTCGGGGGAGAAGCCCAGGCGATCGAGCGACCCCGGTTTCATGTTCTCGACGAGGACGTCGGCCCCGGCGAGCAGTTCTTCGAAATCGGCCCGCCCTTGCGGGCTGCGAAGGTCGAGTGCGAGGCTTCGCTTCTCGCCGTTGCTCATGACGAAGAAATGGCTCGTCCCCGCGCGATGCGGCGCCCAGGCACGCGCGCTGTCGCCCTCGGCGGGCTCGACCTTGATGACATCGGCCCCGAAGCTCGCGAGATGGCGTGCGGCCAGCGGCGCCGTCGTGAACTGGCCGATCTCCACGACGCGCAATCCCGCGCAGGGTGCACCCGCGCCCCGCGTCGCGAACGTGGGCAGCGCCACGAGGGCGAGGGCCGACGCCCGCCCGGAATCTTGCGCGGGAATCACCGGCGCTGCGGGCAAGGCGCCGTCGTAGCGCACGAGCGTGGCGGGCACGCGCACCTCGCGTCCCGTGCCGGGATCGACGAGCGTGGCAATCGAGCGACGCAGTGCGAGGTTGGGCTCGTCGGGCAGCCGGTCCAGCGGGACGATCGGGCCGCAAGGAATGCCGGCCCCGAGGAGCAGGTCGACGAGGACGTCGAGCGACTGCTGCCTGACCCAGGCCGCGACGATGCCGTCGACGTCCTTGCGCCGCGCGAGGCGGTCGGCAAGCAGCGCGTAGCGCGCGTCGTCGGCGAGCCCGGGTTCGATCAGCGTTGCGAGCTTGCGCCACTGCGCGTCGTTCGCCGAGCAGATCAGGATCCAGCCGTGGCGCGTCTCGTAGGCGTTCCAGGGAACGGCCATCGCGTGGCCATTGCCCAGCCGTCGCGCGGCGTTGCCGGCGAAATGGCCGGGGAGGAACGTCGCCAGCGCGTTGAAGGCGGTGTCGTACATCGCGACATCGATGCGCTGGCCGACGCCGCCGCGGCGCAGCACCTCCCAGGCGATCGCCGTGGCCACGGCGGCGTAGATGCCGGTGGACATCTCGATCACGGGGATGCCGATCGGCACGGGGTCGCCGTCGGCGAAGCCCGTGGTGTCCATGAGGCCGGTGGCGGCCTGCACCGCGATCTCGTCGGCGGGTGTGCCCGCGAGGGGCCCGCTGGCGCCGAAGGCAGTCACGTCGCAGACGATGGGGCATTCCGCGATCGCCGCCTGCAGCGACGAGGGTCCGCCACCATCGACATCGCTGCTCGTGATGACGACGTGACAACGCGTCGCGAGCCGCGCCAGGAGTGCCATGTCGTCCGTGCTGTCGGCATCGACCAGCACGCTCGCGCGCGCTGCGGTGGCGAGCGCGCGATCCTGCCATTTCCCGTCATGGCGGGGGCGACGCGGTTCCGCCACCCACACGCTCGCGCCGAGATCCGCCAGCAGGCGACCGCAGGCGCCGACGCCCACACGGCTCCCGAGTTCGAGCACCCGCATGCCCGCGAACGGCAGGGTGCTCATTCGACGACCCGGAATCGCGGCACGGCAATCCCGGCAGCGACCGGGTCGAACCAAGCACGCACCTGTCGACCCACGAGGTCGGCGCCGATCCATCGCTGCTCGGGGTCGTCGATGTCCGAGAACATGCGAGGGCCTTCGTCGAGCTGGACCATCACGACGCTGTACGGAAGCGAGTTGCTCCAAGGTGCACCATAGCCCTGGTGGAAGACGAGGTGCGACAGCACCGTGGCACCGCCGGACAGCGCGTGCCACTCCGCGCGCGGGTCGAGGCATGCGGTGCATACGGGCCCGGGCGGGAAGCGCAAGTGCGCACACGCCACGCATCGCTGGACCACCAGCTTGCCGCGGGCCGCGGACTCCCAGAAGGGGCGCGTGAGCTCGGTGACCTCGGGGACCGGACGGGGCGACGGTGCGGGAATGGCAGTGGTCATGACATCACCCGCGCTTGAGGATCATCGCGTTGGAACAGTTGAGGGCCATGCCCCGTCCAGTGACGAGGCACAGCTGCGCATCGGCGACCTGCCGCGGCCCGCAGGCGTGGCGCACCTGACGCACGCCCTCGACGATGTGCAGCCAGCCCTCCATGTAGCTCTCGGACAGGTTGCCCCCTGCGGTGTTGACCGGCAACTCGCCTCCGAGTCGGATGCGGCCGCCCTCGACGTAGGCGCCCGCCTCGCCTTCGCCGCAGAAGCCCGCATGCTCGAGCCAGAGCAGGACGGAGATCGTGAAGTTATCGTAGAGCTGCGCGACATCGATGTCGCCAGGCGTCACGCCGGCCATGCGGAAGGCGGCGGCGAGCGCATCGCGCTGGTGGGGCACGGACCACCAGTCCTCGCGCTCGAGGTTGCGGGTGGTGTAGCCCTGTCCCATGCCCGCGATCAGCACCGGTGGTGCGGCGAGGTCGCGGGCGCGCTCCGCCGACGTGACAATGATGCAGACGCCGCCGTCGGAGATGAGGCAGCAGTCGAGCAATCGCAGCGGACGTACGATGAAGCGCGAAGCCTGGTGATCCTCGACGGTGATCGGCTCGCGCATGACCGCATTCGGATTGAGCGAGGCGTGATAGCGGCAGGCTACCGCCACTTCCGCGAGTTGGCGGCTCGTCGTGCCGTACTTGTGCATGTGACGGTCGGCTGCGAGCGCGCTGTTGGCCGCTGCACCCATCATGCCCCACAGGCTCCAAGGCAACTCCCCGCCACTGGCACGTCCGAAGCGTGAGCCGCCGCTCCTGGCGGTATCGCCGAAGATGCAGGCGATCGTGTTGGCTAGCCCACCGGCGATGGCCAAGGCTGCCATCTGCACCAGCGCGCCGGCCGTGCCACCACCCATCGTGAGCGAGCCCGTGTAGCGCGGATCGATGCCGACGGCCTCGCCGAAGCGCAGGTAGTGGAGGCTGCCCTCGGGTGACGTCGTCCCGGGCATGGTGAGGATGCCGTCGATGTCTTCCTTGCGCAGGCCAGCGTCGTCGAGCGCGTGGCGAAAGGCCTCGATGCCCAGGTCGAGCGGCGTGCGGCCCGTGAGCCTTCCCTGCGCGGAAGCGCCGACGCCTGCGATGGCGATGCGGTTCGAAAGCGAGGAAGCAGGGAAGGACACGGTCAGATTCCCTTGAACTGCGGGGCGCGTCGCTCGCGGAAAGCGGCGCGTCCTTCGGCGCGATCGGCGGTGTCGCGAATCACAGTGAAGAGTTCGCGCTCCAGCGCCAGGCCACCGGCCAACGGCAGCGCTCCGCCCTCGTGCACCGCACGTAGGATGGCGCGCACCGATAGCGGGGCGTTCGCGGCAACCGCCTGCGCGAGCTCAAGCGCGGCAGACAGCAACATGGGGCCGGGAACCACGCGCGAGACCAGTCCCCATTGCAGCGCCTCCTGTGCGTCGATGCGTTGTGCCGACAGCGCCATGAGCAAGGCATGACCCGTTCCGATGAGGCGCGGCAGGCGCTGCGTTCCGCCGCTGCCCGGCATGCTGCCGATGCGCGCCTCCGTGAGGCCGAATGTCGCGTGCGCTGCCGCGATGCGAATGTCGGCCAGGAGCGCAAGCTCGAGACCACCGCCGAGCGCGTGGCCATTGATCGCCGCGATCAGGGGCTTGGTCAATCCGAGGTCACGCACCAGGGGCCGATCGGGAGCCGCGGCCGGCGCGCTTGCCTGGAGGTCAGCTCCGGCACAGAAGGACCGCTCGCCCGCGCCAGTGAGGATCGCTACGCGCGCCCCGGTGTCGCGGTCGAATGCCTGCAAGGCAGCCTCCAGGGCATCGCGCGCAGACAGGGACAACGCGTTGGAGGCGGCGGGTCGATCGATCGTCACGAGTGTGATCGCATCCCGTCGCTCGACGTTGACTTCCATGCATTTCCTCTCGCGGGACGTGGTGGTGCGCATTGCGTTGCATTGCGCGGCCATCGTCGGCCGAGTATACCGGCGGGTCGCCGCTAGTGCTATACCGTGGTTCTCGTCTCGCACGATGGAACCGAATAACGGTAGCGTGATGGAACAAACATTCCATGAATGTAGATGTCGAAACTTGCGTTTCATGGATCACTGCGGGACAATCCGTCCCCGGATTCGAAATGGCCGTCCACGGTCGCAACGGCCGGGAACATCCCTCCATCACTATGCGCAACACCACCCCCTTCGCCTCCGGCCGTGCCCTCGACGTCGTCTGCCTCGGCCGCTTCGCCGTCGACTTCTACGCCCAGCAGATCGGTGCCCGGCTCGAGGACTGCACGGGCTTCTCCAAGTATCTCGGCGGCTCCTCCGCCAACACCGCCTTCGGCTGCGCCCGCCTCGGCCTGAACGCGGGGCTCATCTCCCGCGTCGGCAACGACGCCAACGGCCGCTTCCTGGTCGAGACTATCCGCAAGGAAGGCTGCGACACCAGCCACGTGAGCACCGATCCGCAGCGCCTGACCGGCGCCGTGGTGCTCGGCATCAAGGACAAGGACACGTTCCCGCTCATCTTCATGCGCGAGAACTGCGCCGACATGGCGATCACCGAGGAGGACATCGAGGAGGCCTACATCGCCAGGTCGCGTGCGCTGCTCATCACCGGCACGCACTTCTCCACGGACTACATCGACCGCATCAGCAACCTCGCGCTCGACCGTGCGCGCGCCAACGACGTGCGCACGGTGCTCGACATCGACTACCGCCCGGTGCTGTGGGGCCTCACCAACCGCGGTGACGGCGAGACGCGCTTCATCGCCTCCGACGGTGTCACGGCGCACCTTTCGCGCATCCTGCCAAAATTCGACCTCGTGATCGGCACCATCGAGGAGTTCAACATCGCCGGCGGCAGCGTCGACATCATGGCGTCGCTGCGGGCGGTGCGCGCGATCACCGCGGCCACGCTGGTGGTCAAGCGCGGACCGATCGGCTGCGCGGTCATCGCTGGCGCGATACCCGCCTCGCTCGACGATGCCTTCAACGGCAAGGGCGTGAACGTGGAGGTGCTGAACGTGCTCGGCGCGGGCGATGCATTCTCGGCGGGATTCCTGTCGGGCTGGGTGCGCGGCGAGGACTACGACGCCTGCACCCGCTACGCGAATGCCTGCGGCGCGCTGGTGGTGTCCCGGCACGGCTGCGCGCCGGCGATGCCCACCCGCGTCGAGCTCGACTGGTACCTCGCCAATGCCGGGCACATTCCCCGTCCCGACCAGGACGCCACGCTCACGCGCCTGCACCGGGTCACCGCGCCGCGCACGCCGCGGCCCGAGGTCTTCGCCTTCGCCTTCGATCATCGCAATCAGTTCTTCGATCTCGCGCAGCGCGCGGGCGCCGGCGAGGATCGGCTGCCCAGGTTGAAGTCGCTGCTGGTGGAGGCGGTGGCCGAGACCGAGGCCGCGCGAGGCCTCGCCGGCAAGGTCGGCATCCTCTGCGACGACCGCTATGGGCAGGACGCGCTCAATGCCGCCACCGGGCGCGGCTGGTGGATCGGTCGCCCGGTCGAACTGCCCGGCTCCAATCCGCTCACCTTCGATCGCGGGCGCTCGGTGGGGACCTCGCTCGTGGCCTGGCCCATGGAGCAGGTCGTGAAGTGCCTCGTGGCCTATCACCCCGACGACGCGATCGACCACCGCCTCGAGCAGGAGGCGCAGATCCGCGCGCTGTACGATGCCGTGCAGACGAGCGGGCACGAGCTGCTCCTCGAGATCATTCCGCCCAAGGGCATGCCGCGCGACGCGCACACGGTGCATCGGGCGCTGAAGCGCCTGTACAACCTCGGCATCCACCCCGAGTGGTGGAAGCTCGAGCCGATGTCGCCGGCGCAGTGGCAGGCGGTCGACGCCCTCATCGCCGAACGCGATCCGCATTGCCGCGGCGTGCTGCTCCTCGGGCTCAACGCGCCGATGGATACGCTCGCCAGGGGCTTCGAGGACGCGCACGGCAGCAAGACCTGCCGCGGCTTCGCGGTCGGGCGCACCATCTTCCACGAGCCCGCCGCGGCGTGGCTCGCCGGCACCAGCGACGACGCGGCGCTGAAGCGCGCGGTGCGGGCGAACTTCGAGAAGCTGATCGACCTGTGGCAGCAGGGTCGCACATGAGGACATCGTGCGCCTGACCGCCGCCCAAGCCGTCGTCCGCTACCTCGCCGCCGTGCGGGCGCGCACGCCGGAAGGCGAGCAGCCGCTCTTCGCCGGCGTGTTCGCGATCTTCGGCCACGGCAACGTGGCCGGCCTCGGCGAGGCGCTGCACGCGCATCGCAGCGCACTGCCCACCTGGCGCGCCCACAACGAACAGGCGATGGCGCACGCGGCCATCGCCTATGCCAAGGCGAAGTTCCGCCGCCGCATGATGGCGTGCACCACGTCGATCGGACCGGGCGCCACCAATCTCGTGACTGCCGCGGCGCTGGCGCACGTCAACCGCCTGCCGGTGCTCTTGCTGCCTGGCGACGTGTTCATCTCGCGCGCCCCCGATCCGGTACTGCAGCAGGTGGAGGACTTCGCCGACGGCACGGTGACCGCCAACGACTGCCTGCGTCCGGTGTCGCGCTACTTCGACCGCATCGTGCATCCCGCGCAACTGATCGCTGCGTTGCCGGAGGCCGTGCGCGTGCTGACCGACGCCGCGCTGTGCGGGCCGGTAACGCTCGCCCTGCCGCAGGACGTGCAGGCGATGGCGTGCGACTATCCCGACGCCTTCTTCGAGCCGGCGGTGGTGACCTTCGACGCGCCGGCGCCATCGGCCGACGCCATCGCGCGCGCGGCGGAGGCGCTGCGCGGCGCGAAGCGGCCGCTCGTCGTGGCGGGTGGCGGCGTGCTCTACGGCCTTGCCACCGACGCGTTGCGCAGCTTCGCCGACGCGCACGGCATCCCGGTCGCCGAGACGCAGGCCGGCAAGGGCGCGCTGCCCTGGGATCACCCGCTGCAGCAGGGCGCGATCGGCGTGACCGGATCGCCTGCCGCCAACGCGCTCGCCTGCGAGGCCGACGTGGTGCTCGCGGTGGGCACGCGCCTCACCGACTTCACCACCGGCTCGCACTCGCTCTTCGGGCAGGCGCGGCTCGTCAACCTCAACGTCAACGCCTTCGACGCGCGCAAGTGGCGCGGCGTGGAGGTGGTGGGCGATGCCCGGGCGGGACTCGAGGCGCTCGCCCACGCCCTGCGCGGCTACACGTCCGACGCGCGCTGGCTCGCGCGGGCGCGAGCGGGCGCCGCGGCGTGGCGCGACGACGTCGCGCGCCTGACCGGCCAGCGAGACGTCACGCTGCCCTACGATGGCGACGTGATCGGCGCCGTGCAGCGCAGCTCCCCCGTCTCGACCGAGCGCGACATCGTGGTGTGCGCCGCGGGCACGCTGCCGGCGGAACTGCACAAGCTCTGGCGCACCTCCGTCCCGGGCGGCTACCACATGGAGTACGGCTACTCGTGCATGGGCTACGAGATCGCCGGCGGTTTGGGCGTGAAGATGGCGCATCCCGACCGCGAGGTGATCGTCATGGTCGGCGACGGCAGCTACATCATGCTCAACGCCGAGATCGCGACGTCGGTGATGCTCTCCCGCAAGCTCGTGATCGTGATCCTCGACAACCGCGGCTATGGCTGCATCAACCGGCTGCAGCAGGCGGTGGGCAGCGCGCCGTTCAACAACCTCTTCGACGACGGCACCGAAGGCGACGCGCCGCGCATCGACTTCGCGGCGCATGCGGCGTCGATGGGCGCGCATGCGGAGCACGTGACGACGATCCCCGAGCTCGAAGCGGCGCTCGCGCGGGCGCGCGCCAGCGCGAGAACCTGCGTCGTGGTGATCGACACCGATCCGGCCCGCACGACGGCGGAGGGGGGCTGGTGGTGGGAGGTGGCAGTGCCCGAGGTATCGGAGCGCAAGGAAGTGCGCGAGGCCCGCGCCGCCTACGAGGCGGGCAAGCGGAAGCAGGTACCGTGACGTTGCACGACGAAAATGCCGCAGGTCCGGGTACTGCCCGGCACGCGTGCCACGCGAATGAAGCCCGGTGTCGGCGCGCGGACAGTCGCCTGCGACGGCACCGGTTGCACCGAGTCGACGAGGCAGCACGATGAACGTGAAGATCGGCATCAATCCCATCTCGTGGAGCAACGACGACCTGCCGTCGCTCGGCGGCGAGACGCCGCTGGAGACGGCGCTGACCGAGGGCCGCAAGATCGGCTACCAGGGCTTTGAGCTCGGCAACAAGTTCCCGCGCGAATCGGCGGCGCTGCGCGAGGTGCTCGGCGCCCACGGTCTCGAGCTCGTCTCCGGCTGGTATTCGGGACGCCTCGCGCGCCGCTCGGTGGAAGAGGAGATCGAGGCGGTGGGCCCGCACCTCGCGCTGCTCGCCGACAACGGCGCCAGGGTCATGGTCTACGGAGAAGTCGCCGACAGCATCCAGGGCTCGCCGCAGCCGCTGTACAAGCGTCCGCGCTTCTTCACTGCCGCGCAGTGGGACGGCTACGCCGATCGCCTTACCCGCTTTGCGAAGCACACGCTCGCCCACGGCGTGCGTGTGGCGTACCACCACCACATGGGCGCCTACGTCGAAGCGCCGGCCGACGTCGACGAGCTGATGCGCCGCGTGGGCCCCGAGGTGGGACTGCTCTTCGACACCGGCCACATGACCTTCGCCGGTGGCGATGCGGTGGCGATGCTCGCGAAGCACGTGCACCGCGTCTGCCACGTGCACTGCAAGGACGTGCGGCCCGACGTGATCCGGCTCGCGCGCAACAATGACTGGAGCTTCCTCGAGTCGGTGATCAACGGCGCGTTCACGGTGCCCGGCGACGGCGCGATCGACTTCCCAGCGGTGATACGCCTGTTGCGCGACAACGGCTACACCGGCTGGCTGGTGGTGGAGGCCGAGCAGGATCCCGTGGTCGCGCCCGCCTACGCGTATGCCGACAAGGGCTTTCGCACGTTGAAGCAGCTCGTCACCTCGTAAGGAGCCACCGGTGAGTCTCCTCGTGAAGGCGAAGAAGACGGGACGCGACATCGTGAGCGTCACGCCGCAGTCGGCGGGCTGGAACTATGTGGGCTTCGCCGCGCATCGGCTGGCGGCGGGCGAGTCGGTCGAGCGCCCGGGCAACGACGACGAGGTGTGCATCGTCGTGCTTTGCGGCAACGTGACGGTCACGGGGGCGGAGCAGAGGTGGCGCACGATCGGCAAGCGCGAGGGCGTCTTCGCCGACGAGGCACCGCACGCGGTCTACCTGCCGGCGGGCGAGACGGTCACGGTCACGGCGCACGGCCACGCCGAGGTCGCCTTCGCCACCGCCTTCGCGCCGCAATCGCGTACGCGCAAGGCGCGGGTCATCGAGCCGTCGACGATGCGGCGCTTCGAGCGCGGTACCGGCGCCAACACGCGCTACGTGTGCGACATCCTGCCGCAGACGGAGCCTGCCGAACGGCTGCTCGTGGTCGAGGTGGTCACCCCTTCCGGGCACTCGTCGAGCTACCCGCCGCACAAGCACGACACCGACAACCTGCCGGCGGAGAGTGCGCTCGAGGAGACGTACTACCACCGCCTTGATCCCGCGCAGGGTTTTGCCTTCCAGCGCGTGTATACCGATGATCGCTCGCTCGACGAGTCGATGGCGGTGGAGGATCACGACGTGGTGATGGTGCCGCGCGGCTACCACCCGGTGGTGGTTCCCTACGGCTACGACTCGTATTACCTCAACGTGATGGCGGGTCCGGTGCGCGAGTGGCACTTCCGGAACGATCCCGCGCACGAGTGGATGCTCGCGAAATAGCCACGCAGTACCGCAACGCAAAGGACATCGACGATGGACGCAGCTCTCTTCGGTGCCGGCCGCATCGGCAAGATCCACGCCGGCAACCTCGTGCGGCAGCCGGGTGTCGCGCTGCGCTACGTGGTCGACGTGGACCCGAATGCCGCGGCCGCGCTCGCGCAGCAGCACGGGGCGCGGGTGGCCACCGCCGAGGACGTCTTCGCCGACAAGGGCGTGGGCGTGGTGGTGATCGGCTCCTCCACCGACACGCACGCCGACCTCATCGTGAGGAGCGCTGCCGCGGGCAAGGCGATCTTCTGCGAGAAGCCGGTCGACCTCTCGGTGGAGCGCGCCCGCACCTGTGCCGAAGCGGTGAGGAAGGCCGGCGTGACCTGCCTCATCGGCTTCCAGCGCCGCTACGACCCGACGTTCCATGCGGCCAAGGAACGCATCCTGAAGGGCGAGATCGGCGAACCCGAGATGCTCGTCGTCACGAGCCGCGACCCGGGGGCTCCCCCGGTCGAGTATCTGAAGCGCTCGGGGGGCATCTTCCGCGACATGCTGATCCACGACTTCGACATCTTCCGCTGGATCCTCGACGACGACGCGGCGACCGTCCACGCCACCGGCAGCGTGCTCACCGATCCGGCGGTGGGCACGGTGGGCGACATCGACTGCACGGCCGTCACGATTCGCACGCGCAAGGGGCGCCTGTGCCAGATCAACACCACGCGCCGCGCCGCCTACGGCTACGACCAGCGCTTCGAGGTGCTCGGCAGCAAGGGCATGCTGCAGGCGAACAACCACCGTCCGACCGAGGTCGTGGCCTCCACGGCGACGGCGGTGAGCGCCGACCTGCCGGAGCATTTCTTCCTCGAGCGCTATCGGGCCGCGTACGCGCTGGAGATGGCGCATTTCTTCGACGCGCTCGCGAGGAACACGCCGGTGCGCACGTCGATCGACGATGGCGTGGCGGCCCTCGTCCTCGCCGACGCCGCCACCACGTCGTGGCGCGAGCAGCGCATCGTGGAGCTTCCGGCGCCATGAGCGGCATCGTCAAGGTGGGTATCGCGGGCCTCGGCCGCATGGGCCGGCGCCATGCCGAGAACCTCGCCTTCCGCGTCCGCGGTGCCGAACTGGTGGCCGCGTGCAGTCCGCTCGGCGAGGAGCTCGACTGGGCGCGCCAGACGCTCGGTGTGCAGCGCGTGCACAAGGACTACGCGGATCTCGTCACCGACAGGGAGGTCGATGCCGTCTTCCTCATCACGCCGAGCACGCTGCACCCCACACAGATCATCGCGGCGCTGCGCGCCGGCAAGCACGTGTTCTGCGAGAAGCCGCTGTCCATGGTGCTCGACGAGTGCCGCGCCGTGGAAGAAGAAGCAGCGAAGCATCCCGATCTCCAGGTGATGATCGGCTTCGTGCGCCGTTTCGACGCCAGCTACCAGGATGCGCAGAAGAGCATCGCGTCTGGCGCGATCGGCCGACCGTTCCTCGTGCGCTCCGAGACCTGCGACCAGAACGATCCCTCCGGCTTCTTCGTGCGCTTCGCGCCGACCTCCGGCGGCATCTTCGTCGACATGAGCGTGCACGACATCGACCTCGCGCGCTGGCTCCTGGGCTCGCCCAAGGCCACGCGCGTGTTCGCCACCGGGACCGTCGCCGTGCACGAGGGCCTGAAGGCCTGCGGCGACGTCGACAACGGCGTTGCCATCTGCGAGTTCGCCGACGGCCGCATGGCCTGCTTCTACGCCTCGCGCACGATGGCGCACGGCCACGAGACGCTGACCGAGATCATCGGCACCGACGGCCGTCTCACCGTGGGCCGCGAGGGACGGCAGAACCAGGTGCAGATCTCCGACGCCCACGGCATCCGCACGCTGACCACGCCCACCTTCTACGAGCGCTTCGCCGACGCCTTCCTCCGCGAGGACAGCTATTTCGTCGACTGCGTGCGCAACGGCGTGAAGCCATCGCTGTCGCTGCACGACGCCACCGAGGCTACCCGCATCGGCATCGCCCTGCGCCAGTCCCTCGAAACGCGCCGCATGGTCGAGCTGTGACCCGCGGCCCCAGCCCACACGGAATGATTCCGCTCCTGACCTGCCGACTGCCGATAGCGGACAGCTGACAGCCGACCGCTGATAGCTGATAGCTGAAAGCCGACGACCGAAATGCGCTACGACCTCTGCCGTGCCCTCGCCCGCGACGCCGGCAAGCTCGCGCACCGCGCCTTTGGCACCTCCGCGGTGTCCATGAAGGGCCGCCACGACGTGGTCACCGAGATGGACCGCGAGGTCGAGCGCTTCATCCGCGCGGCGATCGCGCAGCGCTTCCCCGGCGACGCCATCATCGGCGAGGAGGACGGCGGCACGAGCGGCGAGCGCCTGTGGCTGATCGATCCCATCGACGGCACCGCCAACTACGCGCGCGGCCTGCCGCGCTATTGCGTGTCGATCGGCTACGTAGAGCACGGCATTCCCACGCTGGGGGCGATCTACGATCCATCCCACGACTGGCTGTATTCCGCCGCGAAGGGCGAGGGCGCCTGGCTCGACGGCGAGCGGCTCAGGGTAAGCCCGGTCGCCGACATCGGCGCGGCGACGGTAGAGTGCGGATGGTCCACGCGCCGGCCCGCGCAGGCATACGTCGACCTGCTCTCGCGTGTCATGAATGCGGGCGCGGCCATCCGGCGCTCGGGCTCGGGGGCGCTCGGCCTCGTCGACGTGGCGGCCGGTCGTGCCGAGGCGTACATGGAGCTTCACATCAACGCCTGGGACTGCGCGGCCGGGATCGTGCTCGTCCGGGAGGCGGGCGGCTGCGTGAACGATTTCTTTGCCGGGGACGGCGTTCGCTCCGGCAATCCGTTGCTCGCCACGAACGCCGCTTTGGCAGGTAAGCTTGCAGAAACCGTCGGCATCCCGATCGAGGGCTGACGTCAACAGGAGGAAGGACCATGAAGACGTTGTCGTTGTTGCGCGGGCTCGTGCCGGCGCTGGCGCTGGCTGCACCATTGTCGGCTTTCGCCCAGGGCGAGCTCGTCGTGTACTGCACGGTGCAGGAGGAGTGGTGCCGGCCGATGGTGGCGGCCTTCGAGAAGGCCACCGGCGTCAAGGTGCTGATGACGCGCAAGAGCGCGGGCGAGTTCTA